>CAZTZN010000080.1:0-20459 GCA_964617715.1 uncultured Armatimonadia bacterium | reverse complement strand
GGGAGCATCAGTTCGTCTACGACGCCCGGGCCCAGCAGTCGAATCAGCGCCAGGCTCTCGCGGCGGAGGGCGCGCAGCGCACGGGCACCCCGGCAGGGCAGGCGTGCTTCGGCGATGAAGTAGCCATCCCATGGCCGAGCACGAGGCCGGAACCGGGCGCGATGGCGCGCGTCGCTGGCGCTTCGTCGAGGCGGCGGCGCTGGTGGCGTGGCTGGCGCTGGCGGGCACCTTCGTGTTCCTGATCCGCCCCGGTGAGGGCCCGGACGAGCGTCAGCACCTCGCCTACGTGCGCTCGCTGGCGGTCAACCACGAGCTGCCCGACTTCACTCCGACGATCCGCACCTCGGCCTCCGGCCGTATCGGCACGCCCCAGGCGCAGCATCCGCCGACCTACTATCTGCTGATCGCGCCGATCTACGCGGCCGTCGGAGGCGATGAGGCGCTGTTCTACCGCGCGGCGCGGCTGGTGAGCGTGCTGCTGGGCATCGGCACGCTGCTGCTGGTGCGGCTGACCGCGCGTGCCGCCTTCCCCAGCGAGCCGGCGGTCAGCGCCCTCGCGATGATCTTCGTGGCGACCTTCGGCACCAACGCGTACATCGGCGGCACCATCAACAACGATCCCCTGGCCGAGCTGTTCGTGGCCGGCGGCCTCTACCTCACCGTGCGCGCGCTGCAGGCCGACCGGCCGCTGCGACCGATGATCGCTCTGGGCATCGCGTTCGGGGCGGCCCTGGCGGTCAAGCTGACGGCGGCGCTGCTGGTGGGACCCGTGCTCGTCGCAGCCGTGGTGACAGGTCATCGCGAGACCGAGGGACGATGGCTGCGCACCGCGGCGCTGCTGGGCGCCGGGCTGGCCGCCGCGGCAGTCGTCGCCGCGCCGTGGTACGTGCGGAACGCCGTGGTGCTGGGCGAGCCCTTCCCGCGTTCCGACTACCGACCGCTGTTCGTTTCACCCGTCGCCCTGCTGCTGGACGCGCCGGCGATGGTGTGGCTGCTGCTGGGCACCGTGGACGAGCTGCTGACGGGCCTGTGGGAGCCGCACTGGTACTTCCGCGGCGGGGCCTCGTGGTTCGTCAACCAGGCGATAGCCAAGTACGGCCTGGCTCTGGCGGTCGAGCCGTGGCTGAGCCGACTCCCGGCGGCGCTGATCGTCCTGAGCGGGTGTATCGGCGTGGTGGCCCGCTGGCGCTCAGGGCTCTCCGGGGTGCAGCGCGCGCTGGTGGCCGCGTGTGCCGCCGCGCTTGCCGTCGGCGTCCTGGGCGTGTGGCAGCAGGTGACGCTGCAGGACTGGCACGTGCTCGAGTTCGCCGGGCGGTACACGCCCGCCCTCGTCCCGGCGCTGGGGCTGCTGCTGGGGCTGGGCTTCCATGTGCTGATCCCGCGGCGGTTCCGGTCGGTCGGCGTCCTGGCGGTGCTGGCGGCGCTCCTGGCATGGGACGCCCGCACCGCCTGGCTGGTGCATCTGTGGCGGATCACGCGTGAGCGCATGATGTGAGCGCACACGCGCCCGGTCATCAGCTCGCCCGCGGGCGCCTCCAGTGAAGCCGGCGACGGCCGGCTGACGGCCATCGAGGTCTACCTCGAGTCCGGCGCCGAGGAGCGTTGCGCGTGCGCCAACCGTGAGGTGTTCGGCTGATGAGAACCGCAATCGTCGTCGTCCTGGCAGTGACCGCGGCAGTGACCGCGACAGAGGAGGCGTTCGCGCAGAACGCGCCGCTCAACGTACTCTTCCTGCACGGCAGTGTGACCGTGACCGATCCCGGGCAGGAGAAGATCTTCGCGCTGCGCTCATTCCTGCCCGACGAGCGGTTGCAGGACATCATGGCCGCCGAGGGCATCGCCTGGAGCGCCGCCAACTTCTCGACCAGGCTGTCGTGGGATTACCTGCGGCAGTTCAACGCGATCGTGCTCCTGGATTTCCCGATGATCGGCAAACATCCCGGCCTGGCCGACGAGATTCGCGCGGCGGAGGCGCTGCTTGCGCGCTTCGTCGAGGAGGGCGGTGGCCTGCTGATCACGGGGATTACCGAGTACGGCATGTGGGGCATGGAGCGCGGCACCGAAGAGGTGGATCGCTTCCTGCAGCCCTGGGACGGGCGGGTGCTCCCCGAGCAGGTGCAGGAGCAGGATCCGTCGCTGGTGCTGCCCAGCTTCGGCATGAGCGCGCTGGCCTGGACCGGCAACGTGCAGCCCCATGCGATCACCGAGGGCGTGCGCGGGCTGCTCTATCCGGTGGACTTCGCCTGGGCCTACTACACTCACCCGGTGCAGGTGGGCGAGGCGTGGGATGTGCTGGTGCGGGCTTCGCCGACCGCGCACAGCATCACCACTGTGCTGGGCAAGGGCCGCGACGAGCCTGTCGAGCCCGGCTCGATTGCGAGTGAGCCCGCGCTGGTGGCGGTGCGCTCGGCGGGCGCGGGCCGCCTGGCGCTGTGGCCGACGGTCGGTTCGGCCTACATCATCGACGGCTATCACCCGTTCTGGGGCGGCGGCCTGATCATGGACGGCACCGATGCGCGCAGGCCTTCGGATGCCCGGGTCCTGGTGCTGAACCTGCTGCGCTGGCTGGGCGAACCCTCACGCGGTACCTTCGGCGGCGTGGCGGTCGCGCCGCCCGCCATCAACATCGGCGACGAGGTGGGCTTCCAGCGCATCAACTGGGACGAGGTGCACATCACCGGGCGGGCGGTGCCCAACCTCTACCGCGGCCTCATCGGCCTGCAAAGCTCGCTCTCGGTGGGGCGGGCGAGCCCGGAGGAACTGATCGCCGCCGCACGGGCCGCCGGCTACGACTTCGCGGCCTTCACCGAGGATCTGGGCGAACTTGCGCCCGAGGAGTGGGAGCACCTGCGCGCCATCTGCCGGGAGGCGTGCGGCGAGGATTTCCAGGTCTACCCCGGCTGGCTCTACCGCGACCGGTCGGGCAACTGCTGGACCACCTTCGGCCACCGGCTCACCTGGCCGCAGGACGACTGGTTTGTACCCGGCACGTCGGGCGCGCTGGAGGTCAACAACCTGGTCTTCCGCGGCTGCGGCTTCCCGCCGCTGATCATGACCGATGCCGGACACAACCCCGAGCCCGCCTGGCTGCAGGGCAATTTCAAGGGCATGGCGGTGCTTACGCTGCGCGGCGGCGAGGTGATCGATGACGCCATCAACACCTACGTCGGGCTGCAGGACCGCGGCTACGATCTGTTCCCGGTGATCGTCAACTTCGCCGGATCGCCCGAGCAGGTGCGGGCGGCCGCCGCCGCACCCTGGCAGACCCGGGTGCGCTGGTGGGAGCTGTCCGATGTCATCAGTGCGCTCTCGCTCAACATCGCCATGCACGAGGGCCGCCACGTCTGGCAGCGCACCAGCTTCGTCTCGGGCGGGCCGCTCATTGACGACTACCGCGTCTACAACTTCGGCTCGGCGGACCTCGCGATCCCCGACAACGACCGCTACCGCATCCACCTCGAACTGTCCGCTCCCGCGGGCCTGCGCGAGGTGGTGATCCAGGACGGCCCCGAGCTGTTTCGTCGTGTGCTGCTCGACGGCGACACCCACTGGACGGCCGACTTCGAGTGGTACCAGGACAAGAACCGGCAGTTCCTGGTGTTCGCGACCGATACCGCCGGTGGGCGGCTGATCAGCAGCGTCGGTCGGACCATGACCCAGGAGGCCAACGTGGTCCGGTGCACCGACAACCTCAACACCTACCTGTCGGGGAAGTTCGAAGCGGTCAACTTCTTCGCCCCGCGCGGGCTCGAGTCATACATCGACCAGCAGGCGGGCAACGGCAACTTCTTCCCCTCCGACTTCACCGACGGCACCAAGCGACCGGCGGTGGACCAGCAGCTCCCCCTGGTCGGGCGCTTCGGCTGGATCAAGGACGACGCCATCGCCCACTACTACCCGCCCGAGGCCAGCGGCAACTGGAACCGCAATGACGAGCCCCTGCGGGCCACGCCCTCGGATCTGTGGCGCGGGCGCACGCGCCAGATCGTGTTCGCGCCGCGTGCCGGCGGCACTAACGTCTACCTGATCGAGGGCGATTACACGCTGCTGCGCGACGTGGAGATCGAGCGGGCGCGCATCCCGGTCTTCCGCTCACAGTGGCTGCGGGAGGCGAACGTCGTGGTGGTGCAGCGCAGTGATGGGCCGGCCGAGGTGACCGTGCTGGGCGAGCGGCAATCGCGCGTCTACGGCACTCTCGATGGCGCCGACTTCGTCGCCCAGCTCGCGCCGCCCGGCGGCTCGCGGGCCATCATCCCCCTGCAGCCGGGGTTGCTCTATGAGGCGATCTGGCAGCGCGCGGGCACCGCCACGCTCATGGCCCACCTCGATCTGCCGAACGGGCGGCTGCGGCAGGGGGACCGGCTCAGCTACCGCTATCTCGCCGTGTGGGACACAGTGCGCGGGAGGCCGGACACCGGCTTTGTGGAGAAGGTGTGCGACGCCCTCGGGCTGCGCGGCGACCCGGCCTACGCGGTCACGCCCACGCATGGTGAGGTGCTCGACACCTGCTACGTCCTGCGTCTGCGGGCCGAGGATGGCGGCTTCTCCGGCGTCATCTCGCAGGCCACCCTGCCGCTTGACCTGCCCGTGATGATCGAAGGGCTCAACGCGCGCTGGCCCGCGGGCATCCTCTACCGCGGCGACAACGAGCTGCTGGTGCCGGTCTGGCGCTTCAACCGTGTGGGTGATCGCTACGCCGAGCGCGAGCGGCGCGGCGGCAGCAACCAGCTCCGGCGTTTCGCCATCCAGGACGGTGTGGGCATGCTGCAGGTGGACACCGAGCTGGGTGACCGCGAGGTGTACATCGGCAACCTGCTGGTGTGCGAGCGCCCCGAGGTGTTCCTGGGCCTCGACGATGCGCGCCCCGGCAGGGCGGTCATCTCAGCCAACAATCCGCTGGATGAGGAGGTCACGGTAACCATCCGCCCGGGGCCGGGCTTCGACCTGCTGGGCGAGTTCGCGCACACCGTCACCCTCCCGCCCGGTGGCGTGGTGACCGTGGCCCTGTAAGCGGCGGCGGTCAGGGCGCCTGGCGGCCGCCGAGGAAGTCGTGGCTGATGCGTTCCTGCACCGCCGCCACCTGCTGGTAGGCCTGCCCCAGGAGCGTCTGTTCGAGGTGGCCGAGCGCGCGCCAGGTCAGCAGGTTGTCCGGAGCCTGGTCGGTGTCCAGGTCCTCGGCCTGGTGCTGCAGGCGCAGGCGCATGAGTGTGTCGTAGGCTGCGACCGTCTGCTCGCGGCCGGCCTCGGTGAGCACGCCCGCCTCCGCCAGCGCGTCCAGCCGGTCGAGGGTGTGCGTGTGATCGAGGCGCTCGCGCAGGGCGTAGAGGCGCGCGAAGGCGATGATCGGGATGAGCGCGTCCTTCACGTTCACCTGCCCGGGCGCGTCGCCGCCGGTCCCGCCCATGATGATGCGCCCGAACAGCCGCAGCGGGGGCTTGAACACCAGCGCGTTCTGCGCCAGGTAGACGAAGAACATCGGCCGCGCGGCCAGCTCCGCGAAGAGATGCGCCCGCAGCTCGCTCGCCAGCTCCGCCCGCCCGCACACCGCACGGAAATCGAAGAAGGTGGAGAACTCGAGGAGCTGTCTCGGCTCATCGCCGTGCACCCACTCGGAGAAGTAGCGCCGCCAGGCCGACAGCGGTTGGCACCAGCGCGGGTTGGCGGCCATGACCTCGCCCTCGCAGTACCGGTAGCCCGCGGCATCGAGCCGGTCGCACACCATCCGCCCCAGCTCCTGGAAGTAGCTCGCAACGGCCTCGGCCTCATCCTCCGCCACGTCGGCATAGATCAGGGCGTTGTCCTGATCGCTGGAGAGCACCAGCTCCTGGCGGCCGTGGCTGCCCAGCGCGAGGAAGGCGAAGGGCGCCGGCGCCGGCCCGAGTTGTTCCTGCGCGAGCGCAACCAAGCGCTCCACCGCGGCGTCACACACCGAGGTGAGCATGCGCGTCACCCGGCCGGGGCGAGCGCCGCCGTCAAGCAACGCCCGCGCCAGCCCCGGCGCCCGACGGCAGGCCGCGGCGACCTCGGGGGCCGTGTCCGCTCCCTCGATCTCGCGCGCCAGCACGATCGGCCCGTAACTGGGGAAACCGAGCAGATCCTGATCGCACACCACGCCGACGATCTCCCCGGTGTCATCGGCCACGGCCAGGTGTCCGATGCCATGCCCCTCCATGGCCATGAGCGCCTCGTAGATGCCCGCGTGTTCGGAGACACTGACGACGGGCGAGGTCATCACCCGGTAGACGGGCGTGGCCGGGTCGCCGCCGCGCGCAACGATGCGCTCGCGCAGGTCGCGGTCGGTGAAGATGCCCACCACCCGGCCGCTCTCCGAGCGTACCAGCACCGCGCTCGAGCGTCGGGCGGTCATTACGGCGGCGGCATCGCGCACGGGCGCGTCGAGCGCGCAGAACACCGCGTTGCGGCCGATGCGGCTCACCGGCTCGTGCAGGAACAGCATCGAGGCCTGCAGGCGCTCGATGATCGCCTCGCGCTCGGCGGCCCGCCTCTCCTGCACGGTGACATCCTCGACCACGCCGTCGAGGAAGCGCGACTCGCCCTCGTCATCAGCGGCCGGCACCGCCCTGATCGCGATGGTGCGGGCGGCCATGCCCTCGGCCGCGACGCGCAGGCGGCGCTCGGCGGCGCCCTCGCGCAGCACCTCGGCGAGGAAGTCCTGCCAGGCGCCCTCGCCGTCGAAGACCGCCGCCAGCGTCAGGGGGGTGGCGTCGTCGGTGTCCGGTCCTCCCAGCAGGCGCGCCGCCGCCCGACTGGCGGCCAGCACCGTTCCTCGACCGCCGGCGCGCGCCCGGAAGATGCCCGCGGGCATGGCCTCCGACAGCCGGTCAAGCGGCTCTGCGCCTGACACCGGACGCGACTGTCCGGCCTGCAGCGCGCCGGCGGTCGGCCCCACCGGCTTGACCAGCAGCACCAGCTCGCCGCGCCCCGCGAAGATCATTCGACTGAGCGCCAGCAGGCACTCGAGGGGCTCGCCATCGCGCCGCCGCAACACGCCCTCGAAGCCGCCGGCGGGCTCTTCGCCCGCCGCGGCCCGGTCGATGTGCTCCCAGGCCTGCGCGTTGGCGGGCTCATCGCGCGGCAGCACGTCGTCGAGGTCGAGCAGCTCCAGCTCACGCGCGCTCGTGCCCAGCAGGCGCAGCATGATCGGGTTGGCGTAGCGCAGTCGTCCGGCCAGCACCACCAGCGTGCCCTCGGTGGTGGCCTCGACCACCGAGCGGTAGCGCGCGGTGGACTCGCGCAGGCCCTCCTCGGCGTCGCGACGCTCACGTTCCAGGCGCAGGCTCTGCTGCATCACGTAAAGCAGCAGCAGCAAGACGAGCGCCGAGATCGCCACCGAGGTCCGCACCAGCCGGCGCTCGATGGCCGCGATCTCGCGACGCACGTCCTCGGTGTACAGGCCGGTGCCGATGATCCAGCCCCACGGCTCGAAGCCCTTGATGTACGACTGCTTGGGGGCGAGTCGCTCGGGGTCGTCCTTCCACTGCCACACGTAGTCGATGTACCCCTCGCCCTGCCTGCGCACCAGGTCCGCGAACTCGACGAAGATGGGCACGCCGCGCGGATCCCTGAAGTCCGACACGTCCCGGCCGTTCAGGTCCGGCCGGTAGGGGTGCATGATCATGCGCGGGGTCATGTCCTGGAGCCAGAAGTAATCCTTGCCCTCAGGCCCGTAGCGCAGCGCGCTGATGTCCGAGATCGCAAGCCGCTGCGCCTGCTCGCGCGACATCGCCCCGGCCAGCTCGTTGCGGTGGTAGGCGTCGAGGATGGTCCACGCGGAGTTGGTCAGCTCGCGGATCATCTCGCGCTTGCGCTCCATCAGCGAGCGCTCGAACGCGGGCAGGAAGACCGCGAAGATCGCCGCCACGAACAGCCCGATGGCCAGCACAGTAGGGAAGACCACGTGGAAAAGGAAGTGCCGTCGGCGCAGTCGTACGCGCGGCGCCACGGGCGGTTCCGCCTCGATGCCGGCCTGCCCGGCCTCGGAGCCGCAGCATACCGCGTCGCGGAAGCGCTTCCAGCGCTCGGTGGGCATGTCCACGCCCAGCCGCGCCTCGCGCATCCCCCGCCGGTCGTGCGCGTCCGAGCCGCCGCAGACCAGCAGCCCCAGCTCCTCGGCCATCTCCGCGAGGCGCTCGCGCTGGTCAGGCGTGTGTCCGCCGTAGTAGGCCTCGACGCCATCAAGGCCCGCGCCGCGCAGCTCCGCCAGCAGGTCGCGCACCCGGTCGGGGTCGGGCTCGAGCACCAGCGGGTGGGCCAGGAAGGCCCGCCCCCCAGCCCGCTGGATGAGGGCGATCGCGTCGGCGATGTCGATCCAGCCCCCCACGCCGGTGTTCGAGGGTGCCGCCGCGGTTCCCTGCGACCGACGACGAGGCCGGTCGCGCATGGAGCCGACGACGCTGTGCGCGGCCCGGGCGCGCCGGATGGACGCCAGGGTGGCGCGCAGCTCTTCGTGGTCGGGATCGAAGCCGTAACCGAGCAGATGGGCTTCGCGGCCGTGGCAGCTCACGGTCATCTCGACACCGGTGATGAAGCCGATACCGCGGCGCGCCAGCCCGTGGCGGAAGCCGCGCAGGCCGTCGAGGCAGTCGTGATCGGTGAGCGACGCGAACCCCACGTGATCGTCGGCAAGCGCCGCGGCGACTTCGCGCGGCAGCAACGCGCCGTCGCTGTAGGTCGAGTGGCAGTGGAAGTCAACGCGCGTGACCGCGTCCATGTGCACACAACCGGCGCCGGGGATGACTGCGCACGAGCGTAGACGGCATTCGCCGGCCGCACCGGCTTTCCTTCCGGTCCCGGCAGGGCGCGCGCCCGTCCGTGGAGAAGACGAGCGTGTTCCTGAGCCGATGCCACGGAGCGCACTGCTCGCGCTGGAGGGCTGACCATGAGACGCCTGCTGGTCCTGACGCTGCTGTTCCTCGCCCCGGCGTGCCTGACAGTGGGGTGGGCCGCCACGACGCCCGACGAGGTCGAGGAGGACCACTCGCTCGACACCGCCATCGTCACGCCGCACAAGCAGTGGGCGCGCGGACAGGTGGGCGGGCCGGTGCGCGCGCTGTTCTTCGTATTCGCCGGCCACTACGGCGGCGAATGGGATGAGCCCGGCACCCGCCTGCGCGAGGTCATCGAGCTGTCCCAACGCTTCGACATCGATGCCGACGCGATTTTCTACGCCCGCCGCGGCGATGTCTGGTCGTTCCATGGTGGCAAGGACGGCGAGGAGCGCGCCCGGCGGCTGCTCGCGGAGCCGTACGACCTCTACGTGATCGCGGGCTTCCCCATGGAGAAGCTGCCCGGCGAGATGCAGTACCGCATCCTTGAGCAGGTGGTCGGAGGCGCCGGGCTGCTCTACTGCGGCCAGGACGCCTCGGAGTATCTGACCGAGAAGCGCAGGATCACCCCGACCCCGCCGATGCTCGCCGAGGGCCTGCCGCTGATCGATGGCCAGGACCCGCGCGAAGTCGCCACCGGCTACCGGCTCCGCGCCGGGCGCGCGGCGTGGCTGCGTTACCCGGCGTGGGCGCTCACCCCCAGCGCGCCCTTCTCCTGGCGCGGGCTGGCCGACTACGAGTACCGCATGTTGCTGGTCGGGCGCGCCGCCCTGTGGGCGGCGGGGCGCGAGGGCGCGGTGCAGGTAACCTCGGTCTGCGGCGACGAGCCTCTCCACGTACGCCGCGATGATCCCGACGCGCGCGCCCGCGTCACGCTCGCCACCACCGGCGACCGGGCCACCGCCGTCACCCTGGCGCTGGAACTGCGCCGGCCCATCGACGGCGCCACGTGGCAACTGCCCGAGCAGTCGGTGACCGTGGCCGCGGACCGCGGGGCGACGGTGGCCGTGCCCCTGCCGAACCTGCGGGCCGGTGAGTACTACCTCGACGTGATCGCGCGCAGTGACCGCGGTGTCGAAGCCTGCGGAGCCGGCAACCTCGTGGTGGACAGCGACTTCGGCGTCGAGGCCATCGCTCTTGACCGCGACTTCGTCGAGCAGGGCGACAGCATCTCCGGGACCGTCACCGTGCGCGGCGAGGCCCCTGCGGGCAGCGTGCTGCGCGTACGCTTCCGCGACTCCTATGACCGCGTGATCGCGCGGCACGAGCTGCCGGTGAACGCCGGCCAGGATACGTACGCCTTCGAGTACGCACCGGATCCGAACGCCACCATCGAGATCCGCGCCGAGGCGGTGCTGCTGGCCGACGGGCAGGAGGTCGAGATGCAGCAGGCGACCTTCACCGTCCCCAAGCGTCGCCACGGGCAGATGAACTTCGTGCAGTGGGACACCCCGCGCGATGTGCTGGGTCTCTACGTCTGGGACGTGCTCAAGCGCGCGGGCTGGCAGATCTCGCTGCTCGGGAGCATGAGCGGGCCGACCGAGCAGCCATCAGCGGCGCGCGCCAGCGACGTCTCGCTCGTGCCGTACAGCACGCGCATCCTCGATCAGAAGGACGAGGACGGCTTCATGCAGCCGGTGTGCTGGAACGATGAGCCCGCCGTCAGCGAATACGTGCAGGGCATCGTGGATAACCAGACGCGCTTGCGCGAGCAGGGCGTGTTCGTCTACTCGCTCGGCGATGAGGGCGTCACCAAGGGCTGCTGTGCACATCCCGCCTGCATCGACGCCTATCGGCGCTGGCTCGAAGACCAGTACGGCACCATCGAAGCGCTCAACGAGAGCTGGGGCGAGGATTATGCCAGCTTCGCCGAGGTCGATCTGCTCGACCGCGCCGACAACATGGAGTCGGCCGCAAAAGAGACCAGCCCGCCGCGCTGGTACGACCGCCAGGCCTTCGCCCGCTGGAACCTGTCGAACTTCGTCGGCCGCTTCGTGACCGCATACTCGCACCTCGATCCGCAGGCGCTCACCGGCTACGAAGGCACCGGGGGCTTCGGCGATGACTACGACGCCATCTGCGGCACCAACCTCTTCTACGGGCCCTACCCGAGTATCGGCGACGATCTCGTACGTTCGATCTTCCCGCGCGAGCGCGTGCGCTCCAACTGGATGGGCTACTCCAAGACCGGCGACGCCCTCTCCGACGCCGCCTGGCGCATGGTCATGAAGGGCATGGACAGTGTCTGGTGGTGGATGTGGGACGGGATCGGCACATACCGCGGCTACGTGCGCCCGACGATGGACCTGTGGCCCGCCACCGAGGACGTGACCGCCGAGATGCGCCCGGTGCAGCACGGGCTCGGCGACCTGATCCTCAACTCGCAGATGGCGCACAGCGGCATCGCGTTCTTCTACTCGCTGCCCTCCGCGCTGGGCTCGAGCTTCGATGAGGGTGGCAGCTTCGTCAGCCCGAAGTCAATGCACCAGGTTCTGGCGGAGATGACCTGGGAGCTGGGCCTCGATTTCCGCTACCTCACCAGCAATCTGCTCGCCGGCGGCGAACTGACCACCGACGAGTTTCGCGTGCTGATGCTGCCGGTCACCCAGGCGATCGCGCCCGAAGAGGCCGAGGCCATCCGGCGCTTCGTGCAGGGCGGCGGCACGGTCATCGCGGATGTGCGCCCCGGCATCTTCGACGGCCACTGCAAAGCCATCGAGCCGGGAGCGCTGGACGATCTGTTCGGCATCACCCGCACCGGCCGCGAAGGCGCGATCAGCGAGCCGCTGGCGCTGAGCACGGAGCTGGAGGGCACGCCCATCGAGGCGAGCTTCAGCGCGGTGAAGCTCGACCCGAGCGTGCAGGCGGCCGGCGCCACGGCGCTGGGGCAGGCCGGTGAGACTCCGGTGCTGCTGGTCAACCACGTGGGCGCGGGCCGCGCGATCCTGCTCAACTTCCAGCTTCCCGCCGCGCGGGTTGAGGACGACCCGGACGTGGCCGCGAGCTGGGATCTGCTGCGCGCGCTCTACGCGGTGGCCGGCGCCGGCTCGCCCATGCAGGTGACCGCGCCCGATGGCGGGCCTCTGCCCTTCTCCGAGACGCGCTACTGGCGCAACGGCGACGCGCTGGTGTTCGGCACCTACCGCAAGATGCGCTGCAAGTGGTTCAATCCCGGTTCGGGCACCGTCGCCGGGGAGCCGGTTCAGGCCCGCATCACCGTGCCCGCGGGCTACCACGTCTATGATCTACGCGCCGGGCGCTATCTCGGGGAGGTCACGCAGTTCGACGCCACGCTGCGCTGGGGCCGGGCCAACTTCTACGCGCTGGTGCCCTACCGGCTCGACGGCCTGAGCGTGGCCGTGTCCTCGGCCGCGCCCGAACCGGGGAGCACACTGACCGTGACGGTGACCCTGGACGCGCCCGCGAGCAGCCGCGCGAAGCACGCGGTGTGGCTGCAGGTGATCGATCCGGAGGGCGATGAGCCGCTGTGGGGCCGGCGTGTGGTGCTGCTTGAACGCGGGAGCGGCGAGGCGCAGTTCACCATGGCGTACAACGACACACCCGGGCGCTGGCGCGTGCGCGCGACCGAGCTGTTCAGCGGACAGACCGCCGAGGCGGCGTGGACGGTGAGCGAGTGATGATGCCCAGCGGAGGGACCATGATGAGGTCGGCAATCCGGATGACCGCGTTTCTGGCGATGATCGCGCTGCTCGGTACCATCGCCTCCGCCGCCCGGGGTGACACCGTGAGCGTGCGCGACTCGGGCGTGAAGACCCGCCCGGCAACCTGGGAGTGCACGCCGGGCCACCCCATCGAGAAGCGCGACTTCTCGCTCGACAACGGGCTGATCCGTTACAGCTTCGCCTACTCAGGCTGCGTGCACCCCTCGCACGGCGAGAAGCGCCCGTCGTCGGAGGGCAACTTCGGCATGCCCTCGCCCACCCGCGCGAATTTCTACGCGGGCGGCTTCATCGGCGTGATCATCAACGGCGAGGACGCCGTCACCTACCGCGTGGTGGACATGCGTGTGCTCGAGGAAGGCGAACGCGGCTCTATCCAGGCGATCTTCGCTCACCCCGACGCCGAGGTCGGCCTGCGCCTGATGCTGCTGCCCGGTGGCAACCACGTGCTGGCGCTGGTGCGCTGGGTGCCGCGCGCGGGCGCGGTCATCGAGAGCGTGCAGGTCAAGCTGACCACTTTCCCAAGTTACTTCACCAGCTTCAACAACCGACAGGGCGAGCGTCACTGCCGCACGCCGCGCACCGACCGGCAGGAGGTGGGCACCCTCGAGATCGTCCCCGGCGAAGATGCCTACCTCTACTACTACGACGCGATCTTCGACGTGGCGAAGGGCGAGGGCGACGGGCCGTGTGCGACGCTGCTGGGGCCTGAGGGCGTTATCGGCGGCGAGGTGGCCATCAACGCCTACCCGGTCGTGAGCCACATCAGCTTCGACCCGGCGGCGGGGGAGGCGCGGCTGGCGTTCTACGACTTCAAGGGCCTGACCAATGCCGAGGCGCAGGCCTATCTCGACGAGCATTGGCAGACCGACCAGGCCGAGCTGGCGCAGATCGACTTCCGTCCCGCGGCGGCGCGTACGTTCGACCTGACGGCCTTCGAGCAGGAGGTACGCGGACTGCTGGCGGCCGCCGCCGATGATGGGGAGGCGCTGGCGCCGCAGGTCGAGGAGCTGCTGGGCAAGCTCGAGGCGGCGCAGGCGGAGGCTGCGGCGGGTGACTGGCAGGCGGAGGCGAGCCTGAGCGGGTTGCTGCGCGACTCGCAGGCGCTGCTGTGGAAGCTGCGCATCTTCGCGCTGCTCAACGGGGAGGGGTAGGCGCGCACCGGCGCCGTCGTCGTTCGGCGCGGACTACTCCTCCGTCGGCGTCGGCTGATCGTGGGCCTCGTCGGGCCACTCCTCGGCATGCGGCTCTCCGGTGGCGAGGCTGAACAGGTAGCCCAGCACGAAGGTCGCGGCGCAGCCGATCAGCGCATACCACAGGAACGAGACCTCAGTGTTGAACACCACGAAGGCCAGCAGCAGTGACCCCACGAAGGCGCCCAGCAAGGCTCCCTGCGAGGTCGCGCGCCTGGTAAGCATGCCCAGCAGGAACACCCCCAGCAGCGGCCCGCCCAGCATTCCCATGATCTTGTTGGTCGCCTCGATCAGCGTCCCGAGCAGCGGCATCAGGAAGGCCAGTGCGGTCGCCAGTACCCCGTAGAAGCCGGTGAGCCACTTGGAGATGCGCAGGAGGCGCTCGGGGGCGACAGACGTGCGCAGGTTGCGCTGGTAGAAGTCCACGATGCTTGCCGTGCCCAGCGCGTTGATGCCCGACGAGACGGTGGACATGGTCGCCGCCAGAATCGCCGCCACCAGCAGTCCGGGCACTCCGGCGGGCAGCTCGTTCACCACGAAGTACGGCAGGATGCGGTCCTTCTGCTCGAGGCCGACCGGCAGCCGGTCCGGATGCGCCTGGTAGAACGCGAACAGGACCGCGCCCATGAGATAGAAGACGATCACCACCGGGACGGTGACCGCCAACTTGAACCACAGCGACTTGACCGCCTCGGCCCGGCTCTTGGCGGTGAGGTAGCGCTGCACCGAGATCTGGTCGGTGCCCATCTGCACCAGGTTGTTGAACAGGCCGCCGATGAGCGCGCCCCAGAAGGTCACCCGCACCGTCAGGCTGGGGTCAAAGTTGGCGAAGCTGAGCTTGCCGGCAGCGTCGGCGATGTCCACGGTGCCCATGAAGCCGCCGGGGATGCGGCTCATCGCCACCCAGGCGATAGCGATCTGGCCACCCAGCAGCACGAAGAACTGCATGACGTCGGTCCAGATGACCGCCTTCATGCCGCCGAGAGTGGTGTAAACGGTGGTGAGCACGCCGATGACCGCAATTGAGAACCACAGCGGCAGGCCGGTCACGCTGGCCAGCGCCAGCGAGGGTGCATAGATCGCCAGCGCGAGGTAGAACAGCACGCGCAAGATGAACATGGCCGAGGACCAGGTGCGCACCTGCTGATCGAAGCGCCGCTCGAGGTACTCGTAGGCCGAGTAGAGGTTGGCCCGGTAGAAGCGCGGCAGGAAGACGTAGATGATGACCGGCGTGGCGACGAAGAACGAGAGTAGGGTCACCGCGTAGGTCAGATCATAGTTGAAGACCTCAGTGGGCGCGCCGAGGTAGCTGATGCCGCTGAACAGGGCCGCGATCACCGAGATGGCGACCACAAACCAGTTCATGCTCTGGCCGGCCAGGAAGTAGTCCCTGACGGTGCGCTGCTCGCGGACGAACCACACACCCAGCGTGACCGAGGCCGCGACGTAGAGCACCAGCACCACGTAGTCCAGCGCGCCGATGGTTGTGACGTCCACCCGCATCACCCGCCTGTGCAGTCACCCCCGGACGGCCCGGCAACGCGCCCCGAATTCTGCACCGAGACCGGCTGACCTGCCCGGCTATCCCCGCCGGATGCGCACGATCGTATGATCGGTAACACCCGGCACGGTCAGTTCCGTCCAGCCATCGGCCTGCGCGCAGGCCAGCGCCTCGCCGCTGAGCGCGTCCTCCGCGCCCGCCACCGCCCAGCCCGGACGCACGCGCACCGTGATCGGCTCCGGGCGATGGAAGCGGTCCAGGTACATGCTGTCGGTCTGCTTCTGCACATGGATCAGGTGCAGCAGCCAGCCCTCTTCGTCCGCCATCAGCGCGTGCTTGATCGATACCGGCGCGTTGATGCGGATCTTCGCCGACACGCCCAGCACGTCGTTGACCAGGATCCGGAAGACCTCGCGCAGGAACGGGCTGGCCTTCGACTCGAAGCCGCGCAGGAAGGGCACCGGCAGGTAGATCACGCGGCCGGCACCGAACTCGCTCAGCGTGATCGCCGGCCAGTCGGTGAGGTATGCCGGCGGCGCGTGGTCGTGGTAGACGTAGCGGCCGCCCTCGAAGTCGCTCTCGATGACCGGGTCCATGATGCGCGCCAGCACCTTCGTCCCCGCGCGTGGCGTGCAGCGCAGCGCGTGGTTCTTCGGGTTCATACGGTCGCTGGCGGTGTCCTTGATGAGCAGCGGCATGTCCGGCACCCGTGGCCGGAAGACTTCGTCGAGCGCGTCGAGATAGCTGATGCTGAAGGGCGAGTCCTCGACCAGGTCCACGCCGAACAGGTCGGCCAGGGCGAAGTTCTCGCGCCGCCGGCCGCGAGGGTCGTAGAGCGAGGTCAGATAGCCCGCCAGCAGGTTGCCGCCCGCCTCGACGTAGGCGCGCAGGCGCTCGCCGAGGTCGTCGCTGATGTGCGGGATGCTCGGCAGCGCCACCAGCTCGTAGCGCCGAAGCTCCTCGAGCGGGATGTCCTCGGGTCGGATCTCCCACGGAATGTGCGTCTCGACCAGCAGTTGCGCCAGCGCGCCCTCGTTGCCAGAGGCCTCGTTGCGCAGGTGGGCGTTGCCCTCGGTGCGCGCGAGCGCGGCCAATAGCCGGTTGTTGTCGGCCGAGTGCAGGCAGGCCACCACCGGCACGGGGGTGCGGTCGCGGCACAGCTCTTCGCGCGCGGCCACCCAGTCGAAGGTCTGCGCGATGGTGTCCCAGACGATCATCGGCACCCTGCCCGCGCGGTCACCGCAGGGGTAAGGCACGTGGTTGATGTTGAGCGAGCCACCGTGGGCGAGCGCGATCGCCGACAGCCCCTGGATGGTCTCGGGTGTGGTCACGGTCCAGTCACCCCACGAGCCCTGACTCTCGGGCATGAACAGCGTGAACGGCCGGCGCAGGCCCTCGCAGAAGCGCGTGGTGTGATCGGCGTGCAGATACGAGGGCGGGTGGGCCTCGGTGGAGAGGTAGTCGGCGCCCTCATGCAGCGTCGGCGAGAGCTGCACCGGGTTGCCGCAGCCGTTCCACGACCAGCTCAGCCCGCCTCGCTCGGCGTCGCAGCGATCGATGGCCGAGTGGATGAAGGCCTCGCGCGTGTGCACCTGGTAATCGTAGAAGTCCAGCCACTGCTCGGCGTCGAATTCATCGGGCTCCAGCGCGTAGCCGAAGCGCGCCGCGAACTTCTCCCGGCAGGCCGGGCAGAAGCAGCCCTCGGGCGAGAAGTACTGCAGGTCGAGGAACCAGCCGTCAATGGGATACCTGCGCGTCACCTCGGCCATGTGCTCACCCACGTACTCGCGGAAGGCGTCGTTGCTCATGCACTGGCAGGGGTAGAGGAACATGCGCAGCGGCCGGCCGTCGCGCCCGACCTGGCTCCACTCGGGGTGCAGGCTCCCCAGGTCCCAGCTCAGCACCATGTTGTAGTAGGCGATGAACTCGAGGCCCAGGGCCTTGGCGCGCCGACAGACCTCGCCGAAGATGTCGCCGGTCATGGACGGGTTGGTGATGCCCACCTCGGTGGGGAAGAAGCTGCCCCCGTGCGCGGTCTTGGCCTGGAAGATGAGCGTCTGCGCACCGGTGCGCTTGATCTGCTCGAAGTACTCGTCGAAGTCGATGGTGACCTCGGGCAGGAAGTTGGGCATATGCCAGTCGCAGAAGAGCATGCGGGAACTCAGCCGGTAGGCCATGGCGGTCAACTCCCAGTCACGGTGATGCCGGGCCGGCGGATGCCGGCCGGTGCGCCGGGTTCTTCCGCGAGCGCCCCCCACCGACCTCGGTGCCGACGGCCTCCACCGCGGGATCGGCGTCGGCCGGGAGGCGTGCCGGAGATGTCGCGCGCAAGGAGATGCGTCCCTCGACGGTGAATGCCCTCGCACTATGACTGCTTCCCGGCTCATGCTCCTGTGCTGCGCCGCGCTGATGCTGACAGGGACTGCGAGGATGACCATGGCCCAGGACGGCGGCAATCGCCTGCCCGTGAAGATCGCCGCGATGTACACCGGCTGGATCGCGCCCAACCAGGACGACCGCGACCTGCAGGCCGACGTGGTCGAGCGCATGCTCGACCCGCTCGCCGCCGCGCACTTCACCGCGTTCTACGCCAAGTTCCAGGGCGCGGGCGATGTGCAGTTCGACCTCACCGACCCCGAGCAGTTCGCCCGCGTGAAGCTGGTCGCCGACGCCTGCGCGCAGCGCGGGCTGGCGCTGGTCGCATACACCTACCATCACCCGCATCACGGTCGCAATCCCGGCGTGCACGCGCAATTCCCGCCAATGGTGATGGAGTCGGGCGAGATCCACGAGGACCGCTTCGCGCTCGCCGACTGGGACTGGTGGCGCTGGACCACCGACGAGGTCTTCCAGCTCGCGCGCGCGAGCCTGGAGCTGCCCATCGCCGCGGTGGGCATCGACATCGAGGTGCTGCTGGGCGCGGTGGTCTCGTATGATGACCGGGCCTGGGCCGACTTCGCCGCCGAGCGCGAACTCGACGGGACTATCCCGGCGCACAAGCGCGGCGCGTGGGTCATCGAGCAGGGCCTGCGCGAGGAGTACCGCGAGTGGTACTACGCGCGCTGGGACGGCATCGTCAGGCGCTGGTGCGAGGAGCTGCACGCCATCAACCCGGATGTGTCGATCTGCATCATGCCCGCGCACGAGACATGGATCGTGCGCCCGTTCATGGTGCATGCGGCCACCGAGCGCGCCCCGGCGATCATCGACGCCTGGGGCATGTACAACGGCAGCGGGCTGACCGATGAACTGCTGGCGTTCCAGGACCGGGTCAAGGCGCTCAATCCGCACAACCGCTTCACACAGTGGCTGCGCCCCGACAGCTACCGTCCCGAAGACATCCGGGTGCAGTGCTACCACACGCTGATGAAGACCGACGGCTACTGCAACTGGCACATCGGAATGCTTCTGCCGCCCAACCCCAGCGTCCCCGAGCAGTGGGGCCCGGAGGTCTACTGGCAGGCCTACGCGGCGGCCAACGAGCAGGCGCTGGCGGACCTCGCGGCCGGGCGTGAGCCGTCGATCCCGTTCGTGCCGGTCGAGCCGCTGGTGGCGAAGCTGGACCTGTCGCCCTACGAGAGCGAGCCCATCCCCCAGCTCACGCCCGTCGGCGATGGCTCCGGCGCGGACGAGTGGATCTCTACGCGCGAGCTGGAGCAGTTCCTGATCTACGCCGAAGGCGGGCGGCCCATCTCGGCCACCATCCGCCACCTGGCGGGCTCCGCGCGCCCGCTGGCCCTGCAGTACGCGGTCATCGGTCCCGACGGCGCGACCCTGCGCAACGAGGCCATCGGCCCCGGCGCGGAGGAGACCTTCTCGGTGGATGCGCCCGCAAGCGGCACCTACGCGCTCTACGTCACCGGCGGCGCAGGGGGACAGGCCTGGTACGGCGTGAACGTGCACAACCGGCACTTCGCCTTCCCCTTTCGCAGCCAGGGCGAGGACCGGGCCCGCCTGTTCTTCGTGAAGTCGATGGGCCCGCGCACCTTCTGGCTCACGCGCAGCGACCCGCAGGCTGAGGCCGCGCTGACCGTCACCGCCGGACCGCACCAGACGATCAGCGTACAGATCGCCGACCGGGAGCCGGTGGTCATCCTCGAGGGCCCGGAGCGCTTCGAGCTGCCTCCGAGCGAGGAACCCATTCGCGTGATCATCGCCGAGCCCGACCAGGTGCCCGACGGCTACTACGTGCAGTACGTGGGCATGACCGTCGAGGGCGCCGTCTACCCCTACCTGTCGGTGGCGCCGGGTCGGAGGCTGCTGCCGGAGGAGTAGGGGGTCCGGCTACGGCAATGGCGACGGCCCGGGGGAGGAGCTTTCTTGCAGGGACGCCCATCCGGACCGACAAGCGATGCGAAGGCGCGTCAGAGGGAGGCCGCGCGATGCTCCATCGAGCGAGTGTGATCGTGCTGCTGGTCACTGCCGGGACCGGCGGCGTCTTCGCCGACTGGGACATCTACCGCACGCACCCCTTCGTTGAGGCGACCGCCGATGAGCTGGCGGGCTGTCTGCGGCATCCCGCTCGTGAAGTCAGCATCGCCGCCCTGCAGAACGACTGGGCGCACGCCGCGCTGGGCATGAGGCTCGATGGTGAGGCCGGTGCGGCGCAGGTCACCGTCACGCTCGTCGCTGAGCCCGCGGTCACGAGCCACCTGACGCTGCGCGTGGCGGGCTTCGTGGCGCAGAAGAATGTGGGTTACTCCATCGACCCGATCTTCGCCGACCCCGGCGGGCTGGACCTCGACCTGCAGAAGCACATCCGCAACCTGGCGAACCTCCATGATTTCCCGACGGTGACCGTGACCGAGCGCGATCCGGTGCTGCTGTGGATCACGCTCGACAGCCGCGCGATGGCGCCCGGGCATTATCGTGCGGCAATCCACTTCACCGGGGACGACGGGACGGTGCGGGAGGTTCCTGTGCGGGTAACGGTGGGCGCGTATGCACTGCCGGTCGAGAATCCGCTGCGCACCTGGGGCTGGCAGTACGGGCGCGACTGGCTGGATGACTACCTGCAGTACGGGGTCAACGTTGTGCATATTGACGATGACATGCCCCGGGCGCGCGAGGTGGGCTACCGGTTCTTCGTCTTCCGCTTCAACCCGGCGTGGAAGATGATCGATCCGGCGGACTACGATCTGGCCGAGGCCAACGCGCGGCTCGAGCAGGTGCAGCGGATGATCGGCGAGATGAACCTGCGCCCGGATGAGTGGGCGCTGTACATGAAGGACGAACCGAC
>CAZTZN010000079.1:10246-20510 GCA_964617715.1 uncultured Armatimonadia bacterium | reverse complement strand
GCGAGCGTGTCAATGAGCGCCTCGCGGCTGTCGGCCTCCAGCGCGGGCGAGCCGGTGCGACGGGCGATGGCCGCCTCGTAGCGCGAGAACGCCAGGCTGCCGGCCATCGCCACCACCATCGCGGCGATGGTCCACGGCAGGTTGGTGATCGCGCCCCGCCCCTCTCCCACGATGGCGCTGCGCGCAAGCTCGTAGCCCACGATCGCGATCAGCACCGCGACGGCGAGCGAGATCAGGTTCTCGAGCTTGTACAACCCGTAGGGGAAGGCGCTGCTCTTGCGTTCGGAGATGCGCACGCCCAGGTAGAGCGCGGACGACTGAACGATGTCCGAGACGTTGTGGACCGCATCGGCGAGCAGCGCCATGCTGCCCGACATCAGCGCGAAGACGTACTTGAGCACGACCAGCGTGATGCGCACGCCGATGGAGATCAGCGCGGTGCGCCGGGCGATGGCCCGGGCCTGGTCGCGCCGCTCACGCTCAGTGCTCACAGGAACTCTCTCCCGCTTCGAGTGTGCCCGCCACGAGCGCCGCCACGGCGTCCTCGACCGCCCCGGAGACGCCCAGGCAGGTGACGATCCCCAACTCGCGCAGCATCCCGATCGCCCGGGGCCCCGCGCCGCCGGCGACCACCACGCCGACCCCGTGATCGGCGAGCAGTTGCGGCAGCAGTCCGGGCGCGTGGCCGGGGTTGGCGAGCGTCTCGGTGTGCCGCACCGCGCCGTCCTCGATGTCCACCAGCTCGTAGTGCTCGCAGCGCCCGAAGTGCGGGGCGACCTGCATCCCGTCGGCGGCAATCGCGTAACGCATGGCCCGGTCCCTTTTCGTCAGCTCTCGTCGAGCAATCTGCGCGCGTCTTCGGCGAACCGCATCATGGTCTCGGCCCGCCGACCGATCACTTTCACCCAGCTCGCGAGGCGCGCGCGGCCCAGATCGGTCAGCTCGTAGTTGCGCCGCGCCGGCCCGCCGCCGGAGGTGTCCCAGGCGGAGACGACCGCGCCTTCGGCCTCAAGCTGGCGCAGGGAGCGGTAGATCGCACCGGGGTCCACCTGTGTCTCGGTGAGGCCCATGGCATTGACCCCGCCCAGCAGGTCGTATCCGTGGGCGGCATCGCCCCTGCCCAGCAGGTAGAGCACGGCGGGCTCGACCAGGCGGCAGAATCTGGCGCTGATCGCGGCCTCGAAGTTGTCCCGCCCTCGGCGTCTCATCTCCGCATCCCACCTATATGTTTAGCGCACATAGTGTATCACGCCACCTATCATCGTGTCAACACCTACCGCGGACTTTCTGCGGTCGGGGGTCTTGAGGATTGCGCGCGCATGGGGGAGGAAGTTCACTCCGGGGCGTCGAACCGGTGCCGCACGACGCATCCCGCCTCGCTGGATGGACCACAGTTTGTGCAGGTATTCCACCATCGCATGCGCGAGCGGGGAGGGTGGGATGACGCCGTCTCCGGTCCGGGTGTTCTCCTCCACCGACCAGGCAGGTGGGGGGAGATTGCGTCGGGGCCGCCTCTTTCCCGACCGCGCTGCGGGGGCAAGGGGGCTGCTCACAGATGTGGCGCGGCGAGATGTGGCGCGGGCTGCTGGCGTGGTGGCAGAGCGACCCGGCGATCCGGCAGGCCGCGCTGATTCGTGCCGCCGCGGGGCGCATGATGCGCGCGATGCTCTCCCCCGAAGGTCTGCGCGTCCTCACCCTGCGGCAGTTCCACCAGGAGATCTGTCGGTTCGGGGCGGTCAGCCGGGCCGACGGGCGCCCGGTCGATGCGCACGCCCTTCTCGATCTGCCCCCGGCGCGGCTGCGGGCGATGCTTGAGTCGGGCGAGCTGGTCACCGGCGGCAACCAGTGTCTGGACGTGTCCTCGCGGGTATCTCCGGGCGGGCTCCCCGGCCCGGACGAAGTGCGCATCGAGCAGTTGCGGGAGTTCCTCGGCGCGTTGCTGCACGGCCCCGGCGACCCCGACGAGCTGGTTCAGAGAGCCGCGGCGGGTGAGGCGCCGATCTCGGCTGCGTGCGCCAGCATGATTATGTGCGTATGCGGCTCACCTCCGCGCGGCATCTGGACCTCGGATCGACTCGCGGGGCTCAGACGGCTGGCGCTGCTCACCGGCTTCGACGAGGGCCTCGCGCAGGCGCATGAGAGCTACGCGGCCTACAACGAGGTGCTCTGCCGGCTGCGGCTGGCCTCCGAGGGCGTGCTGAGCAGCGCCCCGGACGTGGACCTGCTGCTGGGCATGCTCGCGGCGCAGCGTGACCCGCGCCCGTGGAAGATCGCGGTGGGGATGACGGTGTCGCAGACCGAAGCGGAGGTGGTGGCGCGCCACTGCCTCGACGGCGGCTTCGCGGCGATCGCGCCCGCGGAGGGGGACGATCCGAACCTGGCGCGCCTGCGGGCCATGGTCCCGGGCGACTGCGTGGTCATGCACCTGCGCGGGCGCATCGGGGCGATCGGTCGGGTGACCCGGCCCTACTACGAGGTCGATCCCGATGCGGATGATGCCGTGGGGCGGCGGTGATCGCGACTACGGCCCGCTTCTGTCCGGGGCTCGGCAGCGCTTCTCGGTGGTTGAACTCGACTGGGCCACGTGGTGGGCGATCGCGCGCATGTACCGGCAGTTCCCCGAGTATGATCGCCTGTTCCGGCCACTGCGCGGGGCCTGGGTGCTGCGCTGTGACGCCCGGCGGCGCCGGACACTGAGGGAGCTGGAGCGCCCGCTGCCGCTGCGCGACCGGTGGGTGGTGCGGTGCGCGAGCGACCCGCCCGAGCCGGGCGATCTGGTGTTCGTGTGGTGGGACGGTGAGCGGCCGGGCATCGGCGCGCGCGGGCGGGTCATCTCCGAGCCCCGTCGGCGCCCGTGCGACGACCGCGGCGCGCTGCACATTGACCTGCTCTACGAGGACATCCGCGCGGAGCCGCTGCCTCCGGAGGCGCTGGCCCGCGATGCG
Organism: uncultured Armatimonadia bacterium; assembly: GCA_964617715.1. Taxonomy (GTDB): domain Bacteria; phylum Armatimonadota; class Zipacnadia; order Zipacnadales; family UBA5352; genus JALGVA01. Next base: position 17,565 of record CAZTZN010000079.1, on the reverse strand, counting down.
CGGCTCGCGTCGTGGGTCATGCCTGCGGGAGAGGCGGCGGCGCGTCTGAGCCCCGAGCAGACCGTGGCCATGGCCGGGATGCTGGGGATGGAGCCGGAGCGGCATTTCCTGCTCATCGCCGACGGGCGGCGGGGGGCGGGGCCGCATGGGCCGATCGCGTACCGCTTCGGGCACTGTGCCGCCGGCGAGCCCGCCGCGCTGAGCGCCGCGATCTCCGCGGGCACGGCGCGCTGCCTGGTCTATCACGGAAGCCCCGAGCACAGCTTCGTGGGCTTCGGCACGGTGACGGGGCTGAGCGCGCACCCCGGGGCGCCGCATGCCGAGGAGTCGATGGAGCTGGGGATGGAGCTGTGTCGTTTCCTCCGGCGCACCGGGGATGCGGGGCTGAGCGGTCGGTCGGTGGCCCTGGCCGGTGGCGCTCCGGGACGCCGGGCGGGGCGCACGCGCACCGTGCTGCCCATCTCCGTCTGCGACTTCTACCGCGTGGTGGGCGCGGGCATGGGCGTGGCGCGATCGGCGGGCACCGCCCCGGGGCTCGAGGAGGTGGCCGAGGAGTGCGGCGCCCCCATCGCGGTGATCGACGAGATTGAGCGGCTGCTGCGCGGGCGCGGGCAGATGATCTTCTACGGCCCGCCGGGCACCGGCAAGACCTGGGTGGCCCTGCGCCTGGCGCACTACCTCAGCGGCGGTGACGAGGCGCGCTGCGAGATCGTGCAGTTTCATCCCGCATACAGCTACGAGGACTTCATCGAGGGGATCCGCCCGCAGGTGGTGGAGACGCACGAGGGGCGCAGCGAGGTCACCTATCCGGTGATGCCGGGCGTCTTCGTGAGCTTCTGCGAGCGCGCCCGCGGGGATCCGGAGAGCACCTTCGTGTTCGTGATCGACGAGATCAACCGCGCGCAGGTGTCGCACGTCTTCGGCGAGCTGATGCTGGCGCTGGAGTACCGCGATCGCGAGGTCGCACTGGCGCACAGCGCCGGCACGGGGGAGGGAGCGCACGCCCGGGGCGGGTTCACGGTGCCGCGCAACGTGCTGGTGCTGGCCACCATGAACACGGCGGACCGCAGCACCGCGCTGGTGGACTACGCGCTGCGCCGCCGGTTCGTGTTCTACCCGTTCTTCCCCGACGACCGGCGCTTCGTGGGCGCGATGCTGCGCACCTGGCTGGCCGAGAACGCGCCGCAGATGGCGTGGGTGGCCGAGCTGATCGCGCTGATCAACGAGTTCCTCGAGCCGGAGGTGGGCCGGCATCTGCTGATCGGGCACACCTACTTCATGGCGCCGGGGTTGAATGAGGAGCGCGTGCGCGAGGTGTGGCGCTTCCAGCTCCTGCCGCTGCTGGAGGAGTACTTCGCGGGCACGCCCGAGCGGCTGGCCGAACTCGACCTCGACGAGCTGATCGCGCGGGCGAAGCTGCGGGCGGGCGAGCGCGAACCGGCCGGGCGGGTGGAGGAGGCGGGGGCCGACGGCGCGGCGGACGCCGGTGATGCCGGGCGCCGGTCGGGTGCGGAGTGTGTGCGGTGAGCGCGTCGCCCATCATGCTGCGCGAGCTGGAGCCGACGGTGGCGCGCCTGGAGCCGGGGGAGGTCGAGTTCCTGGCGCGGCGCCATCACCGGCACCTGACGGTGCGGCCGCTCGGCGGCGAGGGCGGCGCGTGCGCGGTCACCCCCGGCGCGGTGTGCGGCATCATCCCGCTCCCCTCGGGACGCGCGGTGCACATCGAGCCCAAGGCGCGCATCGCCGGCGTCTGGCGGATGCTCGCGGAGGTGTGGGGGCCGGTGGAGATCGACGACGCGCCGGCGGGCGGCGCGGCCATCGCCGAGCTGTTCGATGGCGCCGTCACCCTCTACGTGCGCGCGCTGGCGCGGCTGATCGGTCACGGGCTGGCGCGCGGCTACGTGCGGCGGCGCTCCAGCCTGCCGATGGTGCGCGGACGGCTGGAGGTGTGCGCGCAGATGCGCCTGGGGCCGCGGGCGCGCCATCGCTTCGCATGTGTCTACGACGAGCCGGGCGTGGACACGCACGAGAATCGGGTGCTGCTGGCGGCGCTGGGCGTGGCGCGGGCGAGATCCGGGAGCGGCTCGCGGTTGGGGCCGCTCATCCGGCAGTGCATGGCGGCGCTGTCGGAGGTGCGGGCGGTGCCGATGGACGGGGCCGAGGCCGCGCGGGCGCAGGTCCCGCCGGGCGCGGAGCACTACCGCACGGCGCTGTCGCTGGCGCGGCTGCTGCTCGCGGGCTGCGGGGGCGGGCATCGTCCCGGCGCGGTGGCCGCGCCCGCGCTGGTGGTGGAGATGCCCGCGCTGTTCGAGCGCTTCGTGTGCGCGGTGCTGGAGCGGGGGCTGCCCCGGCGGGTGCGCGAGGCGGAGGGGGTGCGCGTGCGCCGCAGCGGACACGCGATCGCGCTCGACGAGGATGGGCGGGCACTGCTGATCCCCGACGCGGTCATCGAATGTCGGGGCGCGCCGGTGTGCGTGGTGGACGCGAAGTACAAGGTCGGAGGTGGCGCGCAGGTCGGCCGCGGGGCGGGGTGGCCGGGGCGCGACGACCTCTATCAGATGCTGGCGTACTGCGTGGGCTACCGCGTCCCGCACGCCGCGGTGGTCTATCCCGAGCCGTGCGCGCGCGGGCCGGTGCGCATCGAGCGCGGGTCGGTGCGCGCCCGGGTGCATGCGCTGGGCCTCGACCTCTCCGGCGACCGCGCGGCGGTCGATGCGCAGTGCGCGTGGCTGTGCGCGCAGGTGGCCGCGCTGGCCGGAGGCGCCGCCGCGGGCATCGAGGCGTCGGCTCCGGTGTGAGCCGGCAGGGGGCCTCAACCATCCGGGGGCGCCCCCTCCATTTCCGGCAAATGGGCAAGGATTTCACCCCGCGGAAAAATAGGGGGCATCACCACGTCCTCCGGTACGTATGTTAATGAGGGACAATCGAAGATGTGACCGGCCGTGGGCGGAGGGGCAGGTGAATGCTCGCCCGTTTGCCAGGATTGGGGGGGACGGGGAGGGCGGCGCGGGTCACAGGTACCATCACACGGGAGGCATCGCAGATGCTGGACTACATTGATGAGGAGGGGTTTGCGCGCTGGGAGCGGCGGCGCGCCCCGGCGGTGGCGGAGGTGTTCGAGACGTGCGTGACTACCGAGCCCGAGCTGTGGAACGACCCGTTCGCGCCGGTTCAGCCCGGCCCGATGTGGAAGGCGCTGCGCGAGGTGCCCGCCCGGCTGCAGCCCGCGACCGTGAATCCGGACGAGCTGGAGACCTGGCTGCGACGGTGCTGCCGCAGGGCGCGCCTGAGCCGCCCGGCCCACGAGGTGCTGTGGGCGCTGGCGTCGGGCGCGACGCCGGCGGAGGCGGCCGAGGTCGCGGGCGTGGACCTCGCGGAGGCCGAGGAGCTGCGCCGCGAGGCGGTGGGCGCGATCATCAAATCAGCGGAGGTGGTGAGTCGTGACTATCGGCGAGGAAGGGAACGGGTACGACATCAGGGACGATCGGTACCACCGACTGGAGGTGCGCAGGATGCTGCACATCCTCGCCCAGGAGCTGTACACTCAGCGCCGGGAGTTCGGTGAGTTCAGCCGGCGGTTGCTGGACGAGTTGGAGGACCTGGAACGCGCGGTGCGCGGCCGTTGAGGAGGAGCGAGCGATGACGCACGGGCAGACTGAGCAGATGTGGCCGAACGATCTCGAGGCGGAGCAGGTGGTGCTGGGCTGCGCGCTGCTCGAGCCCGAGTGCGGCCGCCGGGTCGTGGAGGAGTGCGGGGCGGCGCACTTCTGGCGCGAGGCCCATCAGCACATCTTCGAGGCGCTGGCCGCGGCTCAGGCCGAGCACGGGATCACCGACCTGGTGCTCGCCGCCGCGGTGTTGCGGCGCGAGGGGCGGCTCGCGGAGGTGGGCGGGGCGGAGTATCTGACCGCCCTGATCCAGGAGGTGCCCACCACCGCCCACCTGCCCCGCTACCTGGGGGTGCTGCACCGCTGCCACCACCAGCGCGAGCTGATACGCTGCGCCCGCACGATGCTTGAGCAGGCGGCGGACCCCACGCGCGAGCCCGCCGGGCTGGCCGCGCGCGCCACCGAGGAGCTGGAGCGGCTCACCGAGCGCATGCACCGGCACGACCGCCGCAGCGCCGCGGTCAGCGCGATCACCCTGGCCGAGACCCTCGAGCGCGTGCAGTGGCTGTGGCCGGGCTGGGTGCCGCGGGGCGCGCTCACCATCATCGCCGGGCAGCCCGGGTCGGGCAAGTCCGCGCTGGCGCTGTGGCTCGCCCGCTGCGCCATGGGCGGCGACCCCTGGCCCGACGGGCAGACCAACGAGCCGGATGGCGCCCCGGTGATCTACTGCGACACCGAGGCCAACCAGCGCCTGCTCATCGACCGCGTGCGCGCGTGGGGCGGCTTCGAGCACCTGCTGCTGCCCGGCCACGACGGGCTGGGCCGGGTCGCGCTCGACGACGACGTCACCCGCGGGGCCATCCGGTGCCTGATCCGCGACACCGGCGCGCGCATGCTGGTGATCGACACCCTGCGCACCGCCTTCCGCGGTGACGAGAACTCCTCGGAGGTGGTGGAGGTGCTCACCCCCTGGGTGGAGCTGGCCCAGCGCGAGGACTTCGCGCTGGTGGTGGTGCATCACTACCGCAAGGCGGAGGCGGGGCGGCGCGAGAGCGGGGTGGATGCGGTGCGCGGGTCCTCGGCGCTGCCCGCCCTGGCGCGCTCCATCATCAGCCTGCAGCGCACCGCGCACGGTGACGGGGAGATCGCGGTGCGGGTGGAGAAGAGCAACTTCGCCGCCCTGCCCGATCCGCTGCTCATGCGCCTGCACCCCGACCGCTGCTGCTTCCGCGAGGACCCGTCGGCGGGGCCGGGGGAGACGCAGACCGAGGCGGCCGTGAGCGCGCTGCGCGCGATCCTCTCCGACGGGCCCAGGCCGGTCGAGGAGGTCGAGGAGATCGCGCGCGATCGCTACGGCGTCGCCGCGCGCACGCTCTACCGCGCGCGTGCGATCCTGGGCGTGGCCTCGCGCGCGGACAGCCGCGACGCCCGCCGGCGCTGGTGGGAGCTGCCCGAGCACCACATTGCGGGGAGGCCCGAGCATGCCCACGCGTGAGCCGCAACATCTGCGCGACCCGGACACCGGGGAGGTGCTCCTCGAGGAGGCGGAGCGCCAGCGGTGCGAGGTGTGGACGCGCGTGATGGGCTACTTCCGGCCGGTGAGCGCCTGGAACGCGGGGAAGCAGGCCGAGTATCACGACCGCAGGCCCTTCCGCATCCCCGCTTCCGGCGGCCTCGAGGAGGCTCAGCCGCCCCTCCCATTTCCGGCAAACGGGCAGGGGAATGAGGAGGCGTAGCCCCTGAGCCACGAGCCGGGGGGCGTCGCCGATGCCCGTCGGTCGGCGCCCCACCGGCTCAGTGCAGCGCCAGCACCTCCAGCCCGCGCGGCTCCAGCGTGAGGCTGAGCGCATCGAGCGCGAGCGTGCCCTCGCCCACCAGGCGCGTCGCGGTCCCCGCGCCCGCGGGCCCCAGCAGCTCGGGCTCGACCGTGAGCGTCACCTCGCGGGGCTCGTGCGCGCGGTTCCACACCGCCAGCAGCACCGTGCCGTCCGCCTCCGGGCCGAAGCGCTCGACCCACACGTCGGGCTGATCGCTGCGCGCGCCGGTCAGTGCATGCCAGCCCGCCTGCGACAGCCGCACCGACAGCGCCCAGTAGCGGTCGAACAGGTCGCGGTTGGCCTCATACAGCTCCGGGTAGCCGTCGAACCAGGTGACGCTGGGGATGGCGCCCCAGATGAGGCAGCGCCTGGCGTAATCGTCGTACTCCTCGCGCGAGATCACGCCGTCGTCGCCCCCGAGGTACCGCACGTGCTCGAGCACGCACAGTTGCTTGCGCCCGGTGACCGGGCGGAACTGCTCGACCTGCGCCCGGCCCGCGCGCGTGCCGCCCTCGACCCCGACGATGTCCAGCCACATGCAGGTGAACGCGTGCATGCGCGCGCCCAGGTTCGCCAGCACGTAGCGGCCGGTGGGGTGGAGCAGATCGTTCATCGCGCCCAGGAACTCCAGCGCGCTCCACTGCCCGCGCAGGCACACCGCGCCGGTCGCCTCGTCGTAGGTGGCCGGATAGGCCGCGTAGGGGAAGTGATCGCGCCGGAAGTTGTCCACCATCGCCCCCCAGCTCGACCACGAGTCGAGGTAGATGCCGTCGGGCGCCGGCTCCTGCGCGATCAGCGCCGCCGCGTGCCCCAGCTCGTGCGCGCCGACGGTCGGGAGGCCCCGGTCCGCGAACAGGTCGGGGTCCATGTTGAGGAAGAAGGTCACCGAGGCGCCGCCCCACTCGGTGGTGCGGATGGAGATGTGCCGCCGCCCGTCCGGGCCGGTGGCCGCGCAGTTGTCGATGATCTGCTTCATGTTCAGGCCCCAGCCGCGCTGGGTGCGGATCTCGTTGGTGCCGTCGGGCTCGAAGGCCGCGAACGCCGCCATCGCCTCATCGTAGCTGTGCGGGAGCGCCTCCAACCGCTTGATCTCGCGCTGCCCCGGGATCAGGTAGGGGTAGCTGCCCACGCCGAAGCGGTCATCCACCGCGAAGTCGTAGGAGCCCTCGTCATAGGCGAACTGCTGCGGGTTGGGGAGCCGGTCGGGACGCGACTGGAAGAGCCACTTACCGTGCACCGGGCAGCGCGGCTCGAAGAACGCGGGGAACATCGCCTGGTAGCGCTCCAGCGCCCCGCGCCAGCCCCAGCGCCCGTCACAGCGGAAGATTATGAACGCGAACGGGTGGGCCGACCGCAGAGCCCCGCTCATCTCGGCGCTCAGTCCGCAGCGCAGGCGCAGGTGAAACAGCGCCGAGCCGGGCGCGTAGCCGAAGCTCGCGACCGCGGGCCGGTCGGGCGGCAGGGCCATCGCCAGCCCGTGGGCGCCGTCACTCACCGCCGCCACCGGGTAGATGGTCTCGTAGCGCCCGTCGGGCTCGATGGTCTGCTCATCGTAGAGCGCGCTGCTCCACCTCCACCCATCGCAGCGCGCGGGCAGCTTGAAGACCAGGTCGAGCGCCCGGTCCTCGCCCGTGGTATCGCGCACCTCGCCCTCAACCACGATGCGGTCGGCCATCGGCGTGTATCTCGCAATGAAGCGCAGGCCCAGGTCGGCCAGCTCCACGCGCTGCTCGAAGCCATCTGCGGAGCGTCGCATCCCGCCCGTGATCCGCCGGAACGCGCCCACCTTCAGGTCCCCCAGGTAGAAGCCGCCGTCGCCCTGGAGCCCCTCGTCACCCACCACCGGCGAGTACATCATCTCGTCATCGAGGGCCAGCCCGACCGCGCGCCCGTC
>CAZTZN010000079.1:0-10146 GCA_964617715.1 uncultured Armatimonadia bacterium | reverse complement strand
CAGCAGCGCCAGCCCGTCATCGGTGGCGACCCGCGCCGCGCCCTCGTGCAGGACGACCCGGGGCTCCTCCGGCCGACGGGCGGGATCCGCGAGGTCGAACTCGATGGCATCGCGCCCGCTCATGGTCTCCGGGACGATGCGCAGCACCACGCGCCCCTCCAGCGCCCCCGCCTCGACCGCATCGAAGTCGGGCTCCCAGCCGTCAAAGCGCGCGCGCGTCGCGTGCAGGCCCTGCGGCAGCGCCAGCCACAGCTCGACCTGCAGGCCCTCGCGCCCCTGCGCCTCGACCAGCAGGCTGCGGTCATCCCAGCGGCGCCTGAAGCACACGTGCGCGTAGGGGGCCTCCAGCGGATCGGCCGTGAGCGCCGACTCCCAGCGCAGCGGCTCGACCACCAGCGCCTCGGCCAGCTCTCCCGGCTGCCCCCGGGCGCGCAGCTCGTGGTTCACCAGCAGGCGCAGCGGGTCGAGGTGGTAGTCCTGCGTGCGCATCTGCCGCGCGTAGAGCACGAAGGCGCCGTCCTCGGGTGCGCGCATGGCCGTCGCGAACTGCTCCGGCAGGTCCTCCCAGCGCCACTGTGCCAGCTCCCCCGCCCCCCCCACCAGTGGCAAATCGGCGAGCAATTGCAGGGACAGGTCGTCGAACCACGCGGTGCCGGTGCGGTTCTTCATCTCGCAGTGCAGGTGCAGGTAGTCAATGGGCGCGGCGGGGGCGATCACCGCGCTGAGCTTCGTCCACTCGCGGGTGCCGGTCTCGAAGGGGAAGATGAAGGCGTCATCGGTGCGGCCCGGGCGCGTGTTGGTGGTGTACTCGACGCTGACCACCAGCGCGAATGAGCGGTGCGCCGGCCCGGTGACGTCCTGCGTGCGGTACCACGCGCTCACCAGCAGCGGCGCCGCGCTCTGCTGGTGCAGACTCACCCGCTGCGTCAGCCCGCAGCGCTCGGTCGGCTCCGGGAGCGCGCAGCGCGCGCTGCGCCCGCCGGTGTGCGCGACCTGATCGTCAATCACGTAGTCCACGGTCCCGCGGTAGTGCTGCGCCCAGGCCTCGCCCCCCTCCTCGAAGCCCGGGTCGACCAGCAGGTTCGGACCGTCCGCCCATGCGCCGAGGGTGAGGCCTGTGAGCAGCAGACCGATCGCGACGCGCATGACGCGCACCTCCATGCGGGCGTGCGGATCGTGACCGCGACGCTCCTCGCGTTCGCCGAACCGCCCACGCGGACCTGCCCGCGCAGGACACCGACGCCCGCGGGGAGAAGATGCGACCGACTTGTGAGCATCCCCGGACGCCGCGCGGTGAGAGGAGCCGGACCATGACCGCCTGTGATTTCGGACGATCCTTCGCGACCTTCGTCACCGAGGGGCGGGGCAACAATGCGCGCATCCAGGTCGAGGCCATCTGCGACCTGATCGCTCCCGCGGGCGCGCGGCGGTACGTGCTGGTCGCCTCCTGCAAAGCCGAGGACACCTACGCCGCGAACGATCTCTTCCGCCTGCCCAACTACGACTTCTGCGCGCTCTTCTCGGACACCGAGTACTGCATCATCCGCGCGGGCCTGCCGCTCACGGCCTGCTGGCGGGACAGCGGCCGCAACGCCGACCGCTTCGAGCAGGTGCGCATTGACCTCACCGAGGCGCCCGCGCGCGCCTGCGCGGATGCCCGCGAGGTGGTCGAGGCGACTCTGCGCAATCCCGCCCAAGGGGCGGGACTGGTCGGGGTCACGGAGCTGCTGGGGGAAGGGGGAGAGCTGCGCGCGCGCCTGCAGTATCCCATCAAGACCATGAACGTGAACGATCTGCGGTGGGTCTATCAGATCGACACCGGGCCGCTGGCGCTGCCGGACTTCGACCGCCGGGTGAGCCTCGAGGTCGAGCGCCTGGACCTGGCCTTCATCGCCTGGAACACCGCCGACACCGCCGAGTTCATCATCCAGCGCCCGACGCAGATCGCGCACTCCGACTCGTGCGTGGCGCACTACCGCGAGGTGCGCAAAGTGCCCGCGCGCAACCAGGTGCTCGTGCTCCGCGACTGAGGCCCGGGACGGATCATCGGTGTCCGTACAGCATCGCGGCCTCGGGCGGGGGGGGACCCAAGGCCGCTGATGCTCCGTCTTGCGACGGAAAGCTTGACGCGCGTCGCGGACTAATTCTCTTCGACCTGCGCGGGCTCCTCCTTCGGAGCCAAAAATCTCCTGATTTTTCTTGCCAGCTCGTCCTGGCTCATCAGTCCGTCGGCATCCTCGTCGGCGGCGGCGTGGAAGTTGGCCCACTCCTGCGTGGACACCTGCCCATCACCGTTCTCGTCCATTATCCTGATGAGCGTGAAGAGCATGTTCGGGCGCTCGGCCGGGCGGGGCTGCTGCTCCCGCACCGTCTCGATCTCCTCCGCGGTCATGAAGCCATCGCCGTCGCGGTCGAGCCGGATGAACAGCTCCTCGCGCCCCCGCCACTCATCCTGCGAGATCTTCCCGTCGTCATCCTGGTCCAGGCGTTGCAGCATCTGCTCGAAGTTCGGCCCGCGTCGCCCCGGGCCCGCCGGGCCGCCCTCCCCTGCGCCTGCGCCCCGTCCACCGAGCCCCAGCCGCGTGCCTTCCTCCCGCGTAACCACGCCGTCGCCATCGTGGTCCAGCATGGTGAATACGCGCGCGGGGCCCTGGAACTCCTCGGCGCTGAGTTGCCCGTCGCCATCGGCGTCGAAGCGCTCCAGCGCCTGCCGCCAGCGCTCGGCCGGGTCGATGTTCATCCGCCCGCGCCCGGGTGCGCCCGCGGCGCCCCCGCGGCCGCGCGCCTGGGCCACTTCCACCTCTTCGCGCGTGACCACGCCGTCGCCGTTCGCGTCCATGCGCTCGAAGACGCGGTCGGGGCCCGTGAATTCATCGGGGGTGATCTGTCCGTCCGCGTTGGCGTCGCAGCGCGCGAACAGCGCGTCCACGCGCCCGCGCTCGGCGCCGTCCCCGGGCGCTGCGTAGAGCACGACCGCCCCGACTGCCAACACGCTCACGCCCGCCGCCACGACCATCAGCCTGCGCGGGTTCACTATCCGGCACCTCCCGCTACCGTGTGCTTTTGTGCCACAGACGCCCGCGTTCGCCCGCAGGTTCACTTGCGATGCAGGAATCTGCGCGCGTCCGGGGAATTCGCCGCCGTCAGCCACCTCCGACACACCTCCCGGGAGTCGGCCGATGAGCCACGTGATGCATAGCGTTGCGCGTGCCGCGGACGGCAGCGAAGATCGTCCCACCGACCTCCGCAGCCTCACCGTCCGCGCCGTCGGGCTGACGGTCATCCTGGTCTTCGCCACCTACGTGGGCATCACCCGCCTCGGCTACGTGCGTATCAACTGGGTGCCCTACGTAGTCCCGCCCGCGCCCGCGCTGCTCTTTTTGCTCATCCTCGAGGGCATCAACCTGGGCTTGAGGGCCGTGCACCGCCGCCATCGGCTGCCCGCCGCGCTCGCGCCGTTCTCGCGCGGGGAGCTGCTGCTGGTCTACGCCGCCGTGGCCGCGTCGCTGGCCATGGAGCGCGGGGGCTACATCCTGCACTACCTCATGTTCCCCCAGTACTACGGGACCGACGTTGACCGCTTCGGCGAGCTGTTCGAGTACTACCCCGACTTCTACATCCCGCATGACCCGTGGGTCGTCAAGGGCTTCTTCGAGGGCACCGCCAGCGGCCGCGTCCCCTGGGATGTGTGGCTGGTGCCCCTGGGCTGGTGGATCGCCTTCAGTCTGGTGCTCATCTTCACCCTGCTGTGCCTGGTCGCCATCTTCCGCCGCCAGTGGAGCGAGAACGAGCGGCTGACCTACCCGATGCTGTTCCTGCCCCTGGAGATCACCGGCGGCTTCGCCGGATCCTCCACCGCCGCCAGCTTCTTCCGCGATCCGGTGATGTGGATCGGCTTCGGGCTGGCCACGCTATTCAACGGCATCAACATCCTGCACGCCTTCTACCCCTCAGTCCCCGGCATCGAGCGCAACTTCGTGCTCACCCGCGGCATCGCCGACGCGCCCTGGCGGTTCTTCCATCCGCTCACCTTCACCTTCTCGCTCGAGGTGTGGGGACTGTCGTACCTGGTGTCGGGCGAGGTGCTCGCCACCGCTCTCGCGACCTATCTGTTCATGAAGCTGGTGAAGGTCACCGGCCTGCAGGCGGGCTATCGCGCCGGCGGCTTCCCGTTCTACCAGGAGGTCTCCGCGGGTGCGTGCATCGCCTTCACCGCCTTCATGTTGTGGGCCGCGCGCCCGCACCTGCGCCGGGTGGGCCGCAGCGTGATCTCCGGGCCCGGTGAGTACGACCGCGGCGAGCCCATGTCCTACCGCGCCGAGGTGCTGGGCCTGGTCATCGGCACCATCATCATGGTCTGGATGCTCAACTACGCCGGGGTGCGCATCGGCACGCTGCTGATCTACCTTGCGGTGCTCTACATGTTCGTGCTGGTGGCCGCGCGCATCCGCGCCGAGGCCGGCCCGCCGGTGTTGTGGACTCACCCCTACGGCTTCGACACCATCGTGCCCATCCAGCTCCTGGGGAGCCGCTTCATCCGCGGCTACGGCAGCCCGCGGTCGATGATCCTCTACTACGCCCTGTTCTACATCGGCCGCACCGTCTTCGGGCACAGCGCCGCCCAGGCCTTCACCGACGGCCTCAAGCTGCCGGAGTTCGTGCAGGCGCGCCGCAGCAGCTTCGCGTGGCTGATGCTCTTCGCCTGTCTGGTCGGCCTGCTGCTCACCTTCTGGTACCACCTCGATGTGGGCTACAAGTTCGGCCAGGGGCTGATCGGCGCCGAGACCGGGCGCGCGGGCCGATCGTGGGCGCTGAACTGGTCGCGCGGCAACTACGTGCTGCTCAGCCGCGGGCTGCAGGATCCGCAGGGCCCCGACTGGCTCCGCATGGGCTTCTACGGCGGGGGCTTCCTGCTCACCATGCTCGTCACCTGGGCCCGCACGATGCTCTCAAGCTTCCCCTTCCACCCGCTGGGGATCATCCTGGGGACGCTCTACGGTGACGGTACCCCCTACTGGGCCCCGTTCCTGATCGCGTGGATGGTCCAGCGTCTCGCGCTGCGCTACGGCAGCCTGCCCGCCTATCGCCGGCTCGTGCCCGCCTTCCTCGGCCTGTTCTTCGGCCATGTGCTCATCGGCGGCATCCTGTGGCGCATCATCATCAACTACTTCATAGACCCCACCATCTCATTCCGCTACTATCTCAACCTCGGGGGCTGACCCGCCGCCGCGAAGCAGGCCCTCCGCGGGGCCGCGCGGAAGGAGCGTACGCGCGCAGGGGGGTAGCCGGTTGTTCGCGGGATACTGAGGTGTTCGGACCATGAGGGGCCGCAGACGCTGCGGCATCAATCTTGACCCCATGCCGTGGTTCCGCAGGGGACGCGGTCGCACGGTTCCCCGCGTCGCGGGGATCGTGGGGGGCTGCCTGGTCGCGCTGGTCGCCACGCTGGTGCTGGGCGTGCTGCTGCCCCTGGTGGCGCTGGCGGTGCGCGGCCTGGGCCTCGCCTTCCTGGCCGCCTGGGCGCTCGCCGGTTACTTCATCTACAGGGCGGTGACTCGCCGGGAAGCACGCCGCCATCGCGACTACGAGTACGACGATGCCGACGTTGAACATGAGTACCGGCCGCCGCGGCGTATCGAGGTGCGTACGCCGGTCATGGGCCCGCCGCCGCCACCGTCCTCCGCGCAGAGTCCCGAGCGCGCCACTCCGGCCGGTCTCGGCGACCTCGCCCTGCTGCTGACCTCCGGTGTCGGACTGGCGCTTGCCGTTGGGCTGCTGCTCAGCGGCAGCGCGGGGGCATCGACGGTCAACTCGCTGCTCACCGGTGGGCTGGTGGTCCTGAGCGGCGGCGGCATAGCCGCGCTCATCGCGCGCCGGTCACGGCCGCAGGTTCCCGCCGATGGTCCCACCGATCGCCAGGTGCGCGCGCAGGCGAAGCGCATCCGCAGCAAGTGCGTCCGTCTGGGGCGCGAGGCCGGGAAGGTCGGGGGGGTCTACTCGGACCTGAGCTGGCACGCGCCATCTCTGGCGAGGCGCGCGGGGGAGCTGTCCGAGCTGGTGCTGCGGCTGCGCCGAGCCATGCGCGACACACGTCGGCAGTCAGGCAATCCGACGCTGCCCGCCGCCGCCGCGCCGGACGCCTCCGACGAGAGCCTGCTGCGCGAGTACCGGGCGGCGATTGCCGCACAGGACCGTCTCGACCGGCTCATCGCCGCGAACCTGCGCCATCAGCGCGCCTGCCTGGCGCAGCTCGAGCGCATCGAGGACCTGGTGGACAGCGCGCGCCTCGAAGTAGCCACGCCCACCCCGGCCGAGGGCGTGGTGACCCGCGAAGCGAGCATCATCACCGACGTGGAGACCGAGCTTGAGGCCTCGCGCCGGGCGTTGCAGGAGATCGAGCGCCTCGAGCAGACTCAGACCTGATCGCCGCCCCGTGTTGAGTGCGTCGATCTGCAGGAGTGCCCACGCGCGGGCTCCCTCGCCCGCGTTGCGGACTCATGGTCGGCCACCTGCCGGCGTTCCCTCTCACCGCCGGGGGCGCCCAGGGATTGACGGGGGCGAGCGCCGCCGCCCGCCCTCCAGTATCTCACTGGACCACGTGCGCCTGCCCCGGCTCAGCCCGGTTATTCACCGATAGCCCGGATCCACACCCCCACCGTGCACGCTCTTGCGATTCAGCCCGCCACGCGCTATGATACTCACCACCATGGATGATCAGCCGATCCGGCCCGGTGCGGCGCCCGAGGAGGCCTCCTCGGGCGCGACTGCGTGGATGGCCAATGCGGCCATCCTGATGATGTTCGCGACGCTCGCGAGCGCTATCACCGGCATGTTCCGCGACATCGCCATCGGCCACGTCTACGGCCGCACGGTCATCGCGGACGCCTTCTACAACGCCGCCACCATCCCCGATTTCCTCTACTTCCTGGTGGCGGGCGGGGCGCTGCGCACCGGCTTCGTCCCGGTGTTCACGGAGATGGTAGCGAAGGGCGAGGAAGACCGGGCCTGGCGCACCTTCAGCGCCCTGTTCTGGCTGCTGTCGATGCTGGCGGCGATGCTTGCCGGCACCGGCGTGCTGCTGGCCGAGCCGCTGGCGCGCTTCGTGAACCCCTCCTGGGCGGGCGGGGAGATGTCCGGCGGGATGCGTGCCTTCCTGGAGGCGTTGGGGCTGATGAAGGGCGGGCTCGAGGGGAACCCGCAGGCGCTGGAGATCTGCGCGCGCATCATGCGGCTGATCTTCCCCGCGCAGATCTTCTTCCTGCTCGGCGGGTTGCTCATGGGCGCGCTCAATGCGCGTCGGCATTTCTTCTGGCCCGCCATGGGCCCGATCATCTACAACTGCTCGATCATCGGTGCCGCGCTGCTTGCTCCGGTCCTCTTCGGTCCGTCCACGCTCGGCTACGGTGTGCTGCTGGGCGCGTTCATCGGCAACTTCGCCCTGCAGATGTTCGCGCTGCGCGGCGTCGGGGGGCGGCTGATGGCGGTCTTCCGGCCCACCCGCGGCGTCCGCCGCGTGGTGCTGCTGGCGCTGCCGGTGATGCTGGGGCTGGCCATCGCCGAGATCAACTTCGCGATCACCAAGATCCTGGCCAACGCGGTTGACGGAGATGGCGGCGTCTCGACGCTCAACTATGCGAACCACCTGTGGAAGCTTCCGGCGCGGGTCATCGGTGCGGGCATCGCCATCGCGCTGTTCCCGGCGCTGGCCGACCACTACGCGCGCGGGCAGGCGGAGCAGTACCAGCGCGACTTCTCGTTCGGCATACGCAACGTGGTCTTCTTGACCCTGCCGGCCACCGCCCTTATGATGGTGCTGGCGGAACCCTCGGTGAAGCTGCTGTGGTACAACTTCACCGATGAGGGTGTGCGGCAGGTGGCGGTGACCCTCCTGTGGTTCTGCGCCGGGATCATCCCCCTGGCGATCGTCTACATCGCCGCGCGCGCCTTCTACGCCCGCCACGACACCATGACGCCGGTGTGGATCGGCGCCCTCTCGGTGATGGCCTGCCTGAGTTCGGCGATGTGGCTGGCGGGGACCTACCGCGTGGCCGGCCTGGCCATGGCCACGTCCATCGCCGGTATCATCAACGCGGTGCTGCTGCTGGTGATGCTGCAGGTGCGAGTGGGGGGGCTGGGCGGCCGGGAGATAGCGCGCTCGATTGTGCGCATGATCCCGGCGACTGTGGCATTGACGGCGGTCGCCTGGGGCGTGTTGGTGCTGCTGCGCTCCGCGCTGCCCGCGGGCCGGCCGGCGCAGATGGTGTTGGTGCTCGGGCCGATGAGCGCGGGCACGCTGGCCTTCATCGCGGTCGCCCGCGCGATGCGCCTGCGCGAGCTGACTTCGGCGTGGGCACTGCTGGCGAAGCGGTTCGGGCGGCGGGACGCGGCCTCTCTGTGAACGAGAACGGCAGACGACGCACGACGAACGGCCGGCCGCGAGTGCGGGCGCGCGCCTCCAAGCGGCCCGACGGGCCTCCCGGCGGGGGAGCCGGGGGCCCAGAGGCAACGGCTGAAGCATGCCCCGCAACGGTCGGCGAGATGCGATTGCGCGCCCGGCAACGACGTCGGCGGCGATAACAGGCCTTACCCGGAAGGACAGCATAGCGGAACACATGGCAACTGAGTCGAAGACCAATCCGAAAAACGGCATCGTGCGGGTTCCGCAGCAGAACGTGCGGAACTTCTGCATCGTCGCGCATATCGACCACGGCAAATCCACTCTCGCCGACCGCCTGCTCGAGGTCTGCGGCAACGTCGAAGAAGCCGGCGAGCAGATGCTCGACTCCATGGACCTCGAGCGCGAGCGCGGTATCACCATCAAGTCCTCGGCCGTGCGCCTGCTCTACGACGCCGATGACGGCCAGACCTACCAGCTCAACCTCATCGACACCCCCGGCCACGTGGACTTCGCCTACGAGGTCTCGCGCTCGCTGCAGGCGTGCGAAGGCGCGGTGGTGCTGGTGGACGCGTCCCAGGGGGTAGAGGCGCAGACGGTGGCCAATGTCTACCTCGCGGTCGAGGCCGGGCTGGAGATCATCCCGGTCGTGAACAAGATTGATCTGCCGAACATTGAGCCCGAGATGGCGCTGCAGGAGATGGACGAGGCCTTCGGCTTCCATGTGGATGAGATCGTGCTGACCTCCGGCAAGACCGGCGAAGGCGTGCACGAACTGCTCGAGGCCATCGTCAAGCGCGTGCCCCCGCCCGATGAAGACGCTGAAGCGCCGCTGCGTGCGATGATCTTCGACTCGGAGTTCGATGTGCACCAGGGCGTCATCGCCTACGTGCGTGTCTTTGAGGGGCGCATCCGCCCGGGCGACGAGATCCGCATGATGGCCTCGGGCAAGCGCTTCGAGGTCTCGCGTACGGGCGTGTTCTCGCCAGCGATGGTGGAGGTGGAGGAGCTGCGCGCGGGCGATGTCGGCTACCTGACCGCGGGCATCAAGGGCGTCAAGGACAGCCGCGTAGGCGACACCATCACCTCCGCGACACGTCCCGCCGAGGAGCCCCTGCCGGGCTACCACGAGGCTCAGCCCATGGTGTTCTGCGGCCTCTACCCGACCGAGAACGCCGACTACGAGGCCCTCAAGGACGCGCTCGACCGGCTCTCGCTCAATGACGCCGCGCTCAAGTACGAGCGTGAGACCTCAGCCGCCCTGGGCTTCGGCTTCCGCTGCGGCTTTCTCGGGCTGCTGCACATGGAGATCGTCCAGGAGCGGCTGGAGCGCGAGTATGATCTCGACCTCGTGGCCACCGCGCCCAGCGTTGTCTATCGGATCAGGCTCACCGATGGCACGGTCATCGAAGTGGACAACCCGGCGGCCTTCCCCGAGCGTGAACTGATCGACACCATCGAGGAGCCGATCGTCAACGCCACCATCATGTGCCCGCAGAAGTACGTGGGCCAGGTGATGAAGGTCTCCGACGAGCGTCGCGGAGCGTACACGAAGCAGGAGTACATCTGGGGCGACCGGGTGGCGCTGCATTACACCCTGCCGCTGGCGGAGATCGTGGTGGACTACTTCGACGCGCTCAAATCGGCCACGCGCGGCTATGCGACGCTTGACTACGAGCACGCGGGCTACCGGCCGGAGAACCTCGTGAAGGTCGAGATGCTCATCAACGGCGACCCGGTGGACGCGCTGG
>CAZTZN010000078.1:0-20663 GCA_964617715.1 uncultured Armatimonadia bacterium | reverse complement strand
AAACCTGCGCAGCTAAAACCGATGCTCCTGGCCTGCTGGAAACGCCCTTGTCGTCGTCCGGCGCCCCCCTGTCGAGGGCTTGGACAGCCTTCGCTCTTCGCTGTCGGCGCCTGGTTCGCGTGATGGTTTTTCTCGCGTTTTCGGCGGTCATGAGCGGTCCCGCAAAAAATTCAGGGGAAGGAAGAAGGAGACGATGCAAGGGGGGGCGAATTTACTCTCTTCTGGTGAATGGACACCTGGCAGATGGATAGCGATCGTCGGCAAATGACGTTTACGCCAACCGCGTAGACCCCGGCCGGGCGCGGCGCCTCCGTCGCAAGGAGAGCGGCTCGACGCCGGGAGGGTAGGGCAATATCAGGTTGCGGCGAGGAAGAAAATTATGCGCTCTTACTACGAAGAGATCAATCTCGTCATCCAGCAGTTACGCGATCAGGATAACGTGGCGCGGCCCAACGGCGAGCAGTTGCGCCGTATGGCCGAGCCGTACGGCGTGCGCACGGAGTTCGGCAACGTCAATTTCTCGACCTGCGTGCGTAATCGCAGCAAGGATCTCACCGTCATTCTCGGCGGCCCCGAGGTGATGGAGCCCAATCCCAACCCCGACCAGCAGCGGATTATCCGCGAGCTTCCGCAGACGCTCAAGAAGGTTCACCGCTACCTTCAACACGCCCCGCTGGTCGGCGTGGCGAGGACCATGGGGGCGAACAAAGACTTCGCTCCTCACTGCACCATGTACGTCTCCACGCACCGCAAGGACTGCATCCGCATCCCGTACATGTGGTATCAGACCCTGTTCGACGCCCGGCACGCCACGGGCCCGGAGATGAATCTGGTTTACATCCCGGAGTGGCAGGAGAAGGACCGCCAGGCGCTGGTTTTCCCCGAGATCGGCGTCACCTACGTGCTGGGCACCGACTACTTCGGCGAGGCCAAGAAGGGCTTTTTGCGCATGGCGATGTGGTTCGCCAAGGCGCGCGGCATGTTGGGGCTGCACGCCGGCAGCAAGCTGATAACCGCGCGCACCGCGTCGGGCAAACTCAAGCGCTACGGCGTGCTGCTGCTGGGCCTGACCGCCACCGGCAAGACCACGCACTCCGCCCATACGCACTACCTCGATCGCGAGGGCGAGGATGTGAAGCTGGTGCAGGATGACGTGGTCTTCCTGCGCGACGACGGCAGCGCGCTGGGCTCGGAGGCCGGGCTGTTCATCAAGACCGACTCGCTCGAGGACGGCTCCCAGCCCGTGCTTTACGAGGCCGCCAAGAGCCCGCACACCATCTTCGAGAACGTCATGGTGGACTACCTCGGCCGCGTCTACATGTCCGACGAGACGCTCACCGGCAACGGCCGCGCGGTGGTACGCCGGGAAGACCTGGGCGATCTGGCCTCCGAGAGCATAAACCTGCCCCCGGTGGACGAGCTGGACAAGCTGATTATCTGTTTCATCACCCGACGCAACACCATCCTGCCGCCGGTGGCGCGGCTTACTCCCGCCCAGGGGGCGGCGGCCTTCATGCTGGGTGAGTCGGTGCACACTTCCGGCTCCAACCCGGCCCGCGCCGGCGAGTCGATCCGCGTGGTGGGCACCAACCCCTTCATCATCGGCGACGAGGCCTTCGAGGGCAATCGCTTCTACGAGATCCTGTGCAACCATCCCGGCAAGATCGAGTGCTATCAGCTCAACACCGGCGGCGTGGGCGAGATCCTCGAGATCGACGAGCGCACCGGCGAACGCCGCGTGGTGCAGAAGGTTGATCGCGTCGAGATCGCCGAGATGGCGGCGATTTTCCGGGGCATAGTGCGGGAGGAGATCGAGTGGACGCCCGAACCGGTGTGGGGCACGGAGGTGCCGGTCGCCGTCGAGGGCGTGGACATAAGCCGCTTCGATCCCGCCAGGTACTACACGCAGGAGCAGATCGACGCCTACGTGGAGGAGCTGCGCCGCGGCCGTATCGAGCACCTGGAGAAGTTCGAGGGCCTGCACGAGGACATCCGCAACGCCTTCAAGCTGTAATGGCGACGACCGCCGGCAGGCGGCGCGGATGATGTAAACATAACGGCAACGGCTTCATGCCGTTGCCGTTTGCCTTACCCGGGACGAGAGCCTGTCGTTACCTGTGGGGGCGCCCTCTCCCCCACTCCCCGCCCGTGCTGCGGTCGGCCTATTTGCCGCACAGCCACACCGGTGACGACCAGGCTTCCTCGCCATCGGCCTGGATTACGTGCAGGTAATACCACGCCCTTTCCCCCACCGGCCTGGGGTCCTTCCAGGTAAGCTCCGCGTCGAGCCCCGTGACCTCGATCGCATGGGCGACCTCGCCGTCGCGTATGACCTCTATGCGCGCCAGCTCGTTCACGCCGTGCACCACCGCCCGCACCCTGCCACGCCCGGCCTCTCCCTCCCCGCCCATGGGCACGTCGGACACCTCGAACTCCAGCAGGATGCGCGCCCCCGTGGTGGCGTAGGTGCGCCGTTCGCGCAGCGCATTGATCAGCTCGCGCCGGCGCAGCTCGGGCATAAGCGCCGCGGTCATGCCGCAGCGGTAACGCAATTGATGCGCGAACCCGTGCAGCGCCGTGCCCTGGCCCTCTGGATCATCAGGGGTCCAGCCGCTGAGCCCTTCGTGACAATCGCCGCCGCCGGTGAAGCCCAACTTCGCCCCCGCGTTGAGCCACTCGTGTGCCGGCAACGGATTCGGCCTCGGAAACAGCGGTGCTTTCGGAGCCCCCAGGCGGTCGCTGGCGCCCCACATGGAGTATACTTCGATGAAGCGCTCGATGGTCGGGTCGTGGTGCTCCATGCGCCCGCCGGCGCCCGTGTGATGCGGCCCCGCCACCACGTCGGGATTGCCGTGAAAGTGTTCGTACACCACGTCCAGCGTGCTCTCCGGCTCGTACATCCCCCGGAACAGCTTCAGCCGACGTCCGCGGGCGTAGATACAGCGATGGCCCTGCTTGCCCGCCCATTCGTAGCCCAGCAGGGTCACGAAGCGGCCGCGCTGGTTGAAGGAGTTGATTACGTCCTGCATCCACTCCCACTCGTTGTCGGTGAAGTAACAGGCGTGGTCGGCCGCCGCCGCGAAATCCTGGCACCCTTCGTCGCGGGCGTGGATGAACATCCGCTCCAGCGAACCGGAGCCGTCGCTCATCTCGGTGTGCCCGTGGATCTCACCCCAGTATATGTTCAGCCGATCGCTGCCCTTCTCGAGCACCTCCAGCGGATTGCTCTGGGCGATGAGTTCACCCGTGGCCACGTCGTAGGCGCGCACGCGATACACCCCCGGTTCGAGCTTGCCGAGCATCACCCGGAAGCGATGAGGGGCCTCGAAGCGTCCGCGCGGTCGGCCCAGGTCCCTCTCCCCCGCTTCATCGAGGATGCGCAGGCGGATATCCGACGGCACGCTGCCCCGGGCCGGAACGTTGCGGTAGCGGTCGGTGAAGACGCCGCGCAGATACACCTCCTCATTCTCGTGCACGCGCCCGGGCAAAAACAGGTGCAACCGCTCGGCCGGCCCGGCGACGGTCTCGAAGCTGTGACTGTGCTCCGGCGTCAGCTCCACCCATAGCCGCCGATTATCGACCGCCACCGCCGCCGCGAAGGGTGCGAGATGAGCGTACCACAGTGGACGTTCGACCTCGTATCGCTGCCAGGGGAAGATGTACATCTCCGTGGTGGCGTAGTTCACCACGATCCTCCCGCCCGGCGCCAGGCCTGCGGGCAACAGGCAGATGAGGTCGATCTGCTCATGCGAATCCGGTGACGGATTGAGCAGCTCCAGCTCGACCGGTGCCTCTCCCCCATCGACCTGGAAGGCCCGAACCGTGGTGTAGCCGGGCGCCGACGGGTCCTCGGTCTGCGGCGTCGAGAACGCGCGCGGCACCGCGAACCGTACGCGCGCGCCTTCCGGCAACCCGCGCGGCCCTGCGACGTAGGTGGCCTCAAAGCGGGTGGGCGTCCCCACCGGCACCCGCGACGGGGTCAATAGCGTGTGTCCCGCCTCCTCTCGACTTATGCCGAAGAGGCGTCGCTCCACCTCGCTCCGATCGCCCGCGGGGATAAAGGCGACATCGTGCGTAATCAAAAGCAGCGCCCGACGCGCCTGTTCGACCGTCATCCCTTCGATGCGCAACTGCCCGAAGCGAGCGTTCAACGCGTCGGTAACGCCCAGGTCCAACCACCGCAGCCCCCTCTCCCCCACCTCGCCGGGCGCGACCGGGGCAAACTCCATGTCGTCAATTCGCACCACCGGAGCGGCGGCGTCCGTGTACAGCCACAGGCGCACGGTCTGACCGCGCAAGGCGCCCAAGTATATCACCATGTCGATGAACGACCGCCCGGGGTAGCAGGCGGCGCGGTCGAGCGAGAGAATGCGGTCGATCTGCATCAAGGTCACTCCGTAATCTATCATGCGCTGCCTACATCGCCGATAGTGTGCGCTTTTTGTCGTCCTGATGCAAGTCCTCTCCCCCACGCACCTGTTTCGCGTCTACCGCGTCGGCGCGTCTTCAGTGCTCATTATGCGCGCATAATGGCAAAGCGTTATAATGATGTACAGGCAACGAGTTGTTATGTCATAATGGCTGGCGATGGCCCGGGCGGACAGGCGACAACAAGGATAAAACATTTTGCCGGCATAATGGTCTAATTGGGTGTGCCGGCGTCAGGAGAGTGTATTGCGCTGTAGAGGCTCATTCAGGGGCAAAATGCCGCACCCAGTTCATGTGATAGTGGATTAATGTATTAATGGTAAAATGGCACAGTGCGGGTCCGACTGTAGTGATGGTATAATGCAATAATTGATAAATGATATAACCGTATAATGTTATAACGGTAAACCAATATGACAGGTTGACGTTATGCCGACGTGCTGATAGACTGTCCGTGACCGCAGATGAATGGAAACCATTGCAGCACGGGAAGCCGCAAGCGATGAAGCAGGTGATGCATCCATGCGCACGATAGCGGTCGCGAACCAAAAGGGGGGCGTGGGGAAGACGGCCACCGTCCTGAACTTGGGGGCGGCGCTGGCCGAGGCGGGCGAGCACGTCGTCCTCATTGACCTCGATCCCCAGGCGAACCTCACCGCGATCTCCGGCGCCGACGAGGTGGAGTTGTCGGTGCACGATCTGCTGCTGTCGCCGGAGGTGACGCTGCGCGACATAGTGCAGCCCACTCCCCTGGAGGATGTGCTGGTGGCGCCCTCGGAGTACGCGCTGGCGGCGGCGGAGGCCGCCCTGGCCGGGGCGGAGCGCCCGCAGTGGCGCCTGGTCGACAAGTTAGAGGGGCTCGCCGACGATGTTATCGTCATCATCGACACCCCGCCCAGCCTGGGATTTCTCACCGTCAACGCCCTGACCGCCGCCGATGAGGTCCTGATCCCCGTGCAGTGTTCCTACCTGGCCATGAAGGGCCTGCAGCTTCTGCTCAGGACGGTGGAAAGCGTGCGGGAGCGCGCGAACCGCGATCTGCGCGTGTTGGGCATGTTGCTGACCATGTACGACGGTCGCACTCTGCACGCGGGGCAGGTGCAGGAGCGGCTGCGCGAACACTTCGGCGACCAGGTCTTTGAGACGGTGATTCCGCGCACCATCGCCTTCGATTACGCCACCGTGGCCGCGTTGCCGCTTATTCACTACCGGCCCGACAGCCCCGGTGCCCGGGCCTATCGCCGTCTCGCCGAGGAGGTGCTTGAGCGTGGCCAGGCGTCCTGAGATCCCCGAGGATGTGTTCTTTGACGCTTCCGCCGCGAACAGGACGAAGAATGAGGAAACGCGAAATGATTCCGCCCGCTCGCAGCGGAGCAGGGGCGGAGGGCCGCGCAGTTATCGCCGCGTCGCTCCTGCGCCCGTTGCGTCGGGGCGCCCGGGAAGGCCGCCCGATCTGGAGGGGCCCAAGGTCGCGGTGACCCTGTATTTGACCGAGCCGGTGGCGCAGTTGCTGGAAAAGGCGCGCTACCTGTTGATGACCGAGCACGGCGTCAAGACCAGCAAGTCCGCCATCGCCGACTTCGCCCTGCGCGAGGGGCTTGCCGATCTCGCCCGCGCCGCCGACGCGCTGCGACGCGACTGAGCGGCGGGTGGCGGCAAACGATGGCGGCGAGAACGACAGGAACAACGGTAACAGCACTGACGGCGGAGTGGGGGAGGGCTCTCTCTTTTGTCGGAACAACCGCCTTTCGTCGGGTCCTCTTCTGCCCGCGCCGGTACTGTTTACGGCCGGGGACTGCGAGCGGTCGTTTCGTTGTCGTTTGACCGCCCGGTCGCGCAGTTGATAGAATTTGCAGACCCCTCGGTTTTGAGCCTCGGAGGCGCATGGGCGCCATCCGGTGCGAGCCGCCTGGAGAGATGCTTATGAGCGCGCGCACGATCCTGTTGCCGATTGCAGTGCTCGCCTGTCTGGGCCTGCTGGTGTTTGCG
Source organism: uncultured Armatimonadia bacterium (assembly GCA_964617715.1). Classification (GTDB taxonomy): domain Bacteria; phylum Armatimonadota; class Zipacnadia; order Zipacnadales; family UBA5352; genus JALGVA01. The sequence continues at coordinate 14,246 of CAZTZN010000078.1, read as the reverse complement.
GGCGGTGTGACCGCTCAGGAGACACCGACACGGCCTGCAGCCGTGCAGGACGACCAGAAGGAAGCCGCCGAAGCGGAAGCGCCTCCACCCACCGGCGCCAAGGAGGAGGGAGTCGAGACGGAAGGGGAGGAGGGACCGGAGCAGCCCGCCGAGGAAGTGGGCGAGGAGCCGGAGGAAGCGGTGGAGGAAGAGGCGCCGGAGCAGCCGCCCACCGCCGCCGAGCGTTTCGCCGAGCTGCCCCGCTTCGGCGCCGACGTGTTCACGCAGCCCGAGCGTCCGGAGACGGAGGGCGAGCCGGCGCAGCGGCCTGCACCCGCGGCGATGGCTCAGGAGGGCGCGGCGATCGCGGCCGTGCCCCCCACGTACATTATCGGCCCCGGCGATGAGCTGGCGGTGCGCGTGTGGACCGACGCCATCGAGCACATCAAGGCCTCCCCGGTGGTCGATGCCGAGGGCCGAGTATACCTCGAGCTGCTGGGCGAAGTCACGGTGGCGGGGGAGAGCCTGGCCGAGGTGCGCGAGCGGATAGCGCAACGTTACCGCGCCTTCTTCAATCGGGCCGAGATCAGCGTCGGCCTGGCGCGCACCCGGGTAATCGAGGTGCGCGTGACCGGTGATGCGGTGCGCCCCGGCAAGTACCAACTGTACGGGGACGCCACGCTATTCTCGGCGCTGTACGCCGCCGGCGGCCCCAACGAGATCGGCAGCCTGCGCGCCATCAAGCTGCTGCGGCGCGGACAGGATCCGATAGTCATCGACCTTTATCGTTATCTTCTTTACGGAGACATCTCCGGCGATGTGCCCCTGCGGGCCGATGACACTATCTTCATTCCGCCCGCGGGCGTCACGGTCGGCGTGGCCGGCGAGGTGCGACGGCCCGCGCGCTATGAGTTGCTCGAGGACACCACGCTGGCGCAGGCGCTGGAGATGGCGGCGGGGATCCGGGCGACCGGTTACGCCCACAACGTCGAGCTGTGGCGGGTGGGGGAGAGCGGGCGGCGCGAGCTGCTCAACGTTGACATACGGGAGGACGGCGATCTGCGCCTGCGCGACGGCGATCTGATCGTGGTCACGCCGGTATTGGAGACGCCCGAGAACGTAGTGGAGCTCATCGGCGCGGTGGAGCGCCCCGGCAGTTACCAGGTGCGGCCGGGCATGACCATCCGCGATCTGCTGGCCGTCGCCCAGGGCCTCAGCGAGACCGCGCACACCGAACAGGCCGAGCTGTGGCGTCTCAACGAGGACCTCGATTACGAGCTCATCCCCGTGGATCTCACCGCCGCCCTGGCGGGCGATCCGCAGCAGAACCTGGTGTTGCGCCCGCGCGACCGGCTGATCATCCTCTCCGAGGAGGAAGTAGAGCGGCCGATGCAGGTCGAGGTCACGGGCGCGGTGATGCGCCCCTCGGTGGTGCCGTGGGTGCAGGGGATGCGCGTGTCGGACCTGGTGAAGCGGGCCGGGGGGCCGGCCGAGGGGGCGTACATGCCGCAGGCCAACCTGTTGCGCCTGGGCCCGGACGAGCAGCGCGAGATCATTCCCATCGACCTGGCCGCCGCCCTCCAGGGTGACCCTGCCGCCGACCTGCCGTTGCAGCGCGGGGACCGCCTGGAGGTGCTGCAACGCGATGAGGTGACCGGGCGCCACGTGGTGCACGTGACCGGCTATGTCAACACCGCCGGGCGCTATCCACGACTGCAGGGTATGCGGGTGTCGGATGCCATCCTGGCGGCGGGTGGGCTATCCGACAAAGCGGGTGACCAGGTGGAGTACACGCCCGGAGGGGCGATCGGCCGGGTGCGACCGCTGTATCTGGCGCTTCGACGCGAAGGGGAGCACTTCGTGGTCGAGCCCGATCCCCTCGTCGGCGACAATGACCTGATCTCCGTGCTGGGGGCGGGGGAGCTTATCCCGGAGCCGCCCGAGGTCACGGTGCGCGGACGGGTGGCGCAGCCGGGCACGTACGCCCTGCAGGAGAGCGCGGAAAAGGCCGATACGGTGTACGACCTGATCCGGCGCGCCGGGGGCCTGCTTCCCGACGCCAACCCCGCCGGCATTGTGCTCTACCGTCTGCGCGAGGAGATCATCCGCGATGAAAACGAAGAGGACCTGCAGCAGGTCATCCGGATGTTCAACCGCGAGCTGTCGGCGGCCACCATCGAAGGTGAACAACGGCGCGCCGCCGGCGCCGCCGCTCAGCTTGCGCAAAGCCTGCAGGTGGCCCTGTCCGAGGGCGGCGCTACCGTAGTGATCCCGCCGCGACGGCTCAGCGAAGAGTCGTGGGCGCGCGCGGTGCCTATCGACGGCGAAAGGCTGATCGCGAGCGAGGGGCGGGACGGGAACTTCCCGCTGGCTCCCGGTGACGTTATCGTGGTTCCGCCCATCCCCACCACCATGACCGTGATAGGAGCGGTGGTGCGTCCGGGAGCGTTGCCCTGGGAGGAGGGACTGCGCGCCGAAGACTACATTCAGCGCGCGGGCGGTCTGACTCCCGACGCCCGCGCCCGGCGCACGGTGGTCATCCGCGCCAACGGCAAGGTGGAGCCGCAGGCGCTGAAGACGACGATCAATCCCGGGGACATCGTGCTGGTGCCCTCGGATTACATCTTCCGCGAGGTCAACAAGCCGGGGACCTTCGAGCGCATCCTCAGCGCCATCACCGGCATCCTCACCGGCTACCTGATCTTCAAGTAGCCTCAGCAGGTCGCAGACCTATCACCGGCCCGACGAGTGCGCAATCACCCGTCGGGCCGGTTGCCGCATCCGGCCTCGAAGTGGGGGAGAGGCGGGGCTTTTCGGCACGCACGCCAGGTCCTGTCGCGCAGGGGGGCCGCTGTGGGTCACGCGAGCAGCTCACGGCTCGCCCGTTGCACCACCTCGCGCATGGCCGCGAGCCGGTCCTCACGGCCTTCCGGCTTCTCGTAGGCGGCCAGCAGTCGATCCACCTCTTCGGCGGCGGCGGCCAGCAGCGTGTTCTCGCGGGTGTGGCCGGCGTAGCCGGCGCGATCCACCAGCCCGGGCAACCACAGACTGTCGCGGAAACGCCGGGCGGTGCGCTCGGTCTCGAGATGGCTCATCTCTATCCCGATGCCGACCTCGAGGATGTCATCGAGCGCCAGGTTCTCGGGCGAGGGGTCGAACTCGCGGCACAGATGTCGCGCTCCCGCGGCGAACTCGCGGTCGAGCAGGAGCTGCACGGGCGACATGATCTTACCCTCGTCCAGCATACCGGTGCCCGCGGACAGCGCCTGGCCGGTGAAGGCGCTCACGGTCATCGACTTGTAGGCCTTCTCGAGGGCGGCGTAAAGCCCCGGCACGCGCGCGTCGCAGTACTCGCCGCTGCCCATGGGGATGGTGAAGCCGACCCAGCGGCGTACGAACTCCACGGCGGCGAAGCCGTAGAACAGCGCGTCCCATGCCGAGTAGCTCACCGCGCCCGTCGCCATGTCCACCGTCCCGGGCCACATGCTCCCGCGCAACGGCACCTCGGGGTTGATGGCGCGCGCCGCCATCCAGGTGGCCACGAACTCGGCGGCGGAGACCACCACGAAACCCTCGACCGTGACCGGAGTGGACACCCCGGCCACCGGCATCGCGGTCAGCCCGCACGGCTCACCGGCGCGAGCCCGTGCCACGTACTTGCCGGCGGTGTCGCGATCGAGCCGCAGGGGATGGGCGAAGCACACCGCGCCCCACGCGAACCAGTTCTCGCGGCCTAAGATCTCTCCCATCTCGCAAAGATAGGGGATCTGGTCCACGTGCCAGACGAAGGGGCCGTGCGGGTTGGTCGCGTACTCCGCCAGCAGCACGCCCGCCACCAGCGGCTCGATCATGGGCGGGCAGTCGGTCAGCGACAGGACATGTCCGACGCCGCTGTCGCCGTGCAGCACCTCGCCCAGCTTGATAAGCGTGATCATATCGGCCTGGTTGGCCTGGCGCAGCTCGCCGGTGTGGTGGTCCAGATAAATCTGCGCGACCTGGGTGCCGATGCCGGGCAGGCCCGGCGGCCCCAAGGGGCCGGGAGCGGGCGACGGCTGCGCCTCGAACTCGGCGCGGATGGCGGCGACGAACTCCTCGGTCAGCTCGCGGGGGAAGAGCACGCGCTCGGCCTGGTAGTCCACCTGCGCGCCCATGGCGTCGAGGCCGCGCATGATCTCATCGTTCTGGCACAACACGCCGACCTTTTCGAGCGTGGTCAGCACGCCGTCCGCCAGGGGCTCGATGTGATCATCGCTGAGGATGTAGCGCTGGAACATGATGACGCCTCCGTTCCGGCCCTTGCGGCCGACAGGTAAAGCGGTGATGGTAAGTCGCCGGTCGCCGACGGCTGCGATGACTTTGTGCCCCTCCGCACCGCATCGGCCGGGCGGCGGCCCCGGTCAGCTTCCCAGGATCAGCGCCCTGACCTCTTCGAGGTAGCGCTGCGGAGGCACGTCGTCGTAGCTCTCGGCCGACAGGCGCAGCGTCGAATCGAAGGGACTCTGGCGGGCGATGACCTTGGCCTTTTCGCCGCGCGCCATCAGCAAACGATCGTGGATGCGCTGCACGTCGGCGAACCGCTCCTCCATCCACTTCTGCACGGCGTCGGCGTGACGGATGAAGTCATCATCCCACTCGATGCGATCGTTGATGACGTTGATCTCGGGCAGCGCGTCGATGACCTCGCTGTAGGGGCGGTCTTCGTGGGTCAGCGCGCTGGTGAGCAACGCGGCGGAGGCCACCGCATCGCCGCGCAGCGACAGCTCCGGGAAGCCGAAGTGGCCGTCGGGCTCGGCGGAGAAGACCGCGTCGTGCTGCTTGATGAGCTGGGCGATGAAGGTCTGACCCCAGCGGCTGGGCACGATGGTGAAGCCCATGCGCTCCACGGCGTCCCACGTATGCAGGCTCACGCCGACGTTGAACACCGCCGTGGCGGGCTCAAGCTGGGTGCGGCACAGGATCTCGATGGTGTAATCGGGCAGCACGTAGCGGCCGCGGTCATCGAAGGTCACGATGCGGTCGGCGTCGCCGTCGAAGGCGATGCCGATGTCCGCGCGATGCTCGAGGACCGCTCGCTGTAGATCGCCCAGGTACTCGGGCCGCGGCTCGCTGGGGCGGGTGCGGAACCGCCCGTCCGGCTCCCCGTTGATGACGATGACCTCCATGCCCAGGCGTTCCAGCAGCATCTGCGCGCCCGGAATGGCGGCGCCGCCGCCGGGGTCGAGGACGACGCGCAGGCTCCCGGCCGGCCGGGCCAGGGCGGCGACCCACTCGATATATTGCTCGAGCACGCCGTCGCGGGATTCGATGCCGCCCCCGCTGTGCCATTCCGGCCACTCACAGGGCCGCTCCAGCGCCGCCTTGGCGGCGTTCTCGAGCTCGGGCCACCAGATGTGTGAATCCGGCTCCATGAACTGCACGCCGTTCCAGTCGGGGGGGTTGTGCGAGGCCGTGACCATGCACGCGGGCAGCGCGGTGTGCTTACACCACGCCGCGGTGGCGCCGGAGGGCAGCACCCCGAGATCGTACACCGTCATCCCGCCGCCGGCCAGCCCGCCCATGAGCGCGCTCTTGAGCGCCGGGGTGGAGACGCGATAATCACCCGCCACGGAGATCTCGTTGTACCCCTCGTCGCGGAAATGACGGGCGGCGATGCCTCCCAGGCGGGCCATCATCTCGGGCGTGAGGTCCTTCCCCGCAATGCCACGGAAACAATACAGCAGCATGGTCCTCTCCTCTGGCGGTATCCTGGGGTCACGACAGGTCTTACTGGGGCGCCTCCGGAGCCTCCGCGGACGACTGCGCGGCACCCTCGCGCGCCGCGTCGATACGTCCCTGGCGCCAGAACGCGAGCAGGGTGCTGACCATCAGCGCCAAGATGAAGGTCAGCATCACCGTTTTGCGCAGTGACGAACCGCTGGGCCGGTCGGGGGGCACCGCCTCGTCGAGCACGTTGAACTGCGGCACGCTGCCCGCCTCGGCGACGCGCACGCTCTCGTACTGCGCCGTCAGCCGATCCAGCGCCTCGCGCTTGACCTCCACCCGGCGCCGCAGCTCCTCGTACTGCGCGGTCTTGGCGGGCAGCTCGCGCAGGCGCGCCATCGCGGCCTCCCGCTCCGCCGCCACCACCTGCAGCTTCGCCTCCAACCCGGTGCGCGCCAGGCGGCTCTGCAGCGCCTCCTGCACCAGGCTCTGATACTGCGGGTCCACCGACAGCCGCCGGCTCCCCGTCTGCATATCGTTGTCGAGCAGCGCCGCCAACTGCTCCTGCGCCTGCTCAAGCTCCACCTGCAGGCGGGCCACGTCGGGGTGCCGCTCGGATTTGCCCTCGATCTCCATCTGTTCCGCGATCTGCCGCTGCAGCTCCATGATGCGCTGATCGAGCCGGTCGATCTGCGGATCGCGGCGCTCCGACACCTCGGAGATGATCATGCGCTCGCGCGAGTCAAGCTGCTGCAGGGCATCCGCCTCACGCTCACGTGCGGCCTGCAGTTCGACCCGCAGATCGATCTCACGCTGCCGCAGATTCTGCAGCGCCTGCACCCCCGACGAGGTCTGCGACGAGGGGCTGATTACGCCCTCCGCGGTGGCGTACTTCACCAGCGCATCCTCCGCGTCGAGCAGCTCCTGCTCGGTGCGCTTGAGCTGGTCTTCGAGGAACTTGCGCTGGCGGGTGGCGGCGGCGAAGTCGAGCTCGCTTACGATATCCCCCAGCGTCGCGATGATCTCGTTGCACACCCGGGCGCTCATCTCACGCGCCGGATCCCCGGTGCGTCCGGCCAGCCGCGAGCGCCCCTTCCAGGTGACCGTGACGGTGAGCACGCCGTCGGCGGGTTGGCTGATGCTCATTACCTGCCCGAGGGCGCGGATGGCGGCCTGGCGGGAGGGCGCTCCAAACTCCTCCACCAGGTTGAGCTTGTCCACCACGCGCCCGCGCAGCTCGCGACTGCGCAGAATGGTCTCGAAGTTGCCGGCGCCCGAAGACTGACCGCCCAGCCCGAACTCGCGCATCAAGCCGGCCCAAGGGGAAGACGCAGCGGCGGCCTCGAACATTATGGTGCTGTCCGCCCGCCACTCGCGCGGCACCGTGACGTAGCCGACCACGCCCACCACCAGCGCCGCCAGCACGCTCAGCAGCACGATGAACCACGCCTGCTTCTTCAGCGTCGCGACCAGTTCGGATACATAGACTTCCTGCATGGCCGGCTTTCTGAGGACCGTAACGTGCTATTATGGGCGCACGGCGGGTGAAGCGGCGACTGCTTGACAGCGTCGGCAGGGCTATGCTATGTTCGCCGCGTGCAGCGCTGCAACCTCCACGGGCGCTGCCGTATACGTTAAGCTTCGCTATTATAGGGCGCAATCGGGCTCTGTCAACACGGCCCCGGAACGCCTACGACGCGGTTCCTGCGCTCCTCGTGGCCGCCGCAGGCCCCGCCGGGGGCCTGGATGCGCCGGGTGAAGACGCACTATCCGTATCAGGCCCCCTGTGTCGGGGGAGGTGGCGTTAGTTGCAGGCTGTTATTCTCGCAGCGGGTAAGGGCACCCGCCTGCTGCCGATAACCAGGTATGTCCCCAAGCCGCTGATCCCGTTCTGGGGGCGTCCCTTTATCTCCTATCTTCTCGATCAACTCGTGGGGCTGGTGGACGAGGTCATCATCGTTGATGACCCTGCACGCGACCTGGAGCGGGCGCTGGGGGAGAGGTGGGGCGATCTCCCCCTGCACTACGTCACGCAGGCGACGCCGCGGGGTACCGGCGACGCCGCCCTGCAGGCGCGCTCGGTGGTGGAGGAGCCGTTCTTGCTGCTGCTGGGCGACACCTGTCCCACGCGTGCCACTCTCGAAGAGCTCATCGCCACCCCGGGCGCGGCGGTGCTGACCCTCATTGAGGTCGATGACCCCGAGAACCATCTGAGCATATCGCTCGACGGCGACGCCCGCGTGGTCGAGCTGTGGAGCGATGCTTCCACGGTGGACGCGGGCGTATTCAAGTTCGACCCCATGATCTTCGAGATGCTGGACGGCCTGCCGCCGCGCGGCAACGAATTGCGCGTCATGCAGGGGGTGGCGCGGCTGCTGGAGGTGGGGGAGAAGGTGCGCGCGGTACGTATGCCCGGGCCCTGGCTGCAGTTCGGCGACCACGAAGGCATCGCAGGGGTGTTGCGGGTGATGCGTGAGCTCGCGGCGCAGCAGGGGCGGAAATGCGGCCCGCGCGACTCCTGCCTGATGGTGCCCGCCGACGGCTGCACGATCGAGAACTCTCTGGTGTTCGGCCCCGGCTCGCTCAAGGACTGCACGATCCGCGACAGCGTGGTATACTGCGCAGGCGAGGTGGTCGGCGCGACCGTCATCGACGCCGTCGCGGTGGTGCCGTGACCCCTCGCGTTCGTCGCTTGCATTGCACTCGTGAGAGAGGGTTCGCCTGACATGCCCGGCCGGGCGCCCGACCGCGACAGCTACGATCGACAGGTTCGCGACATCGCTCGGGGCGGCGGCCTCGAACTGGCCACCCTGCTGGCGGGCCGCATAATCGGGGCGATCTCCGGCCCCATCACCTCGCGCCTGCTGGGCAGCACCGGCCTGGGCCTCTACGACCTGGGCCGCAGCCTGCTCGAACTGCTCTCCTCCTTCCTTCGCCTCGGCTATCCCCAGGCCATCATGCGTTTCACCGGCATCTTCGATGCCCAGGGCCGGCCCGAGAAGACGCGTGGTGTGCTCATCGGCACGCTGTTCACCGCGCTGGGGCTCGGTTGTCTCGTCAGCGCGGTTCTCGCACTGCGCCCCGAGTGGGTCGCGGTGAACATCTATCACAAGCCGCAGTTCGTCCCCGTGCTGCGCATCATGGCGGTGGCGCTGCCGCCCATGCTCATCTACATGTTTCTGAGTGAGGCCATGGTGGCGCGGCGCGAGGTGCGTTACAAGGCCACCGCCCGCATCTTCATGCGCACCAGCACGTTAGTGTTGATCGTGGTGCTGGTGGGCGGGTTCAAGCTCGGCGTGGTGGGGGCCGCTTTCGCCATGCTGGTCGCCGGCGTCATCGCCGCCTCCATCGCTCTCTACGGCACCACCAGGCTTTTCGAGCGCCTCTGCTTTTCGGATTTCAAGCACTACGAGTTCATCGCCGTGCACAAATTCGCGCTACCCCTGGCGCTGGGGCAGATCGCCCACTTCGGCCTGTTCCGTGTCAATCAGATGATCGGCGGAGCCTTCGTCTCCGCCTCGGACCTGGGCCTGTTCGGCGCCGCCTCGCGCGTGGCCATCTTCGGCACCATGGGCCTGGTCGCCACCACCGCCATCTTCAGCCCCATCATCTCCCGCCTGCACAGCCAGGGGCGGCTCGATGACCTGCGCGAGATGTTTCAGACGGTGACGCGCTGGACGTACCACTTCACGCTCCCTATCATGGTTCTCGCCATCTTCAAGGCGCGCAGCGTCATGCAGGTGTTCGGGCCGCAGTTTGCGGGCGCGGAGCTGACGCTGCAGGTTCTGTGTGTCGGCCAGATCATCAACGTCTCGGTGGGCGCGGCCAGCGTCATGTTGGCGATGGCGGGCAACCAGTGGCTGGTCGCGGGCAACAACATAGCACTGGCGTTGCTCAACATCGGCCTGTGTCTCGTGCTGGCTCCGCGCTACGGGGTGCTGGGCCTGGCGCTTTCGGCAGCGCTGGCCACGGCCCTGGTGAACTTGGTGCGCGGCGGCGAACTGTGGTGGCTCTACCGCATCTCCGCCTATACCCGCAAGGCCGCAGGGACGCCGCTGCTGGCGCTGATTCTCAGTTGCCCGCTGCTTTTGATCGGCTTCCGATCCTGGGCGCTGGACCTTGTGCTGCCCGGCCTGGCCTTCGCGGTCGGCTACGGCGCCGTGGTGATGCTGCTCGGCCTTGAGAAGGATGATCGGCAGGTGCTCGAGGCCCTGCGCCGGAAGCTGTCCGCACGCGCCCGTCGCAACGAAGGTTTCAACTCAGACGAGGAGCAGTAGCATGGCAAGCACAGCCGCTTCCCGCCCGAGGCTGGTGGTCATCGGCCTCGACGGCGCCGACTGGTCGATTATCGACCCGCTGCTCGAGCGGGGCGACCTGCCCCATCTGCGGCGGCTGATTGACGCCGGCTGCCGCGGCGAGCTGCGGTCCATCTTCCCTCCGCACACGCCCTGCGCCTGGTCCACCATCTTCACCGGCGTCAACCCGGGCAAGCACGGCATCTTCACCTTTCATACCATCATCCCCGGCACCTACACCTGGCGGCTCACGCGCAGCTCCGACCGCAAGGTGCGCGCGTTGTGGGAGATCGCCAACGAAAGCGGCCTGACCGTGGGCGCGATCAACATCCCCATGACCTGGCCCGCGGAGCGGATCGACGGTTACATGATCTCTGGCATGATCGGCGCCCCGGCGGTGACGCCCAGCGCCTTCTGGCCGCGCGAGATCGCCGAACAGGTGCATCGCCTCGTCCCCGATCTGTCCATGGAGGTAGTGGCGCGGCGCAACGGGCACTATGCGGTGGACGAGATGCGGCGCGTCATGGAGCGGCGCCTGGCGCTTGTCCGCGCGCTGCTCACCGACCGGCCCACGGATGTCTTCATCGCGGTCATCACCTACACCGACGCCGTGCAGCATCACTGGCTGGCCGACCCATCCGTGCCCCTTGCGGGCGCGGACGAGGTGCTGCGCGATACCTATCGCCGCGTCGATGCGCTGCTGGGCGAGATACTCGACGTGGTCGGCGACGAGACCAACATCCTCATCCTGTCCGACCACGGCAGCGGCCCGGTGAACCTCTACCTTAACCTCCCGCGCCTGCTCGAGGACCTGGGGCTCATCGAGCGCGTGTCCGACGTGAGCTTCTTTCTCACCCGCGTGCGCCGACGGTTACGCCGCCTCTTCCGGCCCGCAGGCGGCGAGCCCCGGGGCATCATCAGCCCCATCAGCCACGAGCTGCGCTGGGAGCGCAGCCGGGTCTACTCGATGATAACCCACGTCAGCCTGCGCCTGAACCTGGCGGGCCGCGAGCCCAGGGGCGTGATCCCGGCCGAGCGTGAGCACGAGGAGCTGACCGAGATCGCGCGCATGCTGCGCGAGGTGCACACCCCCAAGGCTGAGTGGGCGCGGCTCGAAGTGCGCACACGCGATGAGCTGTTCCACGGCGAGTGGGCGCATTTAATGCCCGACCTGTGCGCGATGGTCACCGCAGGCGGACAGATGTTGACCCTGCCGCCGCGGCCCTACCTGCGCTCCCAGCCCGCCTTCCTCACTCCGCGCGAGGCCGTTGCCCTCGACCCGGACCTGGTGCGCGGCACGCACCGGCTGCAGGGGATTCTTCTGGGTGCCGGTCCCGCTTTCCGGGCGGGTGCCGAGGTCTCCGGGGCCACGTTGCAGGACATCACGCCCACGCTGCTGCAGGTGCTGGGGCTGCCGGTGCCGGCGTACATGGACGGGCGCCCGCTGACGGAGATGCTGCGCGACGCCGGCGCGGTCAGCGTGGCGAGCGAGGCCGATGCCCGGCGCGATGAGAGCGGCGAGCAGGGTTACTCCGAGGAGGAAGCGGCGCTGGTCGAGAAGCGCCTGCGCGACCTCGGTTACATGTAGTACGGCCGGCTTACGATGCCCATGAGGATCTTCCTGCGCGGATACTACGGAGGACGCAACGTCGGCGACGACGCCCTGCTGCTGGTGCTGCTGCGGGAGTTGGACCGGCTCGCCCCGGAGGCGACCGTGCGGGTGGCACCGGGCATCGACTCGGCGATTCCCGCAACGTCGCTGCGCCTGGCGGGACGCCCTTCCGGCCGGCTGGCGCTCATACGCGCGGTTACCGGCAGCGACCTCATGATCTACGGCGGCGGCGGTGTCATCCAGGAGCACTCCGAACACGGCCGCATCCTCAGCACGCATCTACGCATGTCCGCGCTGGCCGGCCTGGCCGGGACCGCGCGGGTGTACTTAGGCGTCAGCGTCGGGCCGCTCCAACGGTTTGTCGATCATCAGGCACAGCACGCCGTCGTCCGCGAGCAGCTCGGCCAGTGACTCCACCTGGTCGGCGTCGGGGTCGAGCAGCACCAGGTCGTCGATGCCGCCGCGTTCGCGCGCGATCTGTGCGAGCTCCGCTTCGGTGGCCAGCTTCTTCACCGGCACCCCGTACTGGGACGCCACAGCAAGCTGGCTTTCGAGGCCGGGGGGCAGATTGAGCGTCACGATCAGCGCAGGGACCGGGCCCTGCGCCAGCACGCCGGCCCTGAAGCCCTCGCGGCAGCTCTCGCCGCCCACCACGGCCACCACTCCGCCCTCGGCCAGGTGCTTGCGATGCTCCACTCTGAACGCGCACATCACGCACGCCCAGGGCTCCGCCAGCGCCGCCTCGGAGTAGCCGATGCCCTCGGGGATGGGGATCAGGTAGCAGCCGTCGTCCCCGTCGAGAATGGGCGGACCGAGCCGGACAAACTGTTCGAGGCCGCCGTGGAGGGCGTACCCGAAGGCCAGGTTCTCACCCCGATAGAATATCTCGGCCTGCACCACGAAGCGGTCGCCTACAGCGAAGTCGTCCCGCCGGTTCTCTCCGACCTTTACGATGGTCAATGCCACCTCGTGGCCCAGCACGACCGGATCTTTCGCCATGTCGCGACCGAAGATGCGAGGATGCTCGGGGCCGAGGCGGATGACCTTGATGTCGGAGAAACACAGGCCGCACGCATCGACGCGAGCCAGCAGCTCGTCGGGGCCGATCTCGGGCATATCCCACTCGACCGGCCTGCCGTCCTTGCCGAGATTCTCGAGGCCCGTGCCGTAGAGCGGCCAGACGATATTGCGGTTGGGCAGGGGAGTGGTTCCGTTAACGTAGCTCTCGTAGCTGCTCATGTCCGTCCTCCGGGCAATAGGTGGCGGCTCAGCCACCAAGCTTGTTCATTCGGTATTGTTCGTCCGGGCGTGTGTAGATGCGCTCGAGCTCCTCGGGCGTGAGGGGGCGGAAGCCGCCCCAGCCTGCCGCCCCCAGCCGCACGCGTGCCGCCTTCACCGCCATGGCGGTCGCATTAAGGACCTGTGCGGGCGTCCCGCCCAGCGCGATCATCCCGTGGTTCTGCATCATGATAACCACCGGTGGGGCGTTCCAGCGCTCCACATACGCCTCGACCGCCGCCCCTACGGCCTTCGCCAGCGGCAAACCGGGGTCGGTGTAGGGCACCCACGCCGACTCCGGCCCACAGCACACCACCTCGTCCGGGAACAGTCGTCCACGCACGGCCTGCTCGGCCTGCTCCGAGCACAGCAGCGCATTGACCGCGGTCGGATGCGTATGTCCCACGAACTCGATGCCGGGCAGATCGAGCAACAGTCCGTGCAGGAAGGTCTCGACCGATGGGCGCCTGCCGTCGGCGTCGGTCGCCGCGGCCTCCAGCCCCTCGCGCACCTCGTCGTCGGTAAGTGACTCACACGCCAGCAGATCGCGAATCACCCGGCGCGACACGCGCACAAAGCCGTCGGCGCCGATGTCCGCCAGAGATGTGCCGCTGGCCTTGACGAAAAAGCTCTCGTCATCGGCGGCGGCGGAGGTGTTGCCCTCCCCCAAGATGATATAATCCGCGCGCGGATCGCCGAGGGCGCGCGACATCTCGATCAGGGCCTGAAAGTTGTCGCGAGGATGAGCCGAATCTTTCACCTGACGCCTCCGAAGCAGTTATCTCGTTGGTTGCGTGGGCCCGCTGAAGTATGCGGCCGCGTATTTTCCGCTATAACGGTATTCGCTTCTCCCCGGCAAGGAACCTCTTCGCCCACCGGGTCGATGCGTACACAATAAAGAGCGCCTTTATGAGGCGCTCTTGGTTTTCTTATCATCTTGATTCATCGACTTACAACGTAGGACGCCTGGTGTGCCAGTCGGTGGCCTGCTGATAGGCGTCGCCGACGCGCAGGATGACGTGCTCCTCGAACGGTCGGCCCATAATCTGCAGCCCGACCGGCAGCCCCTCGGACATTCCGCACGGGATGGACAGCGCCGGAATGCCGGCGAGGTTGATCGGGATGGTGCAGATGTCCGCCAGCTTCATCTGCAGCGGATCGTCGGCCTTCTCGCCGATCCCGAACGCCACCGTCGGCGACGTGGGGGAGAGGAGCACGTCGTGATCCTCGAAGGCCGCGTCGAAGTCTTCCTTGATGAGCGTGCGGACCTTCTGCGCCTTCAGGTAGTAGGCATCGTAGTAGCCGGCGCTGAGCGCGAAGGTGCCGAGCATGATGCGCAGCCGCACCTCGGGCCCGAAGCCCTCGCCGCGGCTCTTCGCGAA
>CAZTZN010000077.1:0-20726 GCA_964617715.1 uncultured Armatimonadia bacterium | reverse complement strand
CGTGCGCCCAAACATCTGCAGCTTGAGCTGCTTGCGAACCATCTTGCGCATCCTGACGATTGACATAGGCGATGTCCCTTCGCTCTGTGCGTCCTCAACCGCCGGCGGCTGGCGCCCCCACGCCCGCCACGTGCTCCTCCCAGCGGCGCTGTACGTAGTCACCGAATCTGCGTCTGAAGGTCTCGACGCCGAAGCCCAGCGCGTTTGTGCGGCACGCGTCGGGGCTGAACTGGCATGCGTCAAAGCGCCCGAGCGCCTCGATGAGCGACTCGGGTGTCTGTGCGTCAAAGAAGATGCCGGTCTCGCCTTCGACCACCGTCTCCAGCGCGCCCCCCGCGCGATAGGCGATCACGGGCCGCCCGCAGGCCTGGGCCTCCAGCGGCGCGATGCCGAAGTCCTCCTCCTGCGGCATCACGAACGCCCGACAGCGTGAGTACCAGCCCGCGATCTCGTCGTCGGGCACCTTGCCCAGCAGGGTAACGTTGTCCGCCGCGCTCTCCCGCAGGATCTCCAGCTCGGGGCCGTCGCCGATCACCACCAGCGGCCTGCCCAGCCGGTTGAACGCCTCAACCGCCACGTCCACGCGCTTGTAGGGGTTGAGGGTACACACTGCGAGGTAGAAGTCCTCGGGGGGCTCACCGGTCGGCTCGAACTGCTCGGTATTGACCGGCGGGTGGATGACTTCAGCGTCGCGCCCCCAGGCCTCGCGGATACGCCGGCGCGTGGTCTGTGAGTTGCACACCAGGTACTGCGGGCGCATCGCGGTGCGCCGGTCCCACTCGCGCAGCGGCGGGATGGTCGCGCGCACGAACGCCTTGGCCAGCGGATTCACTCGCAGGGTATCGATGTACTGCCGCGCCCAGAACCACAGAAAGCGCGCCGGGCTGTGCACGTAGGAGATGTGCAGCGCGTCCTCACGCTGGGGCGCGGACTTGCTCCACCCGCAACTCGAACTGACCACCAGGTCGAACTCGCTCAGGTCGAGGTAGTCGATGGCCACGGGCATCATGAAGTAGAGCTTCTTGTACAGCCGCAGCGCCCCGGGGACATCCTGCAGCAGCGAGGTGCGGATGTCCCACTCACGCAGCCGGTCCTCCATTCTGTCGGGATCGTAGAGGATGGTGTAGACCGGCGCGTGCGGGTACATGTCGTGCAGGACATCAACCACGCGTTCCGCACCGCGGATGCCCTGCACCAGATAGTCATGCACCAGCGCCAGCTTCACCAGGCGCTCCTCTTGGCATCCTGCTCGACAAAACGGCCGGCACGCAGCGAGCAGAACTTGCCACACATCGAGCACGCGGCGTCATCGGCGGTGGGGCGGTCGCCGCGCGTCAGTCGCACGCGCCCGGGGTCAATGGCCAGGTTCTCCATCTTGTGCCAGTCAAGCTCGTGGCGGGCGCGCGACATGCGTTCATCCCACTCGCGTGCTCCCGGCACGCCCTTGACGATGTCGGCGGCGTGCGCCGCAATGCGCGCGGCCATGACGCCGTCGATGACGTCCGCCACCGCGGGCAACCCCAGGTGCTCGGCGGGCGTCACGTAGCACAGGAAGTCGGCGCCCGCAGCCGCGCAGATAGCGCCGCCGATGGCCCCGGTGATGTGATCATAGCCGGGCGCGACGTCGGTCACCAGCGGCCCGAGCACATAGAACGGCGCCTCATGACACAGGCGCTTCTCGAGCAGCACGTTGGCCTCGATCTGATCCAGCGGCACGTGCCCGGGCCCCTCGACGAAGGCCTGCACGCCCGCCGCGCGCGCCCGCAGCACCAGCTCGCCCAGCACGCGCGTCTCCGCCACCTGCCCGGCATCGGTGGCATCCGCCAGCGCGCCCGGACGCAGCCCATCGCCCAGGCTGATGGCCACGCCGTACTCGCGCAGGATCGCCAGCAAGTCGTCGTAGCGCTCGTAGAGCGGGTTCTCGGCGTCGTTGTAGTGCATCCAGGCCGCGAGCAGACTGCCGCCGCGGCTGACGATGCCGCCGATGCGCGGCTGGGTGTTGAGCGCGGCGACCGTCGCGCGCGTGACGCCGCAGTGCAGAGTCGCGAAGTCGATGTTGTCCGCGCAGTGGCGCGCGACGACCTCAAGCAGCTCGTCGGCGGTCATGCGCATCATGTCGCCGTGGCGCGCTTCCGCCTCAGCGAAGGCCTGGTAGACCGGGACGGTGCCCAGCGCCACCGGGCACTCGGCCCGCACCGCGCGCCGGATCTCGTCGATGTCGCCGCCGGTGGACAGGTCCATGACCGCATCGGTGCCCGCGGCCACCGCCGCGTGCAACTTGTCGAGTTCTCCCGGCAGGTCGGGGTAGTCGGGCGAGGTGCCCAGGTTGGCGTTAACCTTGGTGCGCAGACCGGCCCCGATCGCCACGGGCAGCACTCCATCCCCGCCCATGGCGACTACGGTACCCTGTCGGATGCGTTCGGTCAGCGTCGCGACGTCAATCTTCTCATCCCGCGCGATCTGCGCGAGGACTTCCGCATCGACCCCAAAGTCCGGGGCTCCGGTAGTCATCGAAATCGTCTCCGTGGCCGCCCTGCCTTCGGGAATGCGCCCCGAGCGGCCGTTCTCGGGAAAAGGACAGAGCCCACGCGCCGGGCCCATGGGCTCGACATATGATTATACACCACCCGCGCGTCTGTGAGCAAGCGCCGAACGGTGGCAATGAAGCGAACGGTCACAACACGAGTACCGTGGGCAACAACAGGAACAACTCACGGACAACGCGCAGCGCGAAGGTCTCTCCTGCGCGGGCGCGAAGTGTACCTGCCGACCGTCACCTGACGAGTCGCTTCGCGACCGGCGAGAGGGAATTCTCCGTGCATGTGCCCGGGCTGCCCGCGATCCCGATCTCCCTCGGGTCCATCACACTCACCATCGTCGCGGTGGTCATCACCGTCTTCGCGTTCATCCGTGCCCTGCAGCGCGGCCGCATACTGTGGCTGCTGCTGATCCTGGTCACGGGGCCCTTCGGGGCGGTGGCCTACTGGCTGGTGTCGAGCTTCTCCGATCTGTCCGGCCCCGGCCGCAGCGTCAGTAACTGGCCACCTCGTCCACCCCGGCGATGAATGCCAGGTAGTTCTCCAGCGGCACATTGTCGCCTACGATCGTGTTGACCGCCGCCACATAGCGCCCGCCCGGCTTGCCGACCTGCACCATCTGCCGCGCCATCTTCCGGACGTGGTCGGGCTGATCGGTCGCCAGCACCACCGGATCGAAGTTGCCGAAGAGCGTCATGCGGTCCCCGAAACGGTCCTTCACGTGGGCGAGGTCGTTCGCCTGCGCCTCGACCCCGTGCGCGCCCGCCAGCCCCATCTCCAGCCAGACCGGATACACATCATCGATGCGGCCATCGGTGTGCATCATGATGATGATTCCGGCCTCGCGCAGCAGCGCGCAGGTGGCCGCGGTCGGCTCAAGGATCAGCTCGCGATAAGTCTTTGGGCTGACCATGCACGCGGTCTTGAAGGCGCAGTCGGCGTCGAAGATCGCGATGTCGGGCACGCTGCCGGTGTCGAGCACCGCCCGCAGCGCCCGACGGTTGAAGGCCTCCACGCGGCGCATGTACTCCCGCAGCAGCTCCGGCTGGTCGTAGACCATCAGGCACAGCCGCTCCATGCCGAGGCCGGTCGCCGCTGAGTGGAAGCAGTGCAGCATGAAGATGTGCACCAGCAGGCCCTCGGCACGGATCGCCTCAGCGTTGGCCGCGAACTCCTCGGCCAGGCGCTCCACGTCCGGGCCGGCCATGCGGTCGAGGTCCTCCGGCGTAATCTCTGAGCCGCCGGCGTAGTGCGAGGTCCCGTCGGATGCGACCTCGTTGCGCGCGCCGATGCGCACCCCCCAGGAAGTGGCCAGCGCCATCCCCCAGCCGATCTCACGCGCCAGTTCCATCATCGCCAGTCGGTCGCCGCGCACGTCGCGGCCGATGAAGTGCTGGGCGATCGCCGGATTGTCGAAGAACAGCTCCTGGCGCGGCACACGGGCGGGCATCTGGCCGGTCAGGGCCGCATAGAGGTCACGAGCCTGAGGCAGCAGCCCTGCCCGGGGCAGAGCAAGCGCCATCGTCATCTCCCTCCCACGGTGCGGGTACTGCATCGCTCCGGGGTTCGCTGCCTGCGTCTGGAGACCTGCCTGCGTCGGTGCGGGGAACGGCTGATGACGGGCGGCCTCGCCCGCTTGACGGACGACGCGATGTCGAATAGGATAACCACACGCGGAACGTAACTCGACAGATCAGGTGAGGATATAGATGACAAAGCCCCCTGACGTGCCTCTGGCGGACTTCGCGGCCGAGGTGATTGAGTGGACCGAGACGCCCGTGTTGGTCGATTTCTGGTCGGAGACCTGCGGGCATTGCCTCGCGCTCAGCCCGCAGTATGACCAGGCCGCTGAGGCCAGGGACGGCGAGGTCAAGTTCGTCAAGGTCTCCTTCCAGGAGTGCCGCGAGCTGTTCAGCGAGCACGCCGTGCGCGCCACGCCGACGCTGATTCTCTTCAGAGACGGCCGGGAGCACGCCCGCAGGGTCGGCGCCGTGCGCGCGGATGACCTGCTGGCATGGATCGACGAGAGCCTGGGCGAGTAGCTGCGGCCTCCTGAGCATTGCGGGCGCTCGCGCTGCCGCATTGGCACGAGCGCTCGACAGCAGAGAAGAGGCGCCTCATGACACAGACCGACCTCACCTGTGATGTGCACATCATCGGCGGTGGCCCCGCCGGCTACACCGCCGCGCTTTATGCCGCCCGTGCCGGTCTCAGCACGGTGCTCTCCACACCCGCTCCGCTCTCGGGCATGATGGCCATGGCGCCCGCGGTAGGGAACTGGCCGGCGCAGGTCGAACCTGTCCCCGGGCGCGATATTCTCGCGCGCATCCGCGAGCAGGCGCTCAAGTACGGCGCCGAGATCGTGCTCGAGTCAGTGGCGGGCGTTAACTTCACCGAGGACCGCGGTCTGCAGGTCTTCGGCGGCGCGCAGATGCACGTGGCCCGGGCGGTTATCATCGCCACCGGCGCGATGAACCCGGCCGAGAAGGTCCCCGGCGAAGAGGAGCTGCTCGGCGGCGGCGTGGCCTACTGTGTCGCCTGCGATGGCCCGCTGTTTGCCGGTGAGGACGTGATCGTAGTCGGGGGCGATGAGCACGCCTGCGAGGAGGCGCTGGCGCTGAGTCAGATCGCCAGCTCGGTCATCCTCACCGTGCCCACGCCCGAGTTCAACGCCGACGAGCGCGTGGCCCGCGAGCTGGATCTGCTCGACAACGTGCGCGTGGAGACCGGCCTGCGTATCCGGGAGATTCTCGGTGAGGGCGGCGTCGTGACCGGTGCACGCTACCAGGATCGCGAGGGCAACGAGCGCGTGATCGAGGGCGCCGGGGTGTTCATGTATCTGCGGGGCAATGCTCCGGCCACCGAGTTCCTGCTCGGCGCGGTCGATCTCGACGAGAAGGATTACATAATCACCGATGAGATAATGCAGACCAGCTTCCCCGGTGTGTTCGCGGCCGGCGACGTACGCAGCAAGCTGGTGCGCCAGCAGTGTGTGGCCGCGGGTGAGGGCGCGGTGGCCGCGCTCAGCGCTGAGCGCTTCGTGCGCGGTGGGGCGGTCCGGCGCGATCGCGGGCGGTCCCGGATGGAGGAGCAGAGCTGAGCCCGGGCGCGCGCGTCCTCGGCGGACACTACGATCGGTAGCCGCGCCACTTGAGCAGCGAGGGCGTCTGGAGCCGGGGGGCGAACCTCCATCCGTCTCGCCGACGTCACGGCCGTCGGCGCAGTGTGCTCCTCCGCACCACGGTCGATTGTGCGTGTTCACATGCCGGGAGGGTAACTCATGTCGGATCAACAGGCACCAACGTCGCGGACAACCAGGCAGACGCAATCTCTCGAGGGCGGCGACCGCGATCCGCTCGCAGACGAGCAGCTCATGTTCTTCGAGACCGGGCCATGGGATGAGGCCGGACTGACCGCCCACCAATGCGGTCTGACCGGACCGACCCCGGTCACCACGCCTGCCAAGATCCAGGACGTGCCCGACGAGCAGGTGGCCGGACTGACCATCGCCTCCGTGTTCATCGGCTCCCGTGTGAACGCCACGCAACTCGACCGCATGCCGCACCTCAAGCTCGTCTGCACCCGCTCCACCGGCTACGACCACATCGACCTCGACGCCTGCCGCGAGCGTGGCGTCACCGCCTGCAACGTCCCGGCGTACGCCGAGCACACCGTGGCCGAACACACCTTCGGCCTGATGCTGGCGCTGTCGCGCAAGATCCTCAAGGCCTACGACCGCACCCGCCGCAACGACTTCTCCATCGACGGACTGGCGGGCTTCGATCTGAAGGGCAAGACGCTTGGTGTGATCGGCGCCGGGGCCATCGGCCTGCGCGTGATCCGCATCGGCGTCGCGATGGGCATGCGCGTACTCGCCTACGATGCCCATCCCCGCCAGCTCCTCGCCGACGTGATGCAATTCGAGTACCGTGAGCTTGACGAGCTGCTCGCCGAATCGGACGTGGTCTCCCTGCACGTGCCGCTGCTCCCGGCAACGCGCCACATGATCAATCGCGAGTCCCTCGCGAAGATGAAGGACGGAGCGCTGCTGCTCAACACCGCGCGTGGTGAGCTGGTGGACACCGACGCGCTGCTCGAGGCGCTCGCCACCGGGAAGCTCGGGGGCGCCGGGCTCGATGTCATTGA
Organism: uncultured Armatimonadia bacterium; assembly: GCA_964617715.1. Lineage (GTDB taxonomy): Bacteria > Armatimonadota > Zipacnadia > Zipacnadales > UBA5352 > JALGVA01. The sequence goes on along the minus strand of CAZTZN010000077.1, from coordinate 14,043 downwards.
AGGTGAGGAGCGTATCGGGGATGAGGCGCAGATGGCCCTGCACGGGGCGCCACGCGAGGACCTGGCACTCGCGGTGCAGCGCTATGCGTTGCTCAACCGCGACAACGTGGTGATGACGCCACACATGGCGTTCTACTCCCGTGAGGCGTTGCAGCGCCTGCTGGCCGTCACCTGCGAGAACATCCATGCCTTCCTGGCGGGCGAGCCGCGTAATGTCCTGAGCTGACGGCGGCGCTGCGGCCGGGAGCGTGTGCGGAGGAGTTGCGAGGCGAATGAGTGAGATCCGCGTGGACATGCTGGAGCTGGAGGACGAGGTCACCGCCGAGGATCACTCCCTCGGGCCGGACGACCCCGCGATCACGCTGGTGGAGTATGCCGACTACCAGTGCCCGTCGTGCATAGAGAGTTTCGCGGCGGTCGAGGAGCTGATGGAGACGCATGGCGACCGCGTCCGACTGACCTTCCGTCACTTTCCCCTGGTGAGTCGCCACGAAATGGCCATGCCGGGGGCGATGGCCGCCGAGGCCGCGGGCAGGCAGGGCAAGTTCTGGGAGATGCACCGCAAGCTCTTCGCGGCGAAGGGGGACTTCGACGAGAGAGACCTCTCCCGTTGGGGCGAGCAGTTGGGCCTCGATGTGAAGCGCTACCAGGCCGACCGTCACGACGAGGAGATTGAATTGCACATCCGCGAGGTGCGCCTCAAGGGCGCGCGCACCGGCGTGAACGGCACCCCCACGTTCTTCCTCGGCGGCCTGCGCATCGAGCCCGACTCAACGCACGAGAGCCTCGCCGCGCACGTGGACTTCTTCCTCGAGAACGCACTGGAGGAGTAGGGGAGAGGCGACACGCCCACCTGCCCCCGCTAAGCCTCAGGCGCCTCGCGTTCGCCCCATTGCCGGCGCCGTTTCGGAGTGAGGTCAGCAAGGCTCAAGCCCCGCTGCTCCACCAGCGTTCTGTTGCCCGTGGGACGAGTTACTGCCCCCGCCGCCGAACGGCTCTGTCGTTCCCCCCGTTGCCTTTGCTGCCGCCGTCACCCGAACCACACGCCCCAGCGCAGGAATGGCCCGCCCAGCGCCGCGCCGAGGGACCCCCAGATCAGTCCGGCGGTGATGAAGTGGCCGATGGCGAACCCCAGGAAGCCCGGCAGGGCGCGCAGATACGACTGGCTGCCACCGTAGCGCAACAGCACCGTCTTGCAGATCCACACGATGAGGAAGGGCCCCCACAGCTTGTGGCCGAAGGCGCCCGCGAGCACGTAGCCGATGGGGTGCAGCGGGAAGCCGAACCAGTAACCGCGCGCCATCGAGATCAGCGCCACCAGGACGCCGCCACCGAGAGTTGCGATAATGCGTGGTTTGTCCGGGGGCGCGGGCATGTCCACCGCGCGCAGCACCGCGCTGTACTCCTGCTGTGCGGTGCGGTCGCCCCAGATGCCGCCGCGCAGGCCGACACCGCCCTCCTGGTAGTAGGGTTGCAGATGGAAGACGAACGAGAACGCCGAACCCACCACGATGGCCAGCAGCAGAGTCACGATCACCTGGCGTGGCTTGATCCCCGTGCGCTGCGCCAGATTCAGGCCCTCGATCTGGTAGCCCGATACCGTGGGGAAATACCCCCGGGAGAGGAAACCCATCATGGCGAAGATCGTGGGCGAGCGCAGGTCGGTTGCCCGGCCGATCACGCCCTCCTGGCCGAAGAAGTTCCAGATCACCTTGTGCTGCTGGCCGTAAGGGAAGGCCCACAGCAAGGGGACGCCGGTCTCGGCGCGCAGCCGACCGTAGACCAGGCCGACGATCAGCAGGATGCTCAGGTAGAGGCCCGCGAGCCACGGGGCCATGCCCGCGGTCACGAAGAAGAAGAACAGGGCTGCGATACCCACAATGGCCCCCAGCAGCGCCCAGCGGTAGGGGAGCTTGTCGCGCCCGCCCAGTGCCGGCCGCAGCAGCGAGTTCCACGCGTGAGCGATGGGCACGCGTCCCTTCCACAGCAGTACCAGGCCCATGACCAGATAGGCTCCGATCCCCTGTTCCTGCGGGAACGGCATGCCACCCACGCGGTAGCCGACCGAGGCCATGGTCAGCGCCTGGAACTTCTGGAACAGGTAGAAGAACCAGATCGAGAAGGACAGCTCCGTGGAGATGAGGTAGCCCAGGCCGATGAGCCCCGGGCGCAGGTCAATGTTCATGGGCCGGATGGCCCGTAACGGCCAGTCGGTGATGCCGCTGGAGATGTCGAAGTTGAGCGTGCCTTTGGGGCCGCCGAAGAACACCGCGCGCGTCATCAGGTAGAGGTTGAGGAAGGTCGCCAGCCCGATACCGACCCAGGTAACCGGATTGCGGAACAGGGGCACCGCGCCCTCCTCGCCCAGCACTTGCAGCGGTAGGCGCACCAGTGGGAAGACCAGGCGCTCATGCTCGATCCACTGTTCCGCGAACAGAATCATCAGACACATCAGGGTGCCGCCGAAGAGCAGGAAGAACCCCGACCAGACCATGGTTGGGATGCGCCAGACCTCCCACGGCACCTGGCCGGTGGGCGAGGCCTCGTAGAGCCACTTGTGGATGATGGGGTCGGTAGGCGACAGCCACCCGGGGATGAAGGGCGCGATGGTGTCGGTGGGTGAGACCGGCGTGGTGTAGTAGTAGCCGGCGCTGATGGTGGCAATCAGGAAGCGGGTCACGCCGCAGCCGAACATGAAGGTCGCGACGGTGACGAACAGGTAGACGATGATGATCTCGCCCGCCGACAGGTCACGGGCGTAGGGCAGGCGGCGCAGCAGCGGGTTGAGCAGGGCGAGCATCAGCAGGGCGGTCAGGCCCGGGATCGACGGCACCGCCTCGGTCATCTGCGCCGACAGCGCGATGATCTCGCCCTGGCGGATCCAGTAGCCCGCCAGCCACGTCAGCCCGATGCTGAGCACGATCATCGTCGCGGCGCGCACATGTCGTGCGGGGCGCGCATCGGCGCCCGGCCGGTCAGAACCGTGCACGTCGCTGAGCTGTTCGTGCATGAGGCTTGCCCTCGGCCCCCTGGTAATGCTACGGGGCTGGCGGTGCGGCACGGCGGGCCGCTCGAGTCGCGCGCCTGCTGTCCCTCATGCGCGCTCGAGAGGGAGGGAACGGCGCGATGGTCGCGGAACGGCAATGTGGGAGTTACGATACACTACCCACAACGCCCCGTCAAGGGAAAGGTTCCGGGAGGCGGAACAGCCACCATGAGCGATCAGCGCAGCCGCAGTGAACAGCCGAACGTCATCTTTATCCTCAGCGACGACCAGGGGCCGTGGGCCGCCGGATGCTACGGCAACGACGAGATCCGCACCCCCAACCTCGACCGGCTCGCCGCCACCGGCACGCGCTTCGACAACTTCTTCTGCGCCACGCCGGTGTGCTCGCCCAGCCGCGCCACCTTCCTGACCGGCCGCATCCCCAGCCAGCACGGCATCCATGAGTGGATCGACGAGGGTAACATCGGGCCGGGCGCGACCGAGTGCCTGCGCGACGAGATCGCCTACACCGACGTGCTGGCCGCCCATGGCTACCACTGCGGGCTGTCCGGCAAGTGGCACATGGGGGACAGCATCCACCCCCAGCACGGCTTCGACTTCTGGTACGCCCACCAGCGCGGAGGCGGCCCCTACAACAACCCGCCGATGGTGCGTGACGGTCGCGCCATCGACGATGAGGGCTACGTGACCGACCTCATCACCGAGGAGGCGCTGGGTTACATCGACCGCCACAAGGACGGGCCGTTCTACCTCTCCGTGCACTACACCGCCCCGCACAGTCCGTGGGTCAACCAGCACCCCCAAGAGATCGTGGACAGCTACGACGACTGCCCGTTCGAGAGCTGCCCGCAGGAGCCGATGCACCCGTGGGCCATCTCGCTGACCGAGCAGAATCTGGGCAATCGTGAGGCGCTCAAGGGCTACTTCGCCGCGGTCACCGCCATGGACACGGGCATCGGACGCATCATCGACCGCGTGGAGGAGCTGGGGCTGCGCGAGGACACGCTTATCTGCTTCTTCGCCGATAATGGCTTCTCGTGCGGCCACCACGGCTTCTGGGGCAAGGGCAACGGGACCTGGCCGCGCAACATGTACGAGAACTCGGTGCGCGTGCCCGCGATCATGAGTCAGCCCGGGCGCATCCCGATCGGCTCGTGCGACGCGCTGCTCTCGGCCTACGACTTCATGCCCACCCTGCTCGACCACCTCGGGCTGGAGGTCCCGGTACAGCAGAACCTGCCCGGCCGCAGCTTCCTGCCGATCCTGCGCGGCGAGAGGGAACAGCTCACCGAATCGGTATGCGTGTTCGATGAGTACGGTCCGGTGCGTATGATTCGCACTCAGGAGTGGAAGTATGTCTACCGCCATGCCCATGGTCCCGATGACCTGTTCCACCTCAGCGAAGATCCCGATGAGCGCACCAATCTCGCTGATGACGCGGGCTATCAGGACTTGCGGCGCGAGCTGTGCGCCATGATGGACGAGTGGTTCGCGCGCTACGTGATCCCCGAGCGGGATGGTCTGAGAGAGCGTTCGGAGCAGGCCTTCCTCGGCGAGCACCGTGCGCGGCTGCACAAGCGTTGAGGGGCTCTGCGGGCCCACGGGGTCGGAATTGGCCTCTGAGCAAGCGGCGGGCGGGGTGCCGAGAAAGGTTCCGTCTTAAGATAATATGGCCAATACCTCTATCAGAAGCGGAGGTAATCGCCACTTCTCGTTGACAATACTGAGCAGATGAGGTACTATGCGCACGATGAAGCACGGAGGCGGCCTTTCTCACACCAGAGGCGAACAAGGGGGCGGGCGGGATGTTGTCCCCGCAGGGCGATGAGCATCTGGATCTGGAGCATGCTCAGGGCCCAGAGTGCCGTCACGAGACACCCACATCAACAGACAGCTCCGGGAGTGAGACCATGCAGGAATCGGCGGGCGCAGAGGATATGGTGGGGCCGGTCCGCAGGCAACCGGTCAGCGCGGTGGAGTTGGCGTTCAATGGCGCCATGGCGGGGGTTCTCTACGGCGCAGTCCTCGGTGGGCTGTTCGGGGTGCTGGCGCACTTGGCGGCGCCCGCAGCGGTGACGGTGCGGCTACCGATAGCCATCGTCATCAGTGCGGCCTTCGCGGCCATCTCCGGCTCCATCGTGGGACTGATAACGGTGGACAGGTGCAGCGTGGCCGCGTCAATCCTCGTGGCGGTCATCGCCGAGGCGAGCATACGGCTGACGGTCATGAACGCGGCGGGCCTGTGGTGGGGCCTGTCTCCCGGTGGCATCGTGATCACGCTGGTAAGCGGCGTCATGTTCGGCTGGGTCGTGTTCACCTTGGTGATGCGCTCCATCGACTGGACGATGGTGGAAGACTGAACCTGCCTGACCCGAACCAGAGGGCCCGCGGCGATCTTCCGTCGCGGGCCCTTTGCTTTGCAGGGCACTGTGCTCGCCCGCCGGAATACTGCGTACACGGACCATCACACAGGGCGGGATGGAGTGACGTGGCCTCATGAGTGGTAAGAGAGACAGGTATCTGGCGAAGGGCTATCAGCAGGGCTTCACCGACGGCTTCCGCGACGGTTTCAACGCCGGCTTCGACCAGGCGATGGAGATGGCGCTGGTCATGTTCGGCGACCTCGATGAGATCGATGTGATGACCGGAGACGAGCCGCAAGACGACATGTCCGGCCTCGATGATGAGGGCGATGAGGGAGATGACGCGTAGACGGCGGTACGAGCGGGCGGGCTGGGAAGAGGACGGCGAGCCGATCAAGTGCGAGCGGTGCGGCCGCAGCTTCCAGCCGCTCGAGACTCGTTGTGCGTGCTGCGGCTGGGCGCCGGGCGATCCGCCCGATGCGCCCGAAGAGGATGCGCCACCGGGCCCGACCGTGGCCGAGCTGCGCGCCGAGCGCGAAGGCGCCGACGCGCAATTGCATCGGACGTTGCTCCTGGCCACGATCGGCGTCACGCTCGCCGCGCCCGCGGGCTTCCTGATCAACCGCTTGGCCGGCGGCAACGGGGTGACGGGCGCGATCTTCGGCGCGCTCATCGGCGGCAACGTCGCGGGGCTGCTGGCAAGGCCGTATCCGCCGCTGCTGGGCGCGGTCATCGGCACCACCTGGGCCATCGTGTACTTCGCGGGCGCCATCTTCGCGGTGGCGACGTGGGTGCAGTACGCCGTGTCCATCCCGTCATGGGAGGTCACGCTGGTCATCGGCGTAGTGGGAGGGACGCTGGCGTGCGGGGCTCTCGCGTGGTGGTTGACCCGGCGCGGCCAGCCGCGGTAGTGTCGGCGGGGGACGTCGCTTCGCACGCCGAACGCTCACGGGACCGGGGGCTCGCCGATGCCCCAGCGCACGCGTGTTGTCATTCTGATGGCTGCCACAACGGTCTTCGCCCTCATCGTGCTGACGGTCATCAGGGTGATGAAGCCGGAGGCTTTCCCGCGCTATGTGCGCGAGTTCGGCGGGCTGCTTGGGCTGGTGGTCTGGAACCTGAGGACACGGCGGCGCCAAACGAATATGACGGCAGAGCCCGTCTCCGGTACGTGAAAGCTCCCGGCCGCCGGAGCGGCCGGGAGCGGTTCGTCCTTCTGCCCGCGATGCGTGACCTCAGACGAGATTGCCGATGTGCGCGAGAACTCCCGCGAGCATCGCCCCGAGCGTGTCCAGCAGGCCCCGGTGGCCAACCATCGTCTCATCTTCGATTGGAGCCGCTCCGGTCTCGGACGCTGCCGGCTGCCCCAGCGCATCCAGCTCGGCCTCGGTCAGCTCGGTCTTGCCCGCCTCGCCGATCTCGATCACGTGGCCGTTGACCAGCACGAGCATGTTGTCGGCCACCGCGAGCTGCGCGTTGATTGCGGGGAAGGCGCGCGCGAGCTGGAAGTGGGCCTCGCTGAAGGCCTGCACCTGCAGCTCGGGCTGAAGCTGCTGCTCGGTGCCGACGCGCAGGCGGCTGTCCACCCACTGCTCGCCCTGCTGGATGAAGCCGCGCTGGCCCACGTTGACGATGTTGCCCACGCGCTGCCAGTTGCCCTCGGCGTCCTGGTACATGTTCTGGCCTGCCAGCGAGGTCTGGGCCTGCATGGCCTGGGCGTTGTCACGCTGGGAGATGGCATATCCGCCCATGCGCTCGGTCGCCAGCGGGCCGGCGGGGCCGAACGCGCCCGTGGGCGCAGCCAGGCGGTCCGCGGCCTCCTCAGCGGTGATCTCGCCGCTCTCGAGCGCCAGGAACGAGGTGTACTCGGTCAGGATGCCGTACTCGGTGCCCAGCCGGATGATCTCATCCACCAGCTCCTTGCTCTCACCGTTGAGGCGGATCTGATCGAGCAGCCAGCCGACCTTGCGTGCCGCCCACAGCGCCGGGATGTAGTCGCGCGAGCGCGCCTCCTCGGGGAAGCTGGCGCGGATGTCGAAGTGCTCCGAGCCCTCCGGCATCTGGCCGGAGACGCGCACGGTGGTCGCCCCGGTGGTGCGCCTGTCGTAGCGCCCCAGCGCCACGATCTGCGAGCCGTGGAACAGGTCGGGCAGCTCCTGCGGGAAGGTGTCGTAGGTGGTGATCTCGCCGAAGTCCACGCTGATGTCGGTCAGCATCGGGTGCGAGATCTTGGCGTAGAAGCTGGAGACCCTGGCCTCGATGCTCTCCTCGGGACGCACGTAGGCCGCGACCCCGCCGTTGTCCAGCGACATCTGGTCGAGGAAGTGGGTGTCCACGTCGTAGCCCACGCCGAAGACGAAGACTCGTGTCGAGGCATCCATGTCGTCACGGGCATCCTTCACGTTGGCGAGGATCTCGTCGAGGTCGGTGACGCCCGCGGTGGGCAGGCCGTCGGTGAGCATCACGATGTAGTTGGGGCGGCCTTCGGCGCGACGCTCCATCGCGAGCTGCATGGCGGCGTTGATGTCGGTCGAGCCCGCGGCCTCCATGTCGGCGATGAACTGCCGGGCCTCGCGCACGCGCTCGGCGTCGGCGCGCCCCAGCTCCTCGCCGAAGGAGCGGATGTTGTCGCTGAAGGTGATGATCTCGAAGAAGTCGTCATCACCGAGCTGATTGACGCAGAAGGTGAGCGCGTCGCGTGCCTGCGCGATCTTCTCGCCGTTCATGCTGCCCGAACGGTCGAGGACGAAGACCACGTTCTTGGGCACCGGGTCGGCATCGCGATCAACCGATGGCGCGGTGAGCAGCATGAAGAAGCCGTCCTCACCGGGCTCCTTGTAGGTGAGGATGTGGGTGCCGATGGCGTCCAGCGACACCGTGTAGTAGATGCGCAGGTCGCGGTCAGGTCGGGTGTTGTTCTCCTCGTAGGACACGGTGGCGTGTCGCCGATCTTGCTTGTCGATGGAGACATTGTGGCTGGGGCAGTAGACGCTGGCGATGGGGTCGGCGGAGATGATACGCGCATTGAACACGGTCTCGCCCACCGGCTCGGTCGAGAACTGCTCGGTGCTGAGTGGGTACACGTACTCCACGACACCGGCATCGTGGCCCAGCAACTCGGAGTAGGTGATCTGGATGCGGCGCTCGCCGTTGGGCGGGATGGGGAAGACACGGGCGCGGTAAGTGTTGTTCCCCGCGTACTCGAACAGTCCCGGGTCGCGGCGGCGGCGCATGATGTCCTCGTAGATGCGGCGGGCCTCGTCGGCGCTGAGCAGGCTGGTCTCGAGGCGTTGGCCGTCGGCCACCACCTGGAAGTCCTGCACCACCGAGCCCGGCGGCAGCGGGAACATGTAGGTAGCCTCGACCTCGCGGTTCGCCTCGTTCACGAAGACCTGGTCGATCTTCGTGGTGGCGACCTGGTCGCGGATCTCAACGTTCACGTGGTGGTACTTGATGGTGAACCAGGGGACATCGGGCTCGGGCCGTTCGGGCGGCCCGGGGATAAGGATGCCATCTGCCAGCGCACCCCCCGCGAGGATCGTCAGGAGCATCGCGCACAACGTCATTCGCCGGATCATTGTGTGCCCTCCTCTGCGCACCGTCTCTGGTGGGTATGACGAAGCAGCCCCCTGCCTGGGTTCCCGCGCCGGCGTAAGTCGCCGCGTCCCCGGGCCCCCGGCCCTCGCGTGATTGGCCGCCTGCAATCGTGACACCGAGACCGGTCTGCTCAAGCACACGGATTCAGGTGTTACTCCATTCTCGACCGTTTCCTCTTGACGCTCGAACATTCGTTCGATATAATGCGCTCACCACGATTTCATGCGAGTGAGTGCGATGGTGGCGATGACCAGGGCGACAGGCGAACCGATCCACACCGAAGGCACGCACGAACGCTGCCCGCGCGCCTTTACCTGGCGCGGCCGGCGCTACCAGGTGGTCGATACCGGCGGCGCCTGGCGGCTGATGGGGCGCTGGTGGGAGGGCGATGGCGAGCGCCGCTTCGTGCGCGTGCTCACCGACGCCGGCCGCACCTTCGATCTGTGCCGCTACGAGACCACCGATCGGTGGCATGTGTACCGGGTGTGGGATTGAGTGGTCAACGGCCAGCTACCAGCGGTCAGCGGTCAGCTACCAGCTAACGACTGATGACTGACGACTGATGACTTCCTTCACGCACCTCCACGTGCACAGCAACTTCTCGTTCTACGACGGCGCGGCGTCGGTCGAGGCCCTGGCGCGGGCGGCGCGCGATGCCGGCATGTCCGCCATCGCGCTCACCGACCACGACTCTCTCGCCGGAGCGGTGCGCTTCTTTCGGGCTGCGCTGGAGGTCGGTGTCCGGCCCATCATCGGCGTCGAGTTCACCGTCGAGCCGGTGTTGCCCGAACACCTTGGGGACACAAAGCGCCCGCCGCACCTGCTGCTGCTGGCCGAGGACAACGAGGGCTACGCAAACCTGTGCCGGCTGGTCACCGCCGCGCGGCTGGGCGAGGCGCGGCGCGAGAGCGCGTTCTCGGAGGCCTACCGGGGCGTCGATCGCGACCATCCGCTGCTCACGCAGGAGAATCTGCGCCACCACTGCGGCCACCTGATTGCGCTTTCGGCCTGCCGCAAGCGCGGCGAGATCCCGGCATTGCTGGCGCGCAGGCACTTCCGCGAGGCGCACGAGGTGGGGGAGCACTACCGCGATCTGTTCGGTCCTGAGCGCTTCTTCATCGAGCTGCACAACCACCTGCTGCCGCGTCCGCACAACCGCATGCGCTATCGGCTGAGCGATCTCGCCGCGCGCCTGGGGCTGGAATGCGTGGCGACCAACAACGTGCACTACGTGGATCGCGGCTCGTATCGCCTGCAGGACGTGATGGTGTGTATGGGCGCGCGCCAGACGGTCGATGAACCACATCCCGACCGCCGTCCCAACGCCGAGTTCGCGCTCAAGCCGCCGCACGAGATGGCGGAGCTGTTCGCCGACCAGCCCGAGGCCATCGCCAACGCCGCCCGCATCGCCGCGCGTTGCGAGTGGGAGCTGGACCTGGAGACCTTCCACTTCCCGGCGTTCGACATGGAGCGGCTGCGGGAGCATTGTGAGGGGCGGCAATCGGCAATGGGCAATGGGCAATGGGGGGACGGCGACGACTGTCGTTGTCGTGTGGAGGGGCCGGGCCACTGTCCGGCCCGCCGTTCCCGCGATTGTGGCGCCGAACAACCCACAGGCGGGGGCGCCCGTGGCACGGGACAACATACGGCGAACGGCAGGCGCGGCACAGGTCCGCGCCCTACAACGACAACGGCCGACGGGTCTGAAGACCCATCGCTCCGAACGGCAACGGCAACGGCAACACCCGCCTGCGACTACCCGCCGCCGCGGGCGGGGGAATCCACCCGCAACTACCTCCGCCGCCTGTGCGAGCATGGCGCGCGACGCCTCTACGGTCACCTTACCGGTGAGGTGCGTGCGCGCCTCGATCATGAGCTGGCCATTATCGAGGACAAGGGCCTGTGCGACTACTTCCTCATCGTCTGGGACATCGTGCGCTTCGCCCGCGAGCAGGGTATCCGCTGCACCGGCCGCGGCTCCGCCGGCGACTCGCTGGTCAGCTATGTGTTGGGCATCACCCACGTCGATCCGCTCGCCAATGACCTGCTGTTCGAGCGCTTCCTCAACCCCGAGCGCCGCAACATGCCCGACATCGACGTGGATTTCGACACCCGCCGCCGCGATGAAGTCACCAGGTACGTCTACGATACCTACGGCGCCGAGCATGTCGCTGCGGTGTGCACCGTCAACACCTTCCGCGCCCGCTCGGCCATCCGCGAGATCGGCCACGCCCTGGGCTTCTCCGATGAGGAGATCGGCCGTATCGCCTCGCTTTTCCCACATATCCGCGCCGCCGACATCGACGAGGCCCTGGAGCGCTACCCTGAGCTGCGCGACGCCGCGGTGGATGTCGAGGACAAGCGCCTGCTTATAGAGCTGGCCCAGGAGATCTCCGGCTTCCCCCGCCACCTGTCGGTGCATGTGGGCGGGCTGCTCATCGGCGCGCGCCCGCTCACCGAGATGGTCCCGCTCGAACTGGCCAGCAAGGGCATCGTCATCGCCCAGTTCGACAAGGACGACGTGGAGGCGCTGGGGCTGGTAAAGATGGACCTGCTCGGCCTGCGCATCCACTCCGCCATCGAGGACGCGCTCGATCACATCGAAGCCCGCACCGGCGCCCGCCCGGACATCGAGGCCATCCCGCTCGACGATGAGGCCGCGTACGAGCTGCTGCGCAGCACCCGCACCATCGGCCTGTTCCAGCTCGAGAGCCCCGGCCAGCGCAACCTGCTGGGGCGCACGCAGCCGACCGAGTTCGAGGACATCGTCGCCAACATCTCGCTTTTTCGCCCCGGCCCGGTGCAGGCGGATATGATCACGCCCTATGTGCTGCGCCGCCACGGCCTGCAGCCGGTCGAGTACCCTCACCCCGATCTCGAGCCGATCCTCGCCTCGACCTTCGGCGTGGTCATCTACCAGGAGCAGGTGCTGCGCATCGCCCACGCCATCGCCGGCTTCTCGCTGGGCGAGGCCGACGTGCTGCGGCGCATGATGACCCATGACATCTCCCCCGAGGACCTCGACGAGGTGCAGGAGCGCTTCATGCTGCGCGCCGGCGAGCGCGGCGTGTGCCCCGAGGTCGCGACGGAGATCTTCGACATGGTGCGGGGCTTCGCCGCCTACGGCTTTAACAAGGCTCACGCGGCCTGCTTCGGCAAGATCTCCTATCAGACCGCATGGCTCAAGGCGCACTACCCCGCCGAGTTCCTGGCCGGCATCCTGTCCAGCCAGCCCATGGGCTTTTACCCGCCGCGCACCGTCGCCGAGGACGCGAAGCGCTTCGGCTGCGCCATTCTGCCTCCGTGCGTGAACCGCAGCGAGGGACGTTGCACGGTCGAATATGATGCCAATGCGCGCGGCGACATCCGCGTCGGCCTGTGGATGGTGCGCGGGCTGCGCGGCGTCGTCGAGCGTATCCTCGCCGAACGCGAATGCCATGGGCCCTTTGCGTCGCTCGAGGACTTCTGCCGCCGCACCAGCGTGCCGCGCCCGGCGGTCGAGAATCTGGTGCTGGCGCGTGCCTTCGAGTTCACGGGCCTGAGCGTACAGGAGCTGATGTGGCGGCTGGGCGCGCTGCCCGATGACGTGGTCGCCGACCGGCGCGGCCGGCGTCGCGGCCCGTCGCTGCCCTGCGATGACGTGGACGACCTGGTGCGCCTGCTGCCCTCGCTCGACCCGATGACCGCGGTAGGGCGCGTCGCCACCGATCTGCATCTGCTGGGCGTGAGCACCACCCGCAACGCCTTCAGCTTCTGGCGCAAGCGCCTGCGCGAGCTGGGGGTGACGCCCAGCGTGGAGCTGTGGCGCTGCGAGGATCGCGAGCGCGTGCGCGTGGCGGGGATCGTGGTGGCGCGCGCCCGCCCGCCCACGCGCAGCGGCCGCACCGCCATCTTCATCTCGCTCGAGGACGAGCTGGGGCTGATCGACGTCGCGGTCTTCGAGGATGCCTACGAGAAGTGCGGACGCGCGCTCTACACCAGCCCGGTGCTGTGCGTCGAGGGCCGGCTCACGCGCATGGGCGCGCTCGACCTGTCGGTGACCGCCGAACGCGTCATCGGCCTGGGCTCGTGGCAGGACTTCGCGCTCCCGCCGATCGGCGACAAGACGCCGGGCAGCGCGGTGCATCGCAACGAGCAGGTCATCCGCCAGACGCCCATTCGCGGCGGCGAGGGGCGGCAGATCGCACGCTACTGAGCTACTTCCGGAAAACCCCAGAGCGCAATGGCGTACCTACCCAACTCCCTCTGTCTACGGGCGATGGCTGCCTCATCCCATACATCACATTCGGCTAGACGTGCCGTCATGGTCAGGCTCGACTCGCTGTAGGCCCCCTTCTTCTCCTCAAACGGCGCGTTCTTGATTGCCTCATTCAGCTTCGAAGCCAACAACGTCTGATTCCCCAGCCGATTGACCTGCGCATCGTGCTCATCCATCCTCTGCCCGGCTTGGGGAGTCAGGGGATAGATGTGCTCCAGATGAACTCTGCTGGGTGCCGCGACTTCGTGCTCGTCATCAGCTGACATTGCCCTCTCGATCTCGCACAGGAGATAGCGAGCGGTTGCTCGCCTCCCCACCTGGAACGTCTCGAAGCGGGACAGGAAGTCCTCGTCACTCGGCCCCTCGTCCCGCAGTTTGCTGAGGGCAGCAGCCACGTCCTTGTTCTCTCGCACTCCCCTCGCGACCTCAAAGACTACCTGCTCCAACTTCGTGCTTTCAAGCTGCATAACTACGTTGTGGCGAACAAAGAACGACACCAGCCCCTGCAGGAACGCCCGGCGGTGCTCAGACCGATCAATGGTGTAGCTGCTGAGTACCGCCGGCAGCAGTGCCTTCGCCCCGAGCTGGTCTATGGCCCGTAGTAGCCGTTTGCACTCGTCGTCGTCATCTCGTGCATTGATCGCGTCGGCATAGAGCCCCGCATCGTGCTCCAACGCGCGTGAGAGGTCCTTCGCGCTTAGATTCCGCGCCGTGATGTACTCCTTGATCTCCCTGTAGAGCGACCTCGTCTTGACGTCCCCGTAGCGTGAAACCCAAAAGTGGCGCAGGAAGCGGTTGACGTCGGCACCCTCAGCTTC
>CAZTZN010000076.1:0-20819 GCA_964617715.1 uncultured Armatimonadia bacterium | reverse complement strand
CGCGTCAGCTCGATGACCGCGAGTTCGGGGCGGCTGCCCATGCGGAAGGGCACCGTGGCCATGCCCAGGCCCCGGCAGACGTAGATCTGCGACACCTCAGTCTGCACCAGCCCGCGCGTGTACTTGCGCTTGCACGGCACCGCGATCGGCCCGAGCAGCGGCAGGGACACCTGGCCGCCGTGGCTGTGCCCGGCCAGCATCAGCTTCACGCGGGGGTCGTGCATCTCGTCGGCGTAGTCCGGGTTGTGCGTGAGCAGGATCGCGACCTCGTCGGCGGGGACATCGCGCAGCGCGGCGGGCAGGTCCTGCACGTCCTCCCACAGGTCGCCGACGCCTGCCAGCCAGATGCGCGCGCCCCCACGCTGCAGCGGCACCCCCAGGTTGCGCAGCTCGAGGATGCCCGCGTCGCGCGCGCCGCGGCGGCTGGCCTCGATCCCGTCCCAGTGGTCGTGATTGCCCATCACGCACCACACGCCCATCGGGGCCTTGAGCCGCGCGAGTGCAGCCCACACCGGCGGCACGTACTTCTCCGCTCGATGGCACATGTCACCCGTGATCACGTATGCGTCCGGGCTCTGGCTCAGCGCCAGGCGCACCAGCGTATGCACGCGCTCGAGCGAGAGGTAGGGGCCGTGGTGCACGTCGGTGATCTGGCAGAGGCGGAAGCCCTCGAACTCTGGTGGCAGGCCCGGCACCGCGATGCGGGGATGGCTGACCTCCACCCAGGTCTTCTCGTACGCGACGTCCAGGCCGGTGCCGCCCGCCAGCACGCCCACGGCGGCCCAGCCGAGCTTCTTGAGGAACGACCGTCTGCTCTCCACGTGTGCGGTCATCGTTGTCAAGTATACCAGTCCGGCGCGGGGCCAGTCCAACCGCTGCGCGGAGAGCGGCCCCGGGCACGGGGGCCGCAACGACGAGTGAGCCCGGGCTAGCGGCGGGGGACGAACTCGAAGGGCCCGATGTCCCAGCCCGCGCCCTGGGGTCGCGCGACACCGTCGAAGTCGTCGGGTATCAGAGCGCCGAGGCCCATCCCCGCGTCGATGACCGGTGAGTTGGCAGCCGGGCGGAAGTCGTCGGCCACCGGATCGTGGAACCGCGGCGCCCGCCCGATGCCGTGGGTTTCGCAGCCGCGCGCGGGCAGGTCGAGCAGCTCCACCGGCTCGCCGTCGATGATGAAGCGCGTGCCGCTGGCCGCGATAAGGTTGAAGTCGATCTGCGCGCCGGAGGCCGCGCCCGGGTCGATGCCCACGACCGCGGTCTCGACCGTGTTGTCGAAGAAGATGTTGTTGAGCACGCGCGGGCGGACGTTGCGCGTCGTCGGGTCATCGCCGCGCGCGCGGGAGATGTGCACGATCTCGCGCACCTCGCACTCCGTCACCAGGTTGCTGGCGAAGACGCAGTCCTCGCTGCCCGCGAAGAGTACCACCCACGGCCCGGTTATGCGCTGGAAGATGCTGTTGCGCGCGATCAGCCCGACGCCCTCGCGCGCGAGGCCGCCCGAGGTCGCGCCGCCGAGGGTGAGCGCACCGTAGCTGGTCATCATGTCGCGGAAGACGCAGCCCTCAACGACCATCGCCTCGGCGCCGCCCTTGAGCATTACCGCGTTGACGCCCTTCTGCCCCGCCGAGCGCAGCAGCACGCTGTCGTGGAAGGTGCAGCCACGGATGTGCGTGGGCTCCAGCGGGCGCGGAGGCGTGGCGCCCCCCGGCCCGGTGACGTCGATGGCCGACTCGCCGAAGTGATAGAACTCGCAGTCCTCGACCTGCAGCCGCCCGCACGCGGCGTTGAGCAGGTCACCGTAGCTCTTGCGCAGGACGCAGCCACGCAGCATGACCGATCCGGTGCGGACCAGCAGGCCGTGGAAGCCGGTCTCGATGGTGAGGCCGTCGAACACCAGGTTGGGGCCGTCGAGCCCGTCCTCGCGCGGCAACAGGGCGAACAGGTTGCCGCTGGCGCCGAAGCCGCCGACGTCGCAGATCTCGATGCGGTTGCCGGGCGGCTCGCCGTCGGAGGTCGCCACCCAGACGCGGCCCTGGCGGATGCTCGCGCACCACTGTCCCGGTCCGGTGATGGCCTCTGGAGGGGTATCCTCGAGGTCGTTGCTGTCCCCCGAAGGCGCGCGGCGGAGGGGCACGCCATCCTCAACTACGTTCGTCACGCGGAAGACGCGGCTCGCGGGCGCGCTGAAGAGCGCGAGGCCTTCGGGGTGGGGGACGGGCGTCCACTCGCCGGTGATGATGGGCCGCAGGTTGGTGATGGTCGCGCTCTCACCCGGGAGCGTGGTGAGCGTCAGCGGCTCCCCGCCGGCGGCCACGAAGTCGGAGGTGTGCACGGTGCGCGGCAGGCGGTAGACGCCCGCGCGGAAGATGATGGTATCGCCGGGCTGCGCCGCGCCGAAGGCATGGATGGACGTCAGCCACGGCTGCTCGCGCGTGCCCGGGTTCTCGTCCGCCGGTTCGCCGCCCAGGCCGAGGACGTCAACGTAGTACGTGGCGGCGGGAGCGGGCGCCACGGTGAGGGCCGCCAACGCACAGAGGCTCAGCAGACCGGTGGTCGGTCGCATGGCCGCCGCCCTCCCGCTACAACGCCGCCAGCAGCCGCTGCGCGTTCCGGTGGGTGATGGCGGCGAGTTCGGCGTCGGAGAAGTCGCACTCCTCGAAGACCTTCAGCGCCGAGGACTCGGGGTAGTAGTAGGGCGCATGGGTGCCGAACAGGATGCGCTCCACGCCCAGCTCGTTCGCCAGCGCCTGCACCCCGCCCACCGACTCGAAGTGCGACAGCTCGAAGTAGAGATTGCCCGGCAGCGCGCCGTCGGCCTCGCGCGCGAGCTGACTCGCCGGAGCGTTCTTCACGTTCGCCAGGACCATCGGCACGCTCGAATGCGCGGCGCAGGCGTCGAGCAGCCCGTCCACCGCCACCGGGGGCACCATCACCAGCGGATGGTGGTGGCGCTCGTCGGTCATGTGCAGCGCGACCTCGACGAACATCGCGAGCTCGCCCGCCGCCGAGAGCAGCTCGTCGAAGATGGGCTCGGCCAAGGTCCAGCCGTGGTAGTTCGGATTCACGCGCACGCCGCGGAAGCCCAGCTCGGCGCACTGCGCGAGGTCGCGCTCCCACGCGGGCCAGGTCGGGTTGACGCTGCCCACCGGCATGAGCTGCTCGTGGCCCGCGACCATCTCCGCCAGCCACGGGTTGGCCGCGCCCACGTTCTTGAGCATCACTGCGTCGAGCAGCGTCACCCATGCGCGGTCGATGTTCACGCGCGCCAGCCGCTCGATGAGCGCGTCGGGCGTGTTGTAGCTGGTGCGCCGGAAGGGCCAGTTGCCGAGGTTGGCATTGCAGTCAATGATCACAGGTCAAGCACCCGCCTCATGTTCCCGTGCAGGATCAGCGCCCTCGCGTTCTCGTCGATGTCCGCGCCGTAGACCTTGGAAAGTTGCGAGGCGAAGCTGCGGCCGGCGGCGTCGGAGCCGTAGACCACGCGCTCGGGCCCCAGCCACGCCACCGCCATCTCGGTGTAGCCCATCTCCGGGTCGAAGCCGCAGGTGTCCACCAGGATGTTGGGCCGTGGCGCGACGGCGCGAATGCCGCGCTCCCAGTTGAGCCCGGCGTGCGCCGCAATGAAGGTCACGTCCGGATGGCGGGCGGCGAGCGCGGCGAGGTCGTCCGGGCTGGACTCGCCGGGCAGGTTGCCGCCGGTACGGAAGAAGGTGTGCTGCAGGATCGGCGCGCTCAACTCGGCGGCGCGCTCGCAGATGGCGTCCACGTTGGGGTGGTCGCAGCACATGGCGACCCAGAGCTTGATGCCGATGAAGGGGCCGTCGGCCACGCGGCGCTCGATCTCGTCGAGGCTGAAGCGCAGGTCGTTCGGGTTGAGATTCGCGTAGCCGAAGAAACGATCCGGGTGCAGCGCGATGAGTTCGGCGTTGAAGTCATTGTCGGCGGTGATCTGCGCGCGCGTGGGCTGCTGCCAGAAGGTGGGGCCGAGGCTGGTGCCCATCAGCTCGATGCCCATGCGGTCGGCGAAGGGCAGCAGCTCATCGGCGCACGCCGCCGGCGGTCCGCCCCTGGCGGAGGTCGGGTGGATGTGGCAGTCGATGGCGCTCGGGCGAATCACAGTCCCAAAAGCCTCCGCATGTTCTCGCCCAGGATCATCGCACGCTGGTCGTCGGAGATGTCCGCCCCGCGGACCTTGGCAATCTGCGAGGCGAAGCTGCGGCCGGGCGCGTCGGAGCCGTAGACGATGCGCTCGGCGCCGAGCATGGCCACGCCCATCTCGGTCTGGCCCAGCTCGGGGTCGCCGCCCGAGACCTCGGCGTAGACGTTGGGCAGGTCCTGGATGATGCGATAGCCCATCTCCCAGTTACCGCCGGAGTGACCGAGGATGAAGTTGACGTCCGGGTGGCGCCGGGCGAGATTCGCCATGTTGTGCGGCGTGGACTCAAACTCGAGGTTGCCGGTGATCTTCAGCCAGGTGTGCTGCAGAATCGGCGCGCCCAACTCGGCGGCGCGCTCGCAGATGGGGTCGAGGTCGGGCCGGTCGCACAGCATCGCCACCCACAACTTGATGCCGACGAAGGGCCCGTCGGCGATGCAGCGGTCGATCTCCTCCAGCGATTCCTGGAGATAGCCGGGGTTGAGGTAGCAGAAGCCGATGTAGCGGTCCGGGTACATCTCGACGGCCCGCCACACCATGTCGTTATCGCGACGGAAGGTCTCCGGGTCCGGGGAGTAATCGCGCGAGGTGCCCAGGCTCAGGCAGAGCCGGTCGATGCCGAGGCGGTCGGCGTACTCCAGCAGGTAGCCCATGCGATCCTCAGGCGTGCCGTAGCCGCCCTGCACGTGAACGTGGCAGTCGATGACCATGCGTCTCGCCCTCCTGTCCTGCGGTCCGGGCTGGCGGTTCGCCGGGGCGACGGCGGGACCTCCATCGACGGGCAGAACCGAAGACGCGCCGCGGAGTGCGCGGCGCGTCGGGGGGTCAGAGATCGTGCTGGCTAGTAGAAGCCGGGGGCGATCTGCATCTGCATCATCGGCAGGTTGGTGCGGGCCGTCTCCATGGCGCTGCCGGCGCCCGCCTGAGTCGCCGCGCGGGAGGACTGGCCTGCGAAGGTCATGTCGGGCGGTGGTGCCTGGGTGGCGCCGCGCGAACCCTCGATACCGCCCGAGCCGATCAGCACGGCCTCGGCGCGGTCGAGCGCGGCGAGTTTCGCGATGGGGATGCTGAAGCTGAAGCTGTAGTACCAGCCCTTCTGGTAGTCGAGGTTGAGATGACCGCCCTCGAAGGCATTGTCCTGCGGCGGGATGATGGTCTCGTGGATCGGCGCGTAGTTGAGGTCATCGGGATAGACCAGCTTCGCGCAGATTCCACCGGTATGTCCGGCGGGCTGGGTGGCGCTGACGATCCGGTCACCGCCGACGTCGTAGAGGGTGAGCCGGATGGAGTTGCCCGACCACAGGCTGTTCCACTCCGAGACGGCGCCGTTCCACAGCCAGACTTCCTTGGGATTCCACATGCCGCCCTCGTAGTCTACGATGCGGAAGAGCTGGCGGTCCTCACCGTAGTTGTCGAAGGGGCGCAGCTTGCGGTAGACCAGGCTGGGGTAGCGCTGGGCGACGCCGGGCCTGACCCTCATGATGACGCCGACCTGCACCGGGACGGTGGTGGCGCCGGGGCGGATGTCGGCGTGATTGACCTGCGGATAGCCGATCTCGAAGCTGAAGCTGTCGAGGCCGAACTCGTAGAGGTAGCGGACGGCGTCGAGTTCTTTCTGCTTGACCGCCATCTCGCGATTGATGCGGGTGGCCAGGCCGTAGCCGGGGCGGCCCACTTCGGCGGCTCCCGCCTCGGTGATGCGCCGAGAAGCGTAGATGCGCTGGAGCTGCTGCCACTGGTTCTTGGTGTACTCACGCGGGTTGCCCTCGTCGTCCTCGAGGTACATGTCGGGGATGAGGGCCCGCGGCTGGCCGGTCTCGGCGAGGAACTCGTCGTAGGTCTCGCGCAACTCCTCGGGCATCGGCTGCTCGGTCCACTGCAGCGGAGCGCCACCCCTGCCGCCCATGCCCATACCCATACCCATGTCCATGCCGGGCCCGCCCATCATGCCGGGCTCGACCATCATACCCGCCTCCGGGCCTCCGGGCGGTCCCCCGCCCTCCATGCCGGGCGCGGGTTCGGGCGGCGGGGCTTGTTCCTGGGCGAAGATCTGCCCCAGGAAGACGAAGAGCGCAGCGGCGGCGATGATGGCTAGTACGACGAGAATAGTGCGTCCCCGGCGTCGATCCCGCACGAGCTACCACCTCGGGTACACGCCCTGATGGCACCGCCGGACGCGTGGCCCGGCAGGCGGCTGTCGTGGGTAGTATACGGTGGGCAGGGCGCGAAGTCAAGCGGCGTTGCAGGCGAGGCGTGAATCTTGAATGCGGGCGGCTCGGGCGTGCGGGCGGAGGCAGTGAGGCGGTTGCGGCACCGGTCTCGGCGCCCGTTGAGTGACGCAATCGAGAGCCCCCCGGGAGGCGCCCGGCCACCAGGATTCACCTCTGCCCTCCACTCATCCGCAATGTTCAACTGCTGTTTCGCATGCGCGCCCCGCTCGCCGAAGGACTCAGGTGTGTCTCGCGACAGGTCCGGCGGAATCGGACGGCGAACCTCGATTTGTGGATAGATTCTTCCCGGGAGGTAGTGACCATGTCTCGCGTCCTGTTGGCGTTGGTGCTGGCGATGGCGTGCTCGGCCGCCTGGGGGGAGTGGTCGTTCACCCGCGAGGTCTACAGTTGCTACACCTCCGGCATGACCTTCCAGGAGCTGGCCGACGCGGGCGTGACCTACGTCAGCCACGTGCCGGCGACGGCTGAGACCGCGGCGGAGGCGCACCGCTGGGGCCTGCGGATCATGCCCTATGTGTCGCTCTACAAGGTCGTGGACAGCAGCGAATCCCCCGGCTTCAGGACCCAGCCCTTCTGGCGGGAGATCGACCTGGTCGAGCACCCGGACTGGGCGCTGATCCGCGAGGATGGTGAGCGCCGCCGCCCCTTTGACGACCCCGACTATCCCGCGGGCATCTATCAGTCCTGCTGTAACCAGCCGGGGATCGCCGAGGCCTATGTGCGCGGCGTCGAGAATGTGCTGGCCACCGGCGCCGACGGCGTCTTCGTGGACAACGTGCATCCCTACCCCAAGTGCTACGGACCCGAGCTGGGCATCCACCAGCACCTCTTCCCGGACCTGGACAACACGGAGATGTACCGGCGCGCGCTCATGGATGTCTACCGCGCGGTGAAGGCGCACGGCGCCCGGTTCGCGGTGATGCTCAACTCCGGGGGGCCGAGGCATCAGTACATCGGCTTCGGCGACACGCTGATGTGGGAGTCGTTTGTGTTCCGCTGGCCCACCGAGGAGATGCGGCGCGATCCCGCGCGCATGTGCCGCACGCAGGACTGGCCCGCGGTGCTGCGCGCGTACGAGCAGTGGCGCGACTTCACCGAGGCGGGCGGCTCCATCGCGCCGCTCACTTATCTGCCCGCGCGTGAGCTGGAGCAGGAGCACGCCTTCCTCGCCTGGGCCTGCGCCAGGCTGTGCGGCTTCCAGCAGTGGACCGGGACGGCCTCGGAGCGTCAGGACGTCCTGCGGCAGCTCTACCGCACGGATACCGGCATGCCGCTCGGGCCGCTGGAGAGCGACGGCCCGGTCTACTTCCGCCGCTATGAGCGCGCGCTGGTGGCGGGCAACTCCGCCAACGAGGCGGTGCGCGTGGAGCTGCCCTGGGAGCTGAATGACGCGCGCGTGGCCGACCTGTACTCGGGGCAACTGCTGATGGCGCGCGAGGGCCGATTGCGCGTCGAGCTGCCGCCGGACTCGGGCCGGGTCTATGTCACGCAGAACGCGTACCTGGCCAACTGCCTGGCGGAAGTGGCCAGCATGGCCCGAAGCTGCTCGCTGCGGCTGGCGGAGCTGACCGAGGAGAGCGGCGCGGCCCGAACGTCGGCGCCGGCGGCGCAGCGGGTGTTCGACGAGGTGCGGGCGCAGGCCGACGACTGCCTGCAGGCCGTGCGTCGCGACGGCGTCCCCGAAGACCGGGCGGCGCGCGGGCGCATCCTGGGGCTGACACGGGCCCTGGAGCCACTGGACGCCCTGGCCGCCGCCGACGTGGCAACGCCCGAGGAGCAACTGCTGGCGGGCGGCGTGACCGCGGCGGAGCTGCCTGAGCTGCTGCGCGCGGAGGCAGAGCTGCCCTTCGAGGTCGAGATCGGCGACGGCAGCGTCGTGCTGCGCTCGGGGGGCGCGCAGTTCTCCTTCGAGAGCGCGGGGCTCGGGGGCGAGGCGTCGCTCCGGCTCGGGCGCGCGAAGATGCAACTGTGGACCACCAAGAACGCGCTGGCAGAGGGCGACGGCTGGTACCACGCGCGCCGCCTGAGCGACATCGAGCTGGTCGAGGATGGCCCGGAGCGCAAGAGCGTGGCCTTCACGCTCAAGCTGTTCGGCAGCGGGAGCGGTCGGGACGTGGAGGCTCTCGATGTGCGCGTGCGGGCCACCATCGAGCGCGGGGTGCCCGGCGTGCAGATGCATACCGCGCTGCGCAACCACACCGGCGCGGCGCTGGACGCCTACTGGTTCTGGAACATCAGCGGCGGCTGGCACAGCTTCCCCGATGGGACGACGGTGCGCGAGCCGAGCGACCGTGAGCCGCCGGGCGCGACCGGGTGGGAGTACCTGCACGCCTCGCGAGACGGTGGAGGCGGCGTGGTGCTGGCGGGCTTCCCGAACATGGGCTACTCGGGCAGCCAGTTCCACATGTTCGCCGATCCCAAGACCGGGACCGTCGAACCGGAGGGCGAGATGCCCATCGACTTCGTGGCCTACGACATCTCCGGCGCCTCATCGTGGCAGCACGACGACTTCGTGCGGCGGCGTCGGGGCTGGTATGAGCGGTACGCCTCGCTTGCGGCTCAGGTAGTCGGGGGCGTAAGTCTCGAGCTGGACGCCCCCTCGCGGGTGGCTGCGGGCGTGCCTGCGCAGGTGACACTGCGGCTCAGCGGGCCCCGACTGCGCACGGTCGAGGGCACGCACCTCGAGCTGCGCGCGACGCTGGGCGGGCGGGAGCTTCCGGTGACGCGTGCCGACGCCGAGGCCACCCGGGGAGGCTTCATCGTCGAGATACCGCCGGATCTCGATGGAGACGGCCGGCTTGACCTGGAGGCGACGGCCGCCCTTGATGGCTCTGAGGGGCCGATGACGCTGCACGCCTTCGCGACCGTCGGCGTGGGGGCTGCGGTGGAAGTGCGGGGCCTGCGCCAGGTCCCGGCGGCGGAGGGCGGTCTGCGCTTCGCCGTCACGGTGCGCAACAACCTGGCCGAGGCGCTGCCGGTCAGCATCACCATGAGTGGCGAGGGTATCGGCACGGCGGACACCGGCGCGGTGCTGCCCGGCCATGCCGAGACCACCGTGGAGCTGGACGCGCCCGAGGCCGGTCCGCCGGCCAGCACTGCCGAGGTGGCGGTGAGGCTCGAGATCGGGTTCGAGCTGGCGGGGGAGGCGCGCAGCGTCGAGCACAGTGAGGAGATCGCACTGCTGCCGCAGGCGGTCTGCCCGCTCGTCAGCGCCGCGCCCGTGATTGATGGCGCCCTCGACGAGGGCTGCTGGTCGAGCGCGACGGAAATGACCGGCTTCGTGCACCATCAGACCGGCGAGTCCGCGCGCGAGGAGACCGTCTGCCGTGTGCTGGCCGACGAAGCGAATCTCTACGTGGGCTTCGAGTGCTTCGACGAAGACATCGCGCATCTGCGCGCACAGGCGCAGCCTGATGAGCGGGGCCTGAATCCGGACGTGCCCACCGATGACAGCGTTGAGATCTACGTTGATCCGCGGACAGGAGGGGCGGGCTGCTTCCGGCTGGCGCTCAACAGCCTCGGTGCGGCCAAGTCATCGGTGGAGGGCGGCTGGGAGGTGGCGACCAGGGTCGCGGGCGATCGCTGGGTGGTCGAAGTGCGAATACCGTTCGCCATCATCGGCGCGATGCCCGCCGCGGGGGATGTGTGGGGCTTCAACGCCTGTCGCAACGACCAGAGCACGGGCGAGTCAACGGCGTGGTCGTGCACGCGGGGACCCTACGCCAACCGGGAGCGCTTGGGTGGGCTGGCGTTCTCGCGCTAGTGAGCCGATCGCCTGCTAGCGAGGCGCGCCCATGGCGCAGTCGGCAGAGGGGTCGGGGTCAGACGCGGCTGCGCCGAGCGCGTACCTCTGCTGCGAGTGCGGCCGGGCTAGCGCCGCCGGCGCCGAGGGGTCTGGTCGCGATCGTCGGTTCGCCGACGCGAGGTCGGTCGTGACCGTCTGCCGGCGCTCTCGGACGACGACGTGCCGGTGCGCGGCCGGCGCCCGCGGCGGAGGGCGTCGCGACGGCGCTGCGCCTCCTCCAGTCGCCGCGAGGCCAGCTCCATGGCCTTGGCCTGGCGCTCCAGCTCTTCGGAGGTGAGGGCCCGTTGCGGCTGCCCGAACACGATCACCGAGGCGAGTATGATGATGATCGCCAGCAGTGTGTCGGTGAGCGTCATGTCCTGGTAGAGGCGGAGTTCGTCCACCACCAGCCAGCGCACCACCAGCGCCCCCGGGAAGAACAGGAGGAAGCCCACTAACGCACCGAACAAGCGCCGCATCCGTCTCTCACCCCACGTAACTACGGCTGGACAAGCAGCTCAAGAATGGACGTGGCGATCAGTCGCCGGGCCGCCGGTGAGAGTTCGCCATCGTCAGTCATCACGGCCTCGCCCGAGAGGCCTTCCGCCAGCAGCGCCGCCTCGGTGCGCACCACGGCCACGCCCAGGAACTCGGCGGTGCCCTCCATCTGCGCCAGCGCGCGCCGGGCGGTATCCAGCGTTTCGTCATTGCGGGGCACCGGCCCGACCAGCACCACCAGCGCATCGGTCTCCGCCAGCAGTCGGCTCACCACCGCCGCGAGCCCCGCGCGGAATGCCTCCCGGTCCCAGTGTAGCATGTCGGTGCCGAAGCTGACCAGCACCACGTCCGGTGCGGCATCGATGACCTCGACCACGTCGCCCGACCCCGCGTCCGGGGTCATGCCCGGATGCGAGACTGCGCTGACGCTGACCTGTGCGCCCTCAGGTCGCGCGAGCTGCAGCCCTTCGGCCACCATGGTCGGCCAGCTCTGCTCATCGATCGCCACCAGCGAGTCGCCGAAGGTCACGATGCTCAGCGGTCGGTCGCCCTCCAGCGCCCAGCGTTTGAAGAGGCGCACATCGCGGGTGATCATCAGCGGGTCACCGATCGGCTGCGATGGCGGCCCCGTCACCGGCGCGCCCCCCGTCGGGGTGCCGAACACCTCGACCTCGCGCACGAAGATGACGTTGTCGCCGCCCAGCCCGCCGCCCCAGGTGTTGGCGAACTCCACGCGCACGAACTGTGCCGGCCGGTCGTTGAAGCGGTGGTTGAGCACGATCGGCTGGGCCTGGGGGAAGATGAACTCACGCAGCTTCTCGAACTGCTGTCCGTTCTGCGAGCAGTAGATGGCGATGCCGCGCGTGTTGCCGTTGGCGGAGTTGTGCACGGCGATCCGGTTTATGAGGCACGGGCGCTGCAGATCGATGGTGACCGACTTGGGGAATCCCACGTCGTTGCCGGTGGCGAAGCACCCGGGGCCGCTGTCAGAATCGATCACGCCGTCCACCAGCCCGGTCCAGCCGCTCATCACGTCAGTGGTGCATACAAAGGGCCGATTAAGCGCCACGTTCTCCTGCGCCGCCGCCGTCCCCACCGCGATCAGCAGCGTCAGGACTACCGTCTCCCGGCTCGCCTTGACTGTGCTGCGCACGGTCAGGATCCCTCCTGCCTGGGCTCAGTCCAGCACCTCCAGCTCGAGACTGATGTCGATGGCGGGCGCCGAATGCGTCAGGGCCCCCACCGAGATCAGATCAACGCCCATCTCGGCCACGGCGCGCACGCGCTCCAGGGCCATCCCGCCCGAGGCCTCCACCAGCGCGCGTTCACCGACCATGCGCACGGCCTCGGCCATGGTGTCGTCGTCCATGTTGTCGAGCATGATGATGTCCGCGCCCGCCTCCAGCGCCTCGCGCAGCTCGCCCAGGTGGGCGGTCTCGACCTCGATCTTGAGTGTGTGCGGCGCGCCACGGCGCGCGCGTGCGATGGCCTGGGCGATGCCGCCCGCCAGGCGAATGTGGTTGTCCTTGATGAGGATGCCGTCGTAGAGTGCGAAGCGGTGGTTGGCGCCGCCGCCGGCGAGCACCGCCGCCTTCTCCAGCGCGCGCAGCCCCGGCGTGGTCTTGCGCGTGTCGGTGATGCGCGCGCCCGTGCCCTCGACCGCGTCGGCAAACCGGCGGGTGAGCGTGGCGACGCCGCACAGGCGCTGCAGGAAGTTGAGCGCCACGCGCTCGGCGCCCAGCAGCCCGCGCGCCGAGCCTGAGACCGTCCCCAGGTGATCGCCGGGGGCGAAGCGCTCACCATCGGCGACCGTCTGCTCGAAATCGCTGCCCGGATCGTTCTGCGCGAAGCACTCGGCGACGACGTAGCCGCCGGCCATCACCCCGTCCTGCTTGGCCAGCAGCACGCCGCGGGCGCGGGTGTCGGGCGGGACGGTCAGCATGGTGGTGACGTCGCCGCGCCCGATGTCCTCGTGCAGGGCTGCGCGCACGATGCGGGCGACGGTCGCGGGGGGGACCAGGCCGGTTGGCGGAAGTTGCTGTCTCATGATTCTGCGATCTGGTTGCTGTCGTCAACGGTGACAACATTCAACGTGCAGCGGCGCGCCTCCTCCTCATCCATCAGGGCGTAGCACAGTATGTGCACGCGATCGCCTACGGCGGCCGTGCGTGCCGCGGGCCCGTTGAGGCAGATGTTCCCCGACCCCGCGGGGCCCTCGATGATGTAGGTCTCAATGCGCGAGCCGTTGTTCAGGTTGACGACCTGCACGCGCTCGTTGGGCAGCATGTCGGCGGCCGCGAGGAGGTCGGCCGGGATCGTGATGCTCCCCTGGTAGAACAGTTCGGTCTGTGTGACGGTGGCGCCATGGATCTTCGAGCGGCACATGATGCGCAGCATGTCTTCATCCCTCGACTTTGATGTTGTCGATCAGTCGCGTCTCGCCCAGGTACGCTGCCGCGGCGATGACCATCGGGCCGCTCTCGTCGAGCAGCCGCCGCAGCGTCTGCGGGTGAACGGCACGTATGTACTGCGGGCGCAGCATCGGCTCACGCGCCAGCGCCTCGGCGACCGTGCGCTCGACCTCGGCGCCGGTCGCACCCGCGCGCGCGGCCCGCGCTCCCGCCTGCAGCGCCGCCTGCAGGGCCGGGGCGGCGGCGCGCTCGGCGGCGTTCAGGTAGTGATTGCGCGAACTCATCGCCAGCCCGTCGGGCTCGCGCACCGTCGGCAGGCCGATGACCTCCACCGGCAGGTCGAGGTCGCGCACCATGCGCCGGATGACCACGAGCTGCTGGTAGTCCTTCTCGCCGAACCATGCGCGGTCGGGCGTGACGATGTTGAACAGCTTGCACACCACCGTGGTGACGCCGTCGAAGTGGCCCGGGCGGTACTGCCCGCACAGCCCTTCGGTCAGCTCCGCCACGTGGACGGTGGTGCAGGCGTCGTCGGCGTACATCTCGTCCGCCGACGGGGCGAAGATGAGATCGACTCCCGCGGCGCGGCACTTCGCAGCATCCTCGTCAAGCGTGCGGGGGTACTTCTCCAGGTCCTCACCGGGCCCGAACTGCGTGGGGTTGACGAAGATGCTCACCACCACAAAGTCGCTGCCCGCCACCGCCGCCTCGACCAGCGACATGTGGCCGGCGTGCAGCGCGCCCATGGTGGGCACGAGACCGATCGTCTTACCCTTGGCCCGGGCGGCGCGCACCGCCTCGCGGACCTCGTTCTTAGTGTGCACTACGCGCATCTGCGTTCACCTGCGTTGAGTATTCCTCGCGCGCCTCGCCGTGGCCTACTCCCACCAGTGTCCGGGGCGGAAGATCGAGCCCACCGCCCAGCCGAGGAGGGCGGGCACGAAGACCACGCCGGCGCCGAAGGTCAGTACCACGGCCATCTGCCCGCCATGGGCCCACGCCAGCGCCGCGGCGGTGGCGTAGACGCCCGCGAAGAAGCCCAGCACACGCCACGACAGCGGCAGCTCGAGGAGCACGATCACCAGGTAGAAGATCAGCGCCAGCGCCGGCGAGATCAATCCGGCGACGCCGAGATAGAGCCACAGCGGCACCTCGCCGCCGCGGTCGGTCACCGCGCCTCCCAGCTCGAAGTCGAAGGACTTGAGCAGCCCGCTCGCGGCCGCCAGCGCCGCGCCCAGGAAGCCCGTCAGCGCCGCCATGCCGATCTCGAAGGCCGAGAACCCCTGGAACACCGGCGGCGCATCGCTGGCGCGCACGGCCGCCACGCAGCCGGCGATCACCACCAGCCCGATCGGCGCCAGCCACCGGCGCGCGGGCGTAGGCGCGGGCGCCCACATCTCCCGGTAGCTCTCCCACGAGGTCGCGCCGCGGGGCGGCTCGCGCGGGATCTGCGACTGCGCGGGCGGCGGGCCGGCCATCCGGACCGTCCGCTCCTCGGCGCGGCGGATGGCCTCGACCAGCCTGAGCAGCCGCTCATCGCCGGCGTGGTCGCGCGCCAGGTCCAGGTAGAGGGCGCGCGCCTCGTCGATGTAACCGCGCTCGAGCAGCTCATAGGCGTCGCCCAGGGTGATCTCAAAGTCGTCAATGATCGCGAAGCTGTCGTCGTCGGGAGTCAGGAAGCGGCGCTCGAGCCGCGCGCGCAGCTCGTCGTCCATGAGCGTCTCGTAGGCCTGGCGCAGCCGGATGAAGTCGTCGTGTGCCCGCGCGTCACGCCGCACATCCGGGTGCATGCGTCGGGCCAGTCGGCGCCACGCCGCCCGCACCTCGCCCGGGCCGGCGCCGACCTGGATGCCCAGCGTCCGCCACGGATCGAACCGCTCGTCGCTCATGGTCACCCCCGGATACGGGTGTCAGGGCAGACTGCACGTTGGCGGGCGAGGGCGCCCGCGCCCCGCGGATCATGTGCGCAGGCCGCAGCCTCGGGCTTACGGGATCAGCCGCGCCGCGTAACCCGTGTAGAAGCTCAGCAGCATGACCGCCACGATGACGCCCGCGATGAGCACCGCGACCGGCGTGAGCGAGACCGCGAGCTGCTTCGTGGAGGTCTCGGCCTCGCGCTCGAGGTGGTCGGCCACGTTGTGCGCCATGGTGTCGATGTCGCCGGTGCGCTCGCCGGTCTTGAGCATGGTGAGCACGGTGCGCGGTATCAGCGGGCTGCCCTCCAGCGCCTCCGACAGGCTTCCGCCGGCGTCGATCTGCGCGGCGTTGCGGGTCAGCTCATGGCGGATCTTCGCGTTGCCCGCAGCGTCGCCGGCCAGGCGCACGGAGGTGCCCAGCAGCACGCCCGACGAGTAGAGCGCCGCCAGCGCGCGGCAGAATCGCGCGACCGCGAGCTTGCGCAGTACCCCGCCCACGATCGGGATGTTGAGCAGCATCCCGTGCAGCTTCACGCGGCCCTGCTCCGAGCCTGACATGCTGCGCCAGATGAGGGCGAGCACGCCTGCGGGCACGCCCAGCAGGATGGCGTAGAGCAGGAGCTGGCGGACGGCGAGCAGCATGGCCGCCTGCAGGGTGTCGGTGATCCAGACGAGGAGGACCTGTCCGAGCAGCGGGATGAGCAGGATGGCCGCGAACAGCACGATCGGGTAGGCCAGCTCGCGCGTGAGCAGGTGGCGCAGCTCGAAATCGCGCTCGTGGTACTGCTGAGCGTTGCGCAGCGCCTGCTCGAGTCGCCCGGAGTTCTCGCCCACCTCGACCATCGCGATGGTCAACGGCGAGAAGATGTGCCGGTGCCGGGCCAGGCTCTCGCTCAGGCGCCGCCCGCGCGATGTCTCGTGCCCCGCCTGCGCGAGCGCCTCGGCTGTGGGCCGGTCGTGCAGGTCCTCGGCGACGGCCTCGAGCGCCTCGCCGATGTTGACCCCCGCGCGCACCATCGCGGCCAGCTCGGCAAAGATCTCGGCCTGCAGCCGCGCCCGCCCGGCGCCGAACATCAGGCATCGCTCCCCGCGTCTGCGCTCTCTCGCGCCACCACCTCGGCCAGGGTCCCCAGCCGACGCACCGCGGTGGACTCGCCCCCGGACAGCTCGGCCGCGGTGCGCCCCCCGGGCAGCATGATCTCGGGTGCGATCTCCGCTAACGGCACCAGCACGAACTGTCGGTGTGTCAACTCGGGGTGCGGCACCTTCAGCGTCGCACTCTCGATCTTCTCGTCGCCGAGCAGCAGGATATCCACGTCGATGGTGCGCGGCCCCCAGCGCCGCGCGCGCACGCGCCGCAGCCGCCGCTCGACCTCGTGGGCGGCGGCCAGCAGCTCCTCCGCCGACAGGCGGCAGTTGAAGCGCGCAACCAGGTTCAGGAAGCACGGTTGGTCGGTCACTCCGACCGGCTCGGTCTCGTAGACCGACGAGACCGCCTCCGGGGTCAGGCCGTCCGTGGCGGCGAGCATCGCCAGCGCGTCGGCGAGCGAGCGGGCGCGCCGACCGATGTTGGCGCCCAGGCCCAGGTACGCCGGCCGCGCCCCGACGTCGCGTGCTCCTGCGCTGTCCATGCGCCACCCTCAGGGCGTCTGCGCTTCGGGCATGGCCGGCGGGACGGTGCCCCGCCGTGGCTGAGCGGCCTCGCCCCGGGCGGGCTCCGGCGCCGGGCGGTCGTCATCGGCCCGGTCCTCGGCGGCCTCCTCGACGCCCTCGACCTCGTCGGCCATCACGCCGTGCTGCATCAGCGCCTCGACGTCGTCACGCTCGAGGGTCTCCACCTCGAGCAGCTTCTCCACCAGCAGATCCAGCTCGCTGCGGTGCTCGCCGAGGATGGTCTTTGCGCGCTCGTAGCACATGTCCACCATTGAGCGCACTTCCGAGTCGATGGCCTCGGCCACCGCCTCGGAGTAGTTGCGCTCCTCGGCGATGTCCTTGCCCAGGAACACCGGGCCGGTCTTGCGCCCGTAGGTGATGGGCCCCAGCTCGTCGCTCATCCCGTACTCGGTGACCATGGCACGGGCGATGCGCGACACCACCTCCAGGTCCTGGTGAGCGCCGGTGTGGATCTCGCCCAGTACCAGCTCCTCGGCCGCGCGCCCGCCCAGCGCCTGGGTGATGCGATTGAGCATCTGGGTCTTGGAGGTGATGTAGCGGTCGTCTTCGGGCAGTGAGATGGTATAGCCCAGTGACATGCCTCGGGGCAGGATGGTGACCTTGTAGACCGGGTCGAAATCGGTGAGCATGTAGCCGACCAGTGCGTGCCCGGCCTCGTGGTAGGCCAGGACGCGGCGCTCATCCTCCATGATGACCCGGCTCTTGCGCTCGGGGCCGGCGATGAGGCGCTCGATCGCCTCGTCGAAGTCCGCGCGCTCGATGACCTGCTTGTCCTTGCGGCCCGCCAGCAGAGCGGCCTCGTTGACCATGTTCTCGATGTCCGCGCCGGAGAAGCCCACGCTGCGGCGAGCCAGCATGTCGAGGTCCACGTCGTCGGCCAGGTGCTTGTCCTCGACGTAGATATCGAGGATCTCGCGGCGTTCCTTGACGTCGGGCATGGGGACCACGATCTGCCGGTCGAAGCGGCCCGGGCGCAGCAGCGCCGGGTCGAGGATGTCGGGGCGGTTGGTGGCCGCGAGCAGGATTACGTCATCGTTGGGGTCGAAGCCGTCCATCTCCACCAGGAGGGCGTTGAGGGTCTGCTCGCGCTCATCGTGGCCGCCGCCGAGGCCCGCCCCGCGCAGGCGGCCGACCGCGTCCAGCTCATCGATGAAGATGATCGCGGGCAGGTGGCTCTTGGCCTGGTCGAAGAGGTCGCGCACGCGCGAGGCGCCCACGCCCACGAACATCTCGACGAAGTCCGAGCCGGACATGTAGTAGAAAGCCACCCCCGCCTCTCCTGCGACCGCCCGCGCCAGCAGCGTCTTACCGCATCCCGGCGGCCCCACCAGCAGCACGCCGCGCGGAATCTTCGCTCCGAGCTGACGGAAGCGCTCGGGCTGCTTGAGGAAGGCCACGACCTCCTCCAGCTCCTCCTTCACCTCGTACATTCCGGCGACATCGTCGAAGGTGACCCGCTCCCAGTGTTCGCCCACCATGCGCGCCTGGCTGCGCCCGAAGTTGAGCGCCTGGCCGCGCGTCGAGTTCATCTGCCGCATCATGAACATCCAGAACAGGATGATCAGCACCAGCGGGAGGATGTACGTGGCCGCGGTGGCGAGGATGCGATCGCTCAGGCGCATGGCCTGCGCGCCGACCTTGGTGTCGAGGTCGTGCTCTTTCTTCGCCGCCATCAGTTCCGTGAGCACGTCTTTGCCCTGCACGGACACGACGAAGCGGTCGTAGCCCCCGGGCGCGCCGGGCTTGAAGTCGCCCTCCAGCTCCTGGCCGTTGATCACCGTGACATCGGCGATGTGGCCGGCGATGAAGTCGGCGTAGAATTCGCTGTAGTAGTCGTAGCGCTTGACCTGCTTCTGCTCGTCGGCCAGGCGTGGGATCATGTAGAAGACATACGCCAGAGCCGCGACCACGATGATCGTGACCAGCATGTTGCGCCGCATCATACGTCCTCCTCAGTCCCGCCGTCGCTGCCATCGGGCACGGATAGCGCCAACCTGACCGCCGGCGCTCCACTGGTGGCGCGCGCGTGCTGCGCGATGCGATGACCGACGACCCAGACGATCCGGCCGTCGGCGTCCGTCACCACCGCTGCGCGGGCGCGCAGTCTGCGCGGGACCTTCTCATCAACAAAGAAATCCTGCAACTTCTTGCTGCCGGTCATGCCCAGGGGCACGAAGCGGTCGCCGGGCCGCACGCTGCGCAGCACCAGCCCGCCGCGCAGGTCGGTGGCATCGATCCACGCCACCGACGCGTCCTCGCTCGCGAGGTCCGCCGGCGCCCGCCCGGGTACAGCGTACACCGTCAGACCCCGCTCGTGCAAGGTGGCCTCACCCGGAACCGGCAGCGGGACCCACTCCTCGCCGAACGCGTCTTCGTCATCTTCGGCGCGCTCGAACACCACGTGCTCGTATTCGCGTCGTGCGCGCCACAGCCCGGGCAACTGCACCGCCGCCCCGGTGCCGGCGCGCGTGATCAGCGTCGCGATGGCGCCGATGTGCTCGTGGCGCACCTCGTCGAGGCCGCCGCGCACCTGCTCGAGCGCGCTGATGATCAGTCGGTGCAGCGCGCCGTCGGGTAGTTCGGCCAGCGGCCGGGCCGCCAGTTTCAGCTTACCCCTCTCGGCGGCGGTTGTAGCCTCTTCGAGCCACGCGCGGACCAGCGGCTCAGTCCACGCCAGCTCCTCCTCGGCCGCCTCGCAGGCGCGCATCAGCGCGGCCTCGGCGCCGGGGAAGCTCTCCTCGATCAGCGGCATGATCCGCAGCCGCAGGACATTGCGCCGCGTGTGCTCGGGGTCGAGGTTGGTGCGATCGGTGCGTATCGCGAGTTGATGGCGGCGGCAGTACTCCCCGGTCTCGGATCGGGTGGCGCAGATCAGCGGTCGGATGATTCTCCCGCGGCGCGGCGGGATCGAGGTCATGCCGCGCAGCCCGGCTCCACGCAGCACGTTCAGCAGCAGTGTCTCGGCGCGATCGCTGCCGGTGTGTCCGGTCGCGATGCGCTCGAAGCCGTGATCGCGCGCGATGCGCTCGTATTCTTCATAACGCGCGCGACGTCCCGCCAGTTCGACGCTGAGGCCACTTTGTGCGGCCTCGTCAGGCACCCGCCGCCGCGCGACGAAGCACTCGACCCCGAGGTCGTCGCAGATCGCCCGCACCGCCGCCTCGTCGGCGTCGGCCTCGGCGCCCCGCATGCCGTGGTGCACGTGCACGGCGCCGACCTCGGCCGTGACCTCGTCCATGGTCACCAGCGCGTGCAGCAGGGCCAGCGAATCCTGCCCGCCCGAGAGCCCGACCAGGATGCGGCGCGCATCGGCCAGCAGCCCGTAGCGCCGCTCTGCCAGCCGGACGCGTTCATGCAGCGGGTCGCGGGCGGAATCGTTCACAGCGCGCTCCTCACGGCGTGCGACCGGTCAACCGCCTCATCAGCTCGACATACAGTTCGCGGGTCTTCGCCACCACATCGCCGGGCAGCTCGGGCCCGGGAGGCGTCTTGTCCCAGCCATCGAGGGTCTCCAGCCAATCGCGCAGGTACTGTTTGTCGAAGCCCACCGGCTGGTATCCGGGAGCCCACTGTCCGGCATCCCAGTAGCGCGAGGAGTCGGGGGTGAGCAGCTCATCGATGAGCACCAGCTCGCCGTCAATCAGCCCGAACTCGAACTTGGTGTCGGCCAGCAACAGCCCGTTGCTCTCGGCGTGTTCGGCGGCAAACTCGTAGAGTTCGATGGCAACGCGCTCCATCTGCGCGGCGTGGCGCTCGCCGCAGGACTCCACGCACTGCTCGCGGGTGATCGGGATGTCGTGGCCGGACTCGGCCTTGGTGGTGGGCGTGAAGATCGGCTCGGGCAGTCGCTCGGCCTCCTGCAGGCCCTCCGGGAACTCGTGCCCGCAGTAGGGCTCGCCCGCCTGATAGGCCCGCCAGGCGGCGCCCGCGAGGTAGCCACGCACCACGCACTCGACCGGCATCACCTCGGCTCGCCGGCACCACATGGCGCGCCCCTCAAGCATCTCGGCGAAGGGCTGCACGGCCTCGGGGAAGTCGGTCGGGTCGGTGCTGAGCAGGTGATTGGGGGCGATGCCCTCTGTCTTGCCGAACCAGAACGAGGAGACCTGGGTGAGCACCTTGCCCTTGTCGGGGATGCCGGTGGGCATG
>CAZTZN010000075.1:1945-20951 GCA_964617715.1 uncultured Armatimonadia bacterium | reverse complement strand
CGGGCGTTCGCCAGCCGCGCCGCCTTTGACATAGCGGAACGGCCTGCCCCACGCGTCCAAGTCCCGGTCCTCCCCGCCCCCGCGCGTCGCGAAGTCGGGAATCTTGCGCCGCGGCAGCTCGTCGGGCAGCTCCCGGCCCGCGTCCAGCTCCGCCTGGAGGGACCGCTGCAGCATGTCGAGCCGGTACATCGTCTCGGAGTAGGGCCCACGATAGTACTTCTCGAAGCCGAAGCCATGCGTCGCCGTCCAGGCGGCGCCCCCGAGCAGCATCAGCAGCCCGACGGCCCCGACCGCCCGGGCCATGGTGCGTGATGCCGGTGACCGGAGCGCCCGCGCCGACATGATTGCCAGCATCAGGCCGAGGATCGCCACGCCCAGCCCGGCCCGGGCGTCCGGCCGCGTGGTCATGCGCACGCTTGCGACCGAGACATAGCCCACGTGGCTGTACGTCGGCTGCTGCTCGATCAGGCCCTCGTACTCGATGCGCATCATCGTCGCCCCCTGCATTGCGCGTCAGCAGTAGTGTGGTCCGGCATGCAGCAACTCCGGGTGACGGCTGAGCGTCCAGAACGCCTCAACAATCGCCTCCCGGTTCTGCCTGCAACTGACCGACGGCGCATCGAGGCGGCCCGTATTCGCATAGACCTCGCCCCGGCAGCCGCCCAGACACCAGTGTCGCGCCCAGCACTCCCGACAGGCCGCACGGCTCTCCAGTGCCACCGCCGTCCGCACCTCCGCCAGTCGCGCGCTCGCGCGCCAGATCTCGCGCAGCGGCGTGTCGCGGATGTTGCCCACGGCCATCTCCGGCTGCGCGAGGTTGATACACGGGTAGACCGTGCCGTCGGCGTCCAGCAGCAGCGTCTGGCTGCCGGTGCCGCATCCTCCGCGCGGCGCGCACGAGCGGCAGGTCCCCGCGAGGATGGACACATAGTCTCTGCCCAGGAGTCTACCCAGCTCCGGTTCGGCGGCAACCGTCTTCGTCACCAGGCGCACCACGCCCGCCAGATCCGGGGCGGCGAAGTCCCCACCGCCGCCGAGCGCTTTGATCGGGATGAAGCGCGCCTCATTCACCCCGAGGTCTCGCGCCATGCGCAGGTACGCCGGAATCTCGGCCACGTTCCCCGCGTGGAAGACCATGCTGATGATGGTGTACGCGCCGGCATCAACCAGCTTGCGCACACCTGCCAGTGCCCCCTCGAAGGTCCCCGCACCGCGGATCGCCTCGTGGCCGGCGGCCTCCGCGCTGTCAATCGAGACCTGGCATTCGAGGCCCAGGTCTGCCGCGCGGCGCGCAAAGTCTTCGGTCACCAGCAGCCCGTTGGTCGAGACCAGGGCGGTCAGCCCGCACCGCCGCGCCCAGTCGGCCAGCGCCAGCGTCCGCTCGGGCTCCAGCAGCGGTTCGCCCCCCAGCAGCGCAAGCGTGGCCCCGCTCGCCGTCCACCTGCGAATGCCCTCCAGCGCGCGAGTCATCTCCTCCGCCGACAACTCCTCGCCGCCGCGCTGGCGGTCGGCGTTGTAGCAGAAGGAGCAATGCAGGTTGCAGCGGCAGGTGACGTTGACCGTGATGCTCTCAATGCGCTCACGCGGTGGCCGACGTCGCCCGCGACCGAGAACCCCGGCGTGCTTCAGACGAGTGACGATGGTCGCCGCGTCCCGTTCCATACCCGGCCGGTAATCGAGACTGTCGAGCGCCTGTGCAGCCGACCGCCCTCCCACCAGCGCTGTGATGAAGCGATCGGCCTCGCGGTCCACCACCGTCCACCAGGGCAGGTCGCCCCAGACGAGCAACACCCGCTCGCCGCGGCGCTCGCGCAGGTCGGGGGCACGGGCTACCATGGCCCCCCCGCCTGTCGGTGCAGTCCGCGGGCGACCAGGGCGGTCACTGTGCCGATGATCGCCAGCGTCAGACCATCGAAGTTACCCAGGTCCAGGGAGCTGCCGATGGTCCCCAGATTCCAGCCCATGTGCAGGCCGATGGCGGGCAGGACGTAGCCGCTGTCGAAGGCCGCGAACCCCGCGGCGAGCCCAACGATGAAGATGAAGAACGCCACGCTCAGCGGCATGCCGACATGCGCGAGCGCGAACGCGAGTGCGGTGAGAAAGACCGACCAGTCAGCGCGGATATGACGAGCGAGGGCGGGCTGGAGGGTGCCCCGGAAGAACAGCTCCTCGATGACCGGCGCGCCGACGCCGACCCAGGCGAATGCCCATGCGATCTGCGCGGCCGGAGAGAGCACCGGGGCGAGGCGCTGCGGAAGCGTCGGGCCGATCCACACCCCGCCGGCCCCGCCCACCAGCAGCAGGCCAAACGACAGTACCAGCAGCGGCAGCCGGGGCGCCGCCAGCGGGCACGTGGGCGCACGCACCGTGCGTACAACGATCGCCCCCGCCAGCAGTATCAGCACGGGCGCGAGCGAGAGGGCGAGCCAGGCAGCCGGCTTGTCCGCGGATCCGAGCCACCAGCCGAGAAGTGCCGACCCGAGGAAGTAGGTCGCCAACACCAGCAGCGACGCCTCCAGCCCGCTGACCCAGCGCGGCGTCTCGGCCTCGTGCACCATCTCCCGATCCCCTCTGTCAACCCGATCGGTTGCGACGGCTCTCACCTGAAGAAACGCCGCCGCGCGATGGGCAGTTCCCTACTCCACCGGCTCCACCTCGATGTTGTCGATGTACCAGACCGCGGGTTCAGTGCCGTTGCTGACGAACCCCAGCCAGCGCAGCTCCCGCCATCCCGGCGAGACCACCGCAAGGCCGTCGAAGCGCCGCTGAGCGCCGTCGGGCAGTGTCACCGCGAGCCGCCATGTCCCCGCGCGCTCGCCCAGCGCCGCGGTGACCTCGATGTGCACCCACGCGTTTGTCGGCAGCTCGACCGGCTCGAGGCCCTTCGCCGACAGCAGCCCGTGCCGGATGTGCAGGCTCGGGCCCACCAGGTAGGGGTTCGCCGCGTCGCGCCACTCGTGGTAGAAGACCGTGGCCGAGTCGATGCGGATGTCGAAGCTGCAGTGCGCCACGCCCTCGGTGTAGTTCGGCCGGTAGTAGAAGTGCGGGTTGTACTCCTTGTCCAGGTCGGCCACATCTTCGACGCGCAGACTCTGCGTACCCGAGGCCGCCTGCTCGTCGCTGATGCCCACGAGTTCCGGCCGGTCCTCGGTATGCACGTACGCCTGCAGCGGATGCCCGCCCAGCGGTGCCGGCTCGCCGGTCAGCGGCAGCGTCTCGAAGTCCTCGCTGATCCTCAGGGGCTCGGGCGCGGGCGGCAGCGGATCATCAGGCTGATGCTCGAAGCGCCCCGGCAGGCTCACCCATGCCGGATCTCCGTAGAGGCCGATCCCATCCATCGAAATCGGCTGAAAGCCGATCCGAGTGGCGGGGGAGTCGTCGGCAAGCGTGAAGTCGCCGTGCTCGGGGTCGCGGAATCTCGGGTCGGCGATGAGCGAGTGCGTCCCGTTGCCCATCGCCCGCCACTGCTCAAGCGTCCGACCGGCCAGGTTGATGGGCTCGTCGCCGGTGGACCAGTAGAGATTGCGGTCCATGACGTAGTGCTCGGGGTCATCCCAGCGCCCGCCCAGCACAGACGGGTGCTCCGAGTAGACGATGTTGCCCTCGAAGAAGAACGAGATGTGGTCCTCGACACGGGCGCGGTAGACGCCGTTGCGCTCGGACCAGGCAAAGATGTTGTTGCGGATCGTGCTCTCGCGGCCGTAGTGCAGCAGGAAGCCGTTGGAGGTGCAGCGGTAGACGATGTTGTTCTCGACCAGCAGGCCGGAGCTGCCCTCATCGAGGTAGATGCCGGAGGCGTGCGAGTAGGCCGGATAGCACCAGATATCGTGGATGAGATTGTGGCGCAGCTCAGTGCCGGGCGCGACGCCGAGTGTGTATATCCCGCCCATGTCCGAGAGCACGCGGTGGCCGCAGTGGTGGATGTGGTTGTCGGCGATGATGTTGTCATGGGCGGTGCTCTCGGCGTAGCCCCAGCTCCAGCCCACCGACATCCCCGAGTAGTCCATGTCCGCGATCTCGCAGCGACTGACCTCGTTGTATGAGCTGCGGCCGATCCACACGCCGATGGCGCCACCGTGCACCTCGGTGCAATGGTGGATGAAGCAGTTGTGCACCACGTTGTAGCCATCCTCGGGGGCGCCGGTCGCGCCCAGGTAGACGCCGCCCGCGCCCACGTCCCACACGTGGCAGCGCTCCATGCGGTTGTAGCGGCACCCACGCTCGAGCCACACGCCGTGCGCGCCGACGTGCCGCACCTCAACGTCCTCAAGCGTGCAGTGCTCGGCGCCGCGACCGTAGATGGCCGCCGTCTCCATGGTCGCCTGCGCCTGGCGCTCGTTCCAGCCGCGCTCGGGCATGGGCCATGAGGCGTGCTCGAAGGTCAGCCCGCGCAGCGTGATGTGCTGCACCATCTCCCCCGCCTCGGCGTCGCCGCGAAACTCCACCAGCCGCTCGACCAGCGGCATGACGGCATCGATGTCTTCGAGCGTCTCACCGGGCCGGGGCATGTAGTAGAGCGTGCCCGTCGGCCGGTCGAGGTACCACTCCCCCGGGCTGTCGAGGCCCTCGAAGACGTTCTCGACGTAGTAGCGGCCACCGGCCCAGTCGAACAGCCGGGGGTTGGACCCGGTGGCGCCGTTGAAGTGCACGATGCCCGCAGCCTCATCGATCTTCGCGACCGGCAGACGCGTCGTGCTCCACGAGAACATCTTCACGACCTCGATGTCGGTGAGGTTACGCCATGAACCACTCAGATCGCCCGCGCGGAAGCGGAACGCCGAGCGATTGCGCTCGTCGGTGCGGTCGTAGGGGTTGACGAGGCCGGCGAGCTGCAGGTAGCCGACGTTGGGAATCCGGGCACGGATCGCACGGCGCCCGTTGACGAAGAGCTGGCGCGGGTGGCGCGTGCCGGCCGCCACCGCCGAAACCCGCGCGGTCCACAGGCCATCCGGCCCTTCTCGCCAGCCGACGATGCGGCGGCCGCCGGAGAACACCGGGCGCTCGCCGGGCATCGCCGCGTACGTGATGACCGCGTGCTCAGCACCGGAGTCCTGCGGCTCGAGCACGAAGCTGCGTCGCAGCACGTACTCCCCGCCGCGAATGAGTACCTCGATCGGCGTGCTCATCTCGCCGGCGGCCTTGAGAGCCCGGATGGCATCGCGGGCGCCTTCGAGCGAGGCCAGCGGGCCGTCGGTGCCATCGGCGGTGGGCACGGCGACGCGACCCGACCACGCGTCATCACCATCAGGGGATACGTAGAGCCGGAGAACGTCCGCGGACATGGCCGGACTCGCGGCCATGATCAGAGCGAGGCCGGACGCAACCAACGCGGGCAACACGCACGAAGCACACATGGTCCACCTCCGCGCGACCGTGAGTTTCCGGCTGGTTCGTCACGGAGGTGACACGGACCTTGCGCGCCTGCGCGAACGCTGTGTGGGCCGAGCCGGGGGCGCGCCGTCAGGCCTCTTCCTCGAAGTAGCCATCGGTATCGCGGCCGCCGATGCGCTCGACACTGAAGGCCATCGCGGCCTCCCAACCGTTGATCGCCTGCGCCAGCAACCACGGCAGCTCGACCGTCGAGACCACGTAGTCGGTGTCCTCGGTCGCGAAGCCGAACATCATGGCAAGGCAACGCAGGTCGGGCAGTGGGGCGACGTAGATGTCCGCCTCGATCTCGTCCAGACCGGCCGTCTGTTGCACCACCTGCCGCACCTGGCGCATCTCCACGTGTCGGGCCATCTGGCCCTCCGCGTCCAACTCCGGCTCCTGGAGCCAGTCGGACGCGGTGCGCCAGCCATCCCAGCCGATCCGCCGGGGCACCTCGCGCTCCTCATCCCTGAGTTCGTATACGTAGAACTTGCCGCTCACCGGTCATTCCCTCCGCTTCATGACGGCATGCTCTTGCTTCCGCGCTGGTGCAGGATGCCGACTTGCCTGTGCGGTCGCCCCATCGACGTCCAGAGTGCGCGCAGTCGTAGCGCCCACATCATTCGGCTGGCCCACCAACTCCACGCATCCTCAAACTTGTGACTGTATTGTTACCCCAGGCCGTGCCAAGGCAAACCTCCATCAACGCCGATCGCTCTCGTTTCGTCTGCAGCAGGCCCTGCAACCGGTCCGGTCGAACTGAGGTGAGGGGCTGAAATACACGCCGGGACGATCCAAATCGGTGGGAGTGAGGCTGACATGAAGACGCTGACGGTCACCGTAGCCCTGCTGTCGTTTTGCACCTGCGGTCTCCTGTTCGCCCAGGAGGAGCAGGAGAATCTCGAGCGCATGGCGGCTCAGCAGCAGATCAACGACACCGTGCAGCAGTTTGTTGACATGGGCATGGAACCCGAAGCGGCCACCTTGATGGCCATTCTCTCCGAAAGCGGCATGAGCCCGTCCGAGATCATCACCTTCATGATGATGGCCGACGGAGGCGGTGGGGATCCCGGGGCGGTCATGTTGCTCACGAACGCCCTGAGGGGCTCTGCCGCCGGCCCGCCCGTGGTTGTTGACCGCGGGGACCAGTTGCTTGTGCTCGAGGGCGGCGTGCTCTACGTAATCGACATGACCACGGTGGAGGTCACGAGCACCCTCGACTATGCCCGGGCCGCCGAGCCCGATCCGGAGGTCATCTGGCCATTGCTCGCGTCGATGATGAGCGGCGATCGTGAGCAGCCCGGCGGGGAGCAGGGCGCCGCCTGTCGCCGGCGCCTGCGCATGAATCACAGCGCCTTCGCCGCCTACGTGAATGCTCATGACGGTGTCCTGCCGGGCGAGAACTGGGTCGAGGAGGTCACGCCTTATCTGCCCGAGCGCGACCTGCTGCGCTGCCCTTCGCGCCCGGAGGTGCCCGTGGGCTACGCGATGAACGAGAAGTTGGTGGGCGTCCGGGCCGATGCGATCCAGGAGCCCGGCGAGCGGGTGTTGCTGTTTGACACCGTGATCGATGACGCCGGCCCGGTCGGTGGGCCCGAGGCGGTGCCACGTGACGGGATACACGATGGCGGGGTGAATGTGCTGTTCGTCAACGGCGAGGTCGAGTGGCTGCCGGTCGAGGAGGCCCGGGAGCTGCTGGGCCTGCCCATCGGCGGCTGACCTGAGCGGCGAGGAGTGAGCGACGTGGGTGAGGAGATGCACTGGATGCGCCGACGCGCGCTGGAGATGACCGACGCCCTGGTCGCCTGGCGTCGGCATCTGCATATGAACCCCGAGCCGAGCATGGCCGAGCACGACACCGCCCGCTTCCTGGCTGAATGCCTGCGCGAGATCGGCATCGAGGACGTGCGCGAGGGCATCGGCGAGACCGGCGTGGTGGGCGTGGTGTGGGGGCAGGGCGAGCGCTGCGTGGGCCTGCGCGCGGACATGGATGCACTGGAGATGACCGAGGAGACCGGCGCCGAGTATGCCTCGCAGCGCCCCGGGCTCATGCACGCCTGTGGGCACGATGCTCACATGGCCGGCCTGCTGGGCGCGGCGGCGATTCTGCACGAGATGCGTGAGGGCCTGCCCGGCCACGTGAAACTGATCTTCCAGCCCGGTGAAGAGGGCGCCGGTGGGGCGCTGCGCATGATTGAGGATGGCGTGCTCGAAGACCCGGAGGTGTCGGCGGTCGCCGCGCTGCACGTCATCCCCGAGGTCGCCGCCGGCCGCCTTGAGCTGAATCGCGGCTTCGTCACCGCACAGAGCGATGATGTGGACCTGACCGTCATCGGCGAGGCCGCCCACGCCGCGCATCCCGACCAGGGCAGCGACGCCGTCGCGCTGACCATGCAGGTGCTGGGGGCCATCGAGCAGTTCATCACCCGCTCCACCGATCCGGTGCATCGCAAGGTGGTCACTTTCGGCACCATCCACGGTGGCACGCGCCGCAATGTCCTCGCCGAGCGGGTCGAGCTGGCCGGGACCGTGCGCACCTACGAGAGTGCGACGCGCGAGGCGCTTATCGATTTCATCGGCAACCGCCTGCGCGCGATCGTGGCCGAACTCGGAGGGCGCCTGGAGGTGAGCGTTACCGAGGGTTACCCGCCGCTGTGCAATGACGACTGGGCACTGGAGTGCATGCGCGACGCCGCGAGCGAGGTGCTGGGCGAGGGCGCGGTCACTGAGGCCGAGTACCCCTCCCTGGGGTCGGAGGACTTCGCGTTCTTCCCACAGGTCGGCGGCATCCCGGCGGTGATGGGCCGGCTGGGCTCGCGGGACGAGGAGCGGGGCATGACCTGGCCCCTGCACAGCACGCGCGCCGATCTGCCCGACGATGTGGTCGTGCCCACCGCCGCGGCGGTGCTGGCCAACACCGCGCTCACCATGCTGGCGCGCGGCGTCTCAGCCTGAGCCGAGCAACTCGTCGAGAAGCGCACGGGCGTCGGCGACGAAGGCGGTGGCCTGGTGGAGGAAGTCGCGAACCTGCGGCTCGTCGATGTCGGGAGCGGGTTGGTAGTCTGCCTCGAGCCGGAGTTGGAGCAGTGCCCCCAAAGCGCGGCCGTGACTGCCATCCATGAGTCCGGTCTTCACGAACTCCCGCCCGAACAGGCCGATCAGCGTGGAGTGTCTGTTCGTCTGCAGTCCGCGTGTCTCCAGCAGCGCCTGGGCCGCATAGAAGGCGCCGTAGTAGGTCCGATTCACAGCCAGATCGATGTCGCCTTCTGCGAGCATCTCCTGTGCCCGCCGGATCGCTTCGTCCGCGCGGACGATGAACTGGCGAGCGCGGACCTCCCCGCCTTCAGTCATACCGGCACGCCCTCGCTCATAACTGCTCTGGCCAGACCACTGCCGTGAATCATCGGGGTGCGCCATCGAGCGAGAGTCTCGGTGATGTACTGAACGAAGATGTCGGTATCCATGAGCAGATCGAAGCTCTTGCCGGCCATCTCCAGCTTCTCGTCGAAGGTCAGGCGTCTCGTGACGAGTAGGAACACGTCCACATCAGACTCCTCGTCCGCGTCGCCGCGCGCGACGGAGCCAAACACGCGCACATCGAGCACGATGTCGCCGAAGCGTTCGCGCGCCCACGACACGAACTCACAGGCTACCTGCATCCTGCGCTCGATAATGTCCGCGTTGCCGCTCATGGCCCTGCCTCCACGGGAGCATTCGTCGTGGACCCGCCGACCTCCTTGCCTCTATTCCGGCGGGAGCAGCTCTACGCCATCCCTGGTCACATCGAGGTATACCCCACGGATGTCCGAGCCTACGCCCTCAGTGTAGTAGACCATGAACACCCGGCCGTCCGGCAACTCCACCAGGCTCGGGTAGCCGCCGACCACCGGGTCTATGATCTTCGGGCCCTGCCAGGTGCGCCCCAGGTCGGTGCTCCACGCCACCGAGGTGCTCCAGGTCACCGGGCTACGGAAGCCTACCACCAGCACCCCGCGCGAGGTGAGCAACTGGTAGGGGGCATGGCCGGGAAAGGGCATCGGCTCGGGCCGCGACCATGTAACGCCGCCATCGGTGGACTGCGACCAGCGCATCTTCGGCCGGATGAGCATCAGGATGCGCCCGTCGGTCAGCGGTTCGATGGTCGGCTCCTCCAGACGGTCATCGCCCGGCGGCTGCAGCACGGTCATCTCCGGCCAGGTCTCCCCCATGTCGTGCGAGCGCAGCACCGCGCACGGGCCGCGCACGCCCTCCTCGGTCCGCTGGTAGCCGTACACGGGCAGCAGCAGCGTTCCGTCGGCCAGCTCGGTGACCGGCTCCGAGACCCCCTGCGCGCCGTTCCACGGCAGCTCGACCCGCTGCGGCTCGCCCCACGTCTCCCCGTTGTCGGTGGAGCGCACGGTGAACACCTCGTGCGTGGGCGCGCGTTCCTTCACGTAGGACATGTAGGTCACCAGCAGGTCGCCGTTGCTGAGCTGGGTGATCGACGGATCGCGGTCGTCGATGGGCGTGTCCACCACTATCTCAGCCGCGCTCCAGGTGCGTCCCAGGTCGCTGGAGCGCACCATGCTCACCCGGCCGCCGTTCGGCAGCTCGTCCGTCGGGAACGAGACATGCCCGTAGCCGGCGTAGAACACGCACAGCAGCTCGCCCGCGCGCGTGAGGCAGACGTCCGGGAAGGCCTCGTAGGCGCCGGGACCGCCCGCGTCCTCGCAC
This sequence comes from uncultured Armatimonadia bacterium, assembly GCA_964617715.1. Taxonomy (GTDB): domain Bacteria; phylum Armatimonadota; class Zipacnadia; order Zipacnadales; family UBA5352; genus JALGVA01. The sequence continues at coordinate 10,868 of CAZTZN010000075.1, read as the reverse complement.
ACTGTCACGTATTCTACCCTGGTCACCGTGAAGTCCGGCGCCGGATCACCCGGCTCACCGCTCACACGCAGGTCGTCGAAGCTGATGTCGCCCTGACCGGTGCGCAGGCCGATGACGCCCTCCGTGATGGTGTCGTCTTCCTCGGTGAACAGCAGCTCGCCGTCGAGGTAGACGCGGTGCTCGGAGCCCTCGGCCTCGACCCGCGCGGTGTGCCACTCGCCCTCGCGCAGCTCGAAGGGTCCATGGCGCCGTGCATCCGTCCACTCGTTGCCGAACTGGCTGCGCACGAACACCACCTGACGGTTCTTGCGGTCGAAATGAACGTAGTAATAGGTGTATTCATCGACCGCACGGTAGATGATCCCCGGCGCCTGCACACCGTCGCCGCCGGGATGGATCATGAAGCGCACCTCGATGGTCACGTCCGCGAAACTCCGGGGCCAGAACGCGTAGGCGTGATGCAGGCCGGCTCGGGACTGGCGCAGTGCGCCATCGTCGATCTGCCAGGTGTCACCATCGGTCAGCCAGCCCTCCGGCAGTCCGGGGCCGTCGAAGGTCTCCACCAGTTCGACCGCCTGCGCGCTCAGCGTGGAGAGCACCAGCGCGGCGCCGATCGCGATGATCCTCACTCCGCCCATCGCCAATGTCGCCTCATCTCTGCACCGGCGTCATCCTGCGCTGGGTGATTTCGCAGTGCTCGCGCCCGGCTCCTCCAGTCAATCGCAGATTCCCGAAGCGGCGCCGGGCTCGAGGCTCCCGAAAGTTGACCGCGCCTCGGGAACTATTGTAAGCTCACAATCGTTTACGCATCCGAGGGCGCTCTCCTGAACGCTCCCAACGGTCACAGCTACCGGCTCAATTCCACGAAGCGCAGGCATGCGCGGTGGAGCTGAGCCGGGAGCATTTGTCGGGCCTCGGGACGGCCCCAAGCCACGGTTGCATCCCCGGGAGGATCGCCGGATGATACGCTGCGAAGGACTGACGAAGTACTACGGCAATCACCAGGCCATCGCGGACGTGTCCCTCAACGTCGCGGAGGGCGAGATTGTCGGCTTCCTCGGCCCCAACGCGGCCGGGAAGACCACCACGATGCGCATACTCACCTCGTTCATCCCGCCCACCGGCGGCACGGCCACGGTGGCCGGCCACGACGTCGTTGAAGACTCGCTTGAATCGCGCCGGGCCATCGGCTACCTGCCGGAGACCTCGTCGCTCTACCGGGACATGCGCGTGCGCGAGTTCCTGCGCTACTGTGCGGGGTTGCGCGGCATGGGCCGGGCGGAGACGCGCGAACGCATCGACCATGTGCTGGGCACCTGTGGGCTCACCGAGCGTGCCGACAGTATCATCGGCACTCTCTCGCTGGGCTATCGCCAGCGCGTCGGGCTCGCCCAGGCGCTGCTGCACAACCCACCGGTACTGATTCTCGACGAGCCCACCGTGGGCCTTGACCCCAACCAGATCATCGAGGTCCGCAACCTGATCAAGAGCCTTGCGGACAATCACACCGTGATGCTCTCCACCCACATCCTGCCTGAGGCGCAGATGACCTGCCAGCGGGTCATCATCATCAACCACGGGCGCATCATCGCCGAGGATACGCCCGAGGCCCTGACCGCGCAGATCCGCAAGTCGGAGACCATCTCAGTCACGGTCGCGAAGGACGAGGGCAACGTGCGCGGCATCCTCCTGGACATGCCCGAGGTGGTTGACGTGCGCGCCGTGGGCGAGGGGACCTATCACGTGGATACCGCGGTAGGCTCGGACCGGCGGGCGGAGATCGCCGAGCTGCTGGTGGGGCGCGGGCTGGGGCTGCTCGAGCTGCGGCCGGTCGAGATGACGCTCGAAGACGTCTTCCGCCAGCTCACCACCGAAGAAGAGGGTGTTGAGTAACCGATGCGCAAGGTGCTGACCATAGCCGGCAAGGAGCTGCGCTCCTACTTCGTCTCCCCTATGGCCTACGTCATCCTGGGCTTCTATCTGGGCGTGTGTGGGCTTATCTTCGCCCTCACCGTAGGCGCCCCTCAGGCCCAGGCCGAGATGGCGGGGATGTTCCACACCATGGTCTTCGTCACGCTGATGATGGCGCCGGTGCTGACCATGGGCCTGTTGTCGCAGGAGCAGGCATCGGGGAGCATCGAGCTGCTCATGACCAACCCGGTGCGCGACGTCGAGGTCGTGTTGGGCAAGTACCTGGCGGCGCTGGGCCTGTTCGCAGTGGTGCTGGTCGGCAGCCTCGAGTTCCCGCTGCTGCTCGCACACTTCGGTGACCCCGACTGGGGCGCCATCGCCGCGGGCTACCTGGGCGTGCTGCTCGCCGGCATGGCCTTCATCGCAGTCGGCATGTTCGCCAGCGCACTTACCGCCAACCAGATCGCCGCGGCGGTCCTGGCCACGCTCATGCTGCTGTTCTTCTGGCTGATCGGCTGGCTGGCGTTCTCGGTCAGCGACTCGCTGGGCAATGTGGTCAAGTACATCAGCGTCTACGAGAACTTCCAGGACTTCGCCAAAGGCATACTCGACAGCCGCCCCATCATCTTCTTTGTATCACTGATCTTCTTCGCGCTGATGCTCACGGTCCGCACGCTCGAGAACCGACGCACGCTCTAGTGACTTGCAGCCGTTCCGGCGGGTACGCCACGGACCCACCAGCAACAGCATTGGGCAGGTGACACACATGTCGGACGAGACCAAGCAGCAAGATGGCGGCGGAGACCAGCGCCAGCCGATGGCCGACCCCAGGTTGCAGCCCGAGAAGCACACACATACTCCCCTGGAGGTGGCCGGCGTGTGGGCCGGCTGGGCGGCGGCCCTGGGCTTGGTCGTGCTGTTGTTCTGGATGGCCATCACGCGCTCCTTCGGCCTGGGACCGAAGATCATCCTGGGCGCGACCGTCGCGCTGGCGGTATTCTGGGCCATCCAGCACTGGCCGAGCATCGTGGCCGCCACCCGCGGCCGTGGCGCCCGGCTGGGCACCAACTCCGTGGCCTTCGTCCTGCTGGTGCTGGGCATCCTGGTCATGGTCAACTACATCGCCGCCCGCCACCACTGGCGCCACGACCTGACCGAGAACAAGCGCTTCTCGCTGTCCGACCAGACGCGCGAGGTGGTCAAGGACCTCGACCAGGACGTGACCATCATCGCCTTCCTTGACCCGCAGACCTCGTCGCCGCAGCTCAGCGACCGGCTGCGCGAGTACAACATGCTCAGCCCCAGGCTCAAACTCGAGATCTACGACCCGGTGACGGATCGCTCCAAGGTCGAAGAGTACAACGTGATGTCGCGCGACACGCTTATTGTCAAGTCCGGCGATCGCGAGGAGCGGGTCATCGGTGGCGATGAGGAGCAGATCACCAGCGCCATTCTGGCCGTCTCCAGCGGTGAGAAGACGCGTATCTACTTCCTCACCGGCCACGGTGAGCGCGGCGTCACCGACTCCGGTCCCCGCAGCCTCAGCAGGATCAAGGCCACGCTTGAGAACCAGCAGTACGAGGTCAAGGAACTCAACCTGGTGACCCAGGCCGAGCCACAGGTGCCGGGCGACTGCGCAGTGCTGGTCATCGCCGGCCCCACTGAGCCGATCCGTGACAAGGAACTCGCCGCCATCAGGGCCTACGCCGAACAGGGCGGCAACCTCTACATCGCCCTGGAACCCAGCGGGCCTGACCTCGCTTCCCTCCTGGAGACCTACGGCATCCGACCACTGGCGGGCACGGTCTATGACCCCAGTTGGGGCTTCTACGGCGCCCCCGATTTCCCGGTGGTCGCCGACTATGGGGACAGTCCGATCACGGAACGGCTGGAGCAGATCGGGGTGGCCCTGAATACCGCACGCGCCTTCGAGGTCCTCGAATCGATGCCGGAGGACGAGTTCATGTCGCCGGACATGCCGCCCGGACAGAACACGAAGGCGCGCCCGCTGCTCAAGACCAGCGCGGACGCGTGGGATGAGAGCACACCGGGCACCGGTGCCGGGCGCGACCCCGGCGAGCCCTCGGGTCCCCTCGTCCTTGCCGTGGTCTACGACGGCGGCACGGTCGAGCCGGACCCCTACGGCATGACCCCACCTGAGCCGGACACGAACGCCACCCGCATGGTGGTCATCGGCGACGCCGACATGATGACCAACGAAGTGCTGTCGTATGGCGTGATGGGTAACGCCTACTTCGTCTTCAACGCCATCAACTGGCTGGTCGCGAACGAGAAGCTCATCTCCATCCCGCCCAAGACCGACCTGCCCAAGTACCTGACCATGAACGACCGGCAACTCAAGTTCGTCTGGGCCTTCGTGGTCGGGATCGTACCGCTGATTATCGCCGCCGCCGGCGCCTTCGTCTGGTGGCGCCGCCGCTGACGGTAGCGCCAGAGCGTCGTACCAACCTACATTGACGTTGGGGAGCATCACACGCCATGAGGTGGAGGTCCACTATCGCCGCCGCTCTCGTCTTCGCGGCCCTTCTCGCGTGGGTCCTCACCCAGGAGAAGCACCGCGTTCCGGAAAAGGAAGAGGTCTTCGGCATCGATCCTGCGCTGGCCCAGAGCCTGCGTATAGACCGCGCCGACGAGCCCACCATCGTGCTCGAGAAGCAGGGGGACGGCTGGGTCATCACCGAGCCCTTCAGAGGGCTCGCCGACCCCGATGAGGTGGACCGCCTCATCAAGGCGGTCGCCGAACTCAAGCCGACAAGCAGCCGCGAAAACATTGACCTCAACTCCGAGGACTTCGGCCTCACCGACGCCGCGCTCACCGCCACCCTCACCACCACCGATGGCCGCCAGGTCCAGGTGATCGTGGGCGACGAGACTCCGTTGGGCAGCGAGCGTTACGCGCGGGTTTCCGGCGCCCGCCGGCGAGGTGGCGATGACAAGCTCTATGTGGTCTCCGCCATGTTGCGCACCACGCTGTGGAAGAAGCCGGAGCAGTTGCGTGACAAGAAGGTCGCGCGATTTGAGAGCGACGACGTCGTCGGCGTGGATCTCTCCCACGGCGACCAGGAGATTGTGCTGGCGAGAGCGACCGGTGAGGAAGACGTCAAGTGGCGCATGACTGCGCCACTGCAGGTGGTGGCCGACGAGTGGAGTTCCAAGTCTCTGGTCGATGCTCTGCGTGACCTGCGGGCCCAGGATTTCCTGACCGAGGAGAAGACCGACGCCGAACTGGGCCTGGACGAGCCGCAGGCCCGCGTTACGCTCACCATGGCAGACGGGAGCACACTTACTGTCAGTTTCGGCAAGACCGCCGAGCTGGAGATCGGCGATCCGCCGAGCAGTACCAACATCGTCTACACGCGCACCTCCCAGCGTGATGAGGTGCTGCTGGTCAAGGCCGACGTGCTCGACAAAGTGCGCAAGAGTGCCTTCGACCTCCGTGACAAGAGCGTGCTGCGCTTCGACCGCGCGGACGTGCAGCGCATCGTGGTCCAGCGATCCAAGGGCCTGAGCTTCACCGTGGCCCGCCGGCCCGAGGGCTGGCGCGTCGAGAAGCCGCGGTCCTTCGACGCCCGCCAGAGTGTCATCGACGACATCCTGTGGGATCTCGAGGACCTGAGCGCGGTCAAGTTCGTCACCGAGTCGGCCGACCGGGCCAAACTGCGCGAGTGCGGGCTCGCCGTGCCGCAGACGGCGATCACCATCCACCTGCGCGACGCCGAACCGGTAGAGGTGCTGATCGGCGACGAGACCGATGAGGGCAACTACTACTGCAAGACCAGCGAGAGTTCGCAGATCGTCGAGATCTCGCAGTTCCTCATGGGCGATCTGCCCGAGGACATTGAGGCGCTGAAGAAGAGCGATACCGCGGTGGGCGGGGATGACGGCTCGCCGTCCTCGGAGACGCCCCCCGGCGACTGACGACGGGCTCGGACCTCTGCTGCGGCGGCCGGGCCACCATGGCCCGGCCGCCGGCGGTTCTGCGCAACCACGATCTCAGTAACCCAGGGAGCGCAGCAGGTCACGGTTGGCCTTCGCGCTCAGCTCCGGCGCGCGCCGCGAGGTGTCCTGCTCGATGCTCACCCACCCCTGGTAGCCCGACTGGTCCAGCTCGCGCATGAACCGGCCGACGTCGAAGCCGAAGTTGCCTTTGCCCAGCTCTTCGAATTGCCCGTCCTCACCCCACTTGCTCTCCCAATTGTTCCACGTCGCCGGATCGCGGGCCACGAAGTCCTTGAGGTGTACGTGCCCGATTCGGCCGGTGTGTTGACGCAGCACCGTGATCGGGTCGGCGCCGCAGCACAGCAGATGGCCGGTGTCGAGCAGCAGTTGCAGCCGCGGCGCGGCAGCCAGCATGGCGTCGGCGTCCTCTCCGGTCTCGATCACCGTGCCGCGATGGGCATGGTGGAAAGGCGCCATCCCCAGGCTCACCGCCAGCTCGATGAGGTGCTCGAGGTCGGCCGCCGCGCGTGCGAAGTCGTCGGGATTCATATCAGGCCCACCGTAATCGGCCTTGCGCGCCGACGTAACCTCCACCGCCTCGTTGCCCAGCGCGCAATTGTAGAGCACGCGCGCCTGCGGATCGGGCCCTCCCACATTGACGATGTGCAGCCCCCACCTGGCCGCCAGCGCCGCCTTCGTGATCAGCTCGTCGGCGCTGTCCGCCGCAATCCCCTCGACGCCGTCGTAGCCACATTCCGCGGCCACGCGCAGACACTTCTCGAGGTTCTCATGTTGCTCTCCACGCCACGTGATCAGATGCAGTGCAATGCGGAACCTGCCTGCCATGTTACCGGCCTCCCTGCCCGACATGTGCTCACCGCCGAGCAGTTCCCCGTATTCCCCCCGCCTCCTGCGCTCACACCGCTCTACGTACACGCGCGCGGCCCGCGCCTGCAGCGCGGGCCGGCTCGGTATGCCGAGGACTGTCGGCCTGCTGGCCTACTGGACACGATAGGCGCCATCGCCGTCGGTCAGGATGTGCCGAGGCTGCGCCGGATCCTCCTCCAGCTTATGCCGCAGGTTCGTGATGTGGGTCGCCAGCACCATCGGGTCACTCTCGCCCTCCCCCCAGACCTTGCCCGCGAGTTCGCCCGGCGTCAGCGGGCGGCCCTCAGCCTCAATCAGCGCCGCCAGCACCCCGGCCTCAGCCTCACTCAAGCGCGCCTCGCGGCCCTCGATCCTCGCCAGCCGCTTCGAGGGCTGCAGCGTGATGGCGCCGAAGCGGGTGTCGGCCGCCTGGTCCTGCTCGCGCATCCGCCGCCGGCGCAACAGCGCCTGCACGCGCGCCACCAGCTCGCCCATCGACAGCGGCTTGGTCACATAGTCATCGGCTCCGGCGTCAAGCCCCGCCAGACGGTCGGTCAGATCCCGTTTGGCGGTGACCATGATGATGCTTACCTCGGAGTAACTACGCACCCGCCGGCACAGGTCCACACCGTCGCCGTCGGGCAGGATGAGGTCGAGCAGGACGATGTCCGGGTCCTCCCGGTTGATGGCCTCAACCGCCTCGGCCGCAGTGGCCGCGCACACGACCTCATAGCCCGCACCGGTCAGTGCGGTATCGATCATCTTCCGGGTAGCGGCATCATCATCAACGACCAGAACCATAGGTGGCATGCCGTTTTCTCCCGATCAACCGTGGTCTCATGCGCGTGCGCCCCCCAATCATGCACGCCGCTATCCGAACCAGACACCATAGCGCTGGAATTGCTCGCCGCCGAAGGTGCCCACCAGTCCGTACAGAACACCCGCTGTGAAGAAGTGACCGAGCGCGAGGCCGATGAAGCCCGGTATCAGCGCACGATAGGTCGCCATGCCACTGAGCCGGAAGATCAGTGTCTTCACCAGCCAGACCATGAATAACGGGCCCCACAGCTTGTGCCCGAACGACGTCGCCATCCCGTAAGCGAGTGGATGCAGCGGGAAGCGCAGGAACACGCTGCGCAGCACCACCAGCGCCAGAGCCACCAGCCCGCCACTGGCGATGCCGATGCTCCGGGCCATGTCGGGCGGGGCATCGCCCCTGGCATAGCTCACCAGCGTCACGTACTGCTGCTCGGCCTCGCCCGCCCCCCAGCCAGACAGGGCGTTGAGGCCGCCCGCGCCCCACTGGTAGTAGGAGCGCAGGTGCAGCCACATCCCTACGAAGAATCCCACCACCAGCGCGAAGATCAGCACCCAACTCATGGCAGTGCGGCGCATCCTGACCGACTGGGCGAGCTGCCAGCCCTCCACCTGGTAGCCGACCAGCGACGGGAAATACCCGCGGGACATGAACAGCAAGGTTGAGAAGATGGTCGCGTTGGCCCACGAGTCGGTCGGGTGCAGCCACTTGCTGCCGAATATCTGCGTGATCGCCTTGTGATGCGCGCCGTACGGGAACGCCCAGATCATGGGCACGCCGGTCTCGGCGCGGATACGAGCATACACAATTGCCGACAGCAGCACCAGCGTCAGGTACACTGCGGTGGTGCGCAGGTTCATTCCTGCGTACATTACCCATGCAACCCAGCAGGCTAACCCTGCCCCGAGGACGATGAAGGCGAGTCGGTAGCTCATGGGCTCGTTTGCGTCGGCATCCGTGGGCAGGATGCCCACTGCCTTGCGGAAGGCCTCGGCGATGTGATGGCGCGCAACCCACAGCAGCGCCAGGCCCAGCACGATGTACGCGCCCAGGCTCTGTTCCTTGAGGAAGGGAAAGCCGGCGGGCTCGTAGCCCATGGCGGCGCCCGCCACCGCGACGAGCCGAACCAGCAGGTAGAATACCCAGGTGCTCAGCGCCACCTCGGTGCTCATGAGGTAGCCGAAGCCGATCACCGCCGGGCGGTAGTGGAACGCCAGCGGCCTGATGGCGCTCCACGGCCGCTCGGTGAACAGGGCGCCCATGTCGTAGTACTTCCCCAGCGCCTGCACCGACGGGATGTAGGCATTGACGATGTTGGTGACGTTGTACACGAACGCCACGGTGAAGCCCACCCACATGACCGGGTTG
>CAZTZN010000075.1:0-1935 GCA_964617715.1 uncultured Armatimonadia bacterium | reverse complement strand
CCAGCAGCTTTCCCGCGTCCAGGCCCCGGGTCATCTCGAGCGGGAGGTACTCCAGCGGATAGGTCAGCTTCTCCTTCTCCGACCACTGGCGGCGCAGGATAGCCATCACGCCCATGAGGATCAGCCAGAAGCTCAAGAAGAAGATCCCCCAGGCAACCAGCGGCGTGGCCCACGGGCCCCACGGAATCCGGCCGGCCTCCGAACCCTCGTAGAGGGTGCGCAGCACCTCGGGGTCGTGTGGCACCATCCACGTGGGCATGTACTGCTGGTAGTCGGCGAAGCCGTTGGTCGGGGTGGCCAGGTAGAACAGGATGGGGATGATGTTCACCAGGAAGCGGATAATCGCCGGCCCGGCCATCGACGTGGAGACGGTGAGGAAGACGTAGATGACGATGATCTCGCGCCGCGTCAGCGTCAGGTAGCGCGACATGCGGCGGGTCACCGGAGCCAGCACCACCAGCAGCACCAGGAAGCCCACTGCCGGGATCGGCGGCACCGACTCGGTGATCTGCGTGAACAGCATGATCACTTCGGTCTTGTCGATCCAGTAGCTGGCAAGCACCGTCGCGATGATCGCGATAATCAGCGCGCGCCAGGTGAAGCCCGCGTATTGCTCCACCACCGCCCGGGCGTCGTGCGACGTCGTCTGCGTCGAGTGCTGCTCCGCCGACATCAGTCAACTCCCGCTCTGATCTCGTGCGACACTCACTCGGCCCGAAGGCCACCCGCGCACAGTGTCACTCCCCGGCTCCAGCACGCACCAGCATACGCTCGGGCGAGCTGGACAGGTAGGGCAGTACATCCCCTGAGAGCCAGAACGCCAGGTCCTGCACGGGCTCAACGCTGATGGTCCACGGCTTTCCGGCCTCGCCGGGCTCAACCGCGACCTCGAACTGCGCACCATTGTAATTGCCGTCGGCTTCGAACGCAACTCTGCCGTCAGGCGAGGTGATGACAAAACGCGCGGTCTCGGTGGGGCCACCGTCGCGCGCGCCCAATCGGAAGCCCTTCGACCCTTCGGGAACGTAGAACCAACGCGTGACCGGACTGCAGAAGAGCTGCAACGGCGACTGCTCGGTCGCGATCTCGGCGACGGCTCGGTTGGCGAACACCACGTCGGCGGAGCCCTGCTTGGGCACCACCTCCAGGTAGTAGGTCCCGCCCACCTCGGCCACGTGCGCGATCTGTGCGCTCTCATCCACGGCAATGGTGCCCTCGTCCACCAGCTCCATCTCCGGCCCCAGCAGCCGCCAGCTCAGCGTATCCACGTACCGAGTGACGCGGATGTTGCTGATGTTCACGCCGATCTCCTCGCCCGCATCCGCGTAGACCGCGAAGGTCGAGGCCTGGCGGATGCGCGCGCGGTTCTCCGCCGGCGGCCGCTCCCACGCCATCTCGCCCGACAGCATCGGCACCAGCGCATCGAGCACGTTGACCTGCAGCACCGCGATGAAGCCGGTGTCCTCGCCTGAGGCCTGGTTGGCCACGACGCGCACCTCGTAGGTCCCACGCTCGGCGTCGGCCGGCGGGGTGATCGTCACCTCGAAGGGCGTGTCCGCCAGCGCCGGCGCGTCGATGCTGCGCATCGCCGGCGTCACCGACCAGCCATCAGGCCCCGAACCGCTGAGCTGCAGGTGCAGGTCCATGGGCGACCAGTTGCGCGCGGTAATCTCCACCGCGCGCGTCCGCCCGGCTACGCTGGTGATTGCCTGCTTCGAGTACATCAGGTGGAACGGCCAGTTCGCCTCCAGGCGCAGGGTGTCGGTCAGCGCCCAGATCTCGCCATCGCGCTTCACCGAGGCGGATGCAATGATCGGCACCACTCGTCGAACGTAGCGCCCGTCGTCAAGGCGCAGCGAGTAGCGGTAAGCGATCGTGTCGCGCGCCACCTGCTCCTCGCCGCTTGGCTCGATGGTCAGGCTGCCCTCGCGCCAC
>CAZTZN010000074.1:0-20959 GCA_964617715.1 uncultured Armatimonadia bacterium | reverse complement strand
CGACATCGCCTGGGTGCCCTACACCACGCGGATCATGACCCCCAAGGACGAGAACGGCATCATGAAGCCGTTCTGCTGGAACGATGAGGAGGCGGTCCGGGCGCACGTGCAGGAGGTGGCGCAGAAGTATCTGCCCTCGCGCCGGCACGGCGTCTTCGTCTGGTCGCTCGGCGACGAAGTGACCACCACCGGCTCGTGTCTGTCTCCGTACTGCGCCGAGGCTTACCGGCGGTATCTACGGGAGGTCTACGGCGACCTGAACGCTCTCAATGCCTCATGGGGCACCGACTTCACCGACTGGGCGCAGGTCGGCCTGTCCAGGGAGGGCGACGACGAAGAGGCCAACTCGCTCGCCGAGGGCAACTACCCGCGCTGGTTTGATCGCCAGGCCTTCCAGTCATGGAACTTCGTGCAGTTCTGCCGGGCCTACGCCCGCGCCTACTCGGCCATCGACCCGCAGGCGAAGACCGGCTTCGAGGGCGCCGGACGGTTCTCCGCCGGTGACGACCTCGACCTGATCATCCGCAGCAACGGCTTCTGGTCGCCCTACCCGGGCGTGGCCGACGAGGTCATCCGCTCCATCGCCCCGCGCGATTTCCCGCGCGCCAACTGGATGGGCTACACCAAGGACGCCGACTCGCTGCTCGCCAAGTACTGGCGCATGATCACCCGCGGCTGCGACGCGGTGTGGTGGTGGCGCTGGGATTGCATCGGCCGCTTCCACGGCTGGCTGGCGCCGGACCTGCGGCCCTTCCCCGCGGTCAAGGAGATCCTCGAGGACACGCAGGTGGTCCGCGACGGCCTCGGTGACCTGCTGCTGCACTCCGAGATGCTCGACGACGAGATCGCCATGCTTTACTCCTACCCGTCCACCTTCGCCTGCAAGGTCGAGGATGGCCCCAGCTACGGCAGCTACGAGTCCGCGCATGTGGGCTTCCAGAACATCGTGCGCGACCTCGGCTACCAGTTCCGCTATGTCACCGACCGCATGTTGCGCCTGGGCGAGTTCGATCCGGATCGCTACCGGCTGCTGATCCTGCCGCGCATCGAGGCGCTGGGGCCGCAGGAGGCGCAGGTGATCCGCGACTTCGTGGCGGGCGGCGGCGTGGTCATCGCCGACGTGCGCCCGGCCATCTACGACGGCCATTGCAGGCCGCTGGCGCAGGGTCTGCTCGACGAGGTCTTCGGCATCAGCACCTCCGGCCCCGCGGCGGCCGCCGTCGGCCCGGCCGAGCCCGCCGAGGGCGTGGCGCTCGAGAGCCTGCGCGTTGACCCGACCGTCACCGTCACCACCGGCGTCGCGCGCGGCGAGGCCGATGGCGTCCCGCTGGTCATTACTAACCGTTTCGGCGATGGCGCCGCGGTGCTGCTCAACTTCACCGCGGCCAGCCTGCCCCCGCTGGCCGCCGCCGACACGCCGTCTGCGGTGGCCGATCTGATGCTCGAGCTGATCGGGCGCGCGGGCGGGCATCCACCTGCCATGCACCTGCTGACCGCCGACGGCGGGCGGCTGCGCAACCTCGAGGTCACGCGCTGGCAGGATGGCGACATGCAAATCGTCTCGCTCTTCCGCCAGTCGGGCAACCGTGAGACCGCGACTGTGGTGCTGCCCGCGCCGCGCCACATCTACGACCTGCGCAGCCGGCGCTACCTGGGCAGGACCGACCGTTTCGAGACCGAGATCATCCCCTGCCGCGCGAGCTTCTTCGCGTTGACCGATGCGCCGGTAGCGACCCCGATCCTCAAGATCGAGCCCGACACGCCCGCGCGAGGCACGGTCGCCACCGCGTCGATCTCGGTGCCGGGGGCGCAGGGCCTGCACGCCTTCAAGGTCAGCGCCCGAGCCGGCGACAGGAAGCTCGACTGGCTCGACCAGGTGATCATCGCCGGCGCCGAACCGGTCGAGTTCGCCATTCCGCTGGCGTACAACGATCCGGCCGGCGGGTATACCATCACCGCCCGCGAGCTGTTCTCGCACCGAGACACCTCGGCGACGCTCAACGTGCGGTGACACCGCAAGGTCGGCACGACCTTCGGGAGGGATTACTGTGCGCGCCATGACGATCGGGCTGGTCGCCCTCACCCTGGCGGCGACCTGCCATGCTCAGGATCAGTACGATATCCGTGTCTACCCGTGCCCGCGCGCCGAGGGCGCCATCACCATCGATGGCATGCTCGATGAGGCGGCGTGGCGGCGTGCGCCGCTGTCGGGTGGCTTCACCTACTACAACCGGCCCGAGCTGATCGAGCCGCAGACCGCCGTGCGGGTGCTCTGGGACGAAGAGTACATCTACTTCGGCGTGGTGTGCGCCGAACCCAACCTCGGCAAGCTCAGCCAGGTCGGCCATGCGCGCGACTCGCGCGAGGTCTTTCACGGGGAGACCATCGAGATCTTCGTGGACCCTGACCACGATCAGCGGCTGTACTACCAGTTCGGCATCAACGCCGCCGCCAGCATCTACGACTCGGTGCGCACCGATCCGAGCTGGAGTGCGCACGTGCGGGCTGCGACCACCATCGGCGAGGGCGCGTGGACGCTCGAAGTCGCGATCCCCTGGGCCGACATGGGCGCCGCGCCCGAAGTCGGGCAGGTGGTGGGCTTCAACGTCTGCCGCGACCGCTACCTGGGCGCGGACAAGCAGTGGAGCAACTGGGCGCAGACCGCCGCCAACTTCCACGACCCCGAGCGCTTCGGCCACGCCGTGCTCTCGCCCGACGCCGCGCGTCTCGGCGCGCTGGAGGCCGAATATCGCAAGGGTGGGCGCATCGGCGCCATCGTCTTCGAGGGCCCGCCCGCGCTGGTGGATGCCGCCTACCGCATGCTGGCACGCCACAGCATCGCCGACGGAGACGCGCTGCTGACCCAGGTAGCGGAGGCGTTCGCCGACGACCGGCAGGAGGGCGCCTCCGACGAGCTGGCCCGACGCATCGCCGGCTACCGCGCAGAGCTGACGGGGTTTGCCGAACAGATCGACGGCGGACAGCCGCTCGGCCTTGACACGTGGAAGCAAATGACCGCGCGTCTGGCCGGGATGCGCGCCGAGCTGGACGGCGTGATCTGGGAGGCGCGCCTGGCCGCGCTGATCTCGACCATCTGACCGAAGGTAACCCGTCCATGCAACCCGGCGAACACAGACGGGGGGCACAGCCAGCATGAGCCCGGAGGAGTGATCACCGTGCCGATGCGCTTTGCCGCCCCGTGCCTTCTCGTCGCTCTGCTCGCCTGCGCCACAGGTTCTCTCAGTGACCCGGTCGCATTCGGAGGTATGACCCTGGTCGAACTCACCGACGCGTAGCTCGTCGAGGTGGAGGCCGCGTACGGCGAGCAGGTCGGGGTGGGAGTAAGCGCCGTCGCCGCCGATTCGATGGCCGCGACCACCGGGGTGCAGCCCGGTGACGTACTCATTTCGGTGCGCATGCCCGAGGAGACCGACTGCTACCGCATCCCACCCACGATCGACGACCTGGCGCAGTTCGCGGCCGACACGCAGCCCACCGACGACCTGGAGCTGCTGCTCCTGCGCAAGGTCGGCGAAAAGTGGCTGCAGATCAAGTGCTTCCTCGGCAAGCCCATCGGCATCGAGGTGCCCGAGGGCGTCATCGCCGGCGCTGCGCCCCAGGCGGTCGAACAGGGGGCAGACGGCAGAGGCCAGGCTCAGCCGGGTGAGGCCGCCGCCGCGATCGGCGCCCACCTCCCCGGCTGCAGCTTCACATCCGCGGACCCCGAGCAGGTGCTGGCGACCGCACCGGGTGGCGCGGAGCTGCTGCAGCGCGACGTGCACATCTACGGCGGCCTGCTGGCGTGGGCCTTCGGCACCATGCTCACGCAGGGCCAGGAGGCGATCGCACAGCGAGCGCTGATCGACTTCTGACTGATGGCCCCTGCCGAGGCCATCGTCTTCTTCGAGCAGGGTGTGCGCGCGATCCCCGGTCTGCTGGCGACGCTCTCGCCCGAGGACCGCGAGCGCCTCCGGCAAGGACTACGCCAACACCTTCATCCAGACCGCGCAGGCGGCGCCGCAGTTGCCGCTGGCGCAGGTCATCATGCAGGGGGCCACCGCCAACCAGCAGGTGCTGGCCGGCGCGGGCACCGACATGCCGCTCACCATCCAGGACGTCAACGCCATGCTGGAGTACGTGGTCTTCCAGATGCAGATGATGACCGGCGAGCCGGTGGTGCTCACGCAGGAGCAGTACCTGCAGTTCGGCCAGCAGATCATCGACCGCTACAATAGCGGGTCGCCCGAAGAGAAGCTCATACTCTCGCAGATGGACATCCGGTGGGGGATACTGCGCAACCAGTGGGAGCAGGCGCAGGCGCAACAGCAGATGGCTGCGGCACAGCAGTGGCAGCAGCAGTGGCAGCAGAGCCCGATCCCCAGCTACTACGAGAACGATCCGACCTACATGGCGGGCTACCAGCAGATGGACCAGTGGGCCCAGCAGCGGGCCGCCGAGCGCGCGGCGTCCGGGCAGTCGAGCAGCGGCATAACCCCGGGCATGATGAACATCATGCAGAACATGATCGACATGGACAACCAGACCTCCATGACCATCATCAACAACATGGGCTCGGGGCCGACGACCGACGTCTACGACACCGGCGGGGCGTGGCTGTACTCCTACTGAGGCCGCGTCAACCGGCCGCCGAAGGCCCTGCGCGAGGATCAGCGGTGGGGGCGTGAGCACAGTGGCCGCGGACGCCGACGTCGGGTCGCACACGCCCGGGTCTGAGAGCGTCACCGAACGGCCCACGGGCGCCGATCTCCGGACCGGCGCGACAGATCACCGGCCGTCCGGCGATGAATCCCCCGGGTGTGGCCCTGCGGTCCGGGCGACCACCTGCCGAGCATGATGACCGGCCACCGGGAGGTCAATTCAATGATCGGACGCGCGCTCATCATCGCCGCGCTGCTCGGCGCCGCCGCCTGGGCCCCGGCGCAGGACGACGCGCCGGCTCGACCGTCCGTGCTGTTTCTCGACCTGCGCCGCCAGGAGCACTACGAGACCTACTTCAAACAGTTCCTGCGTCAGATGCACGAGACGGGCTTCGACGTCACGCGAGCGGACGTGAACGCCATCGAGCCCGCCGACTTTGCGAACTACAACGTCATCGTCTACCTCAACGTGCCCAACTGGGACGACAACAGCCACGGCCCCCCCGCGCGGTTCACCGCGCAGCTCGTCGCCCTCGACGACTTTCTCGCGGCGGGGGGTGGCGTGTTGGCCATGTCCCACCCCGGCCCGCAGCGCCTGCCCTCGCTGTGGGCCATGTACCGCCCGCACGGCCTCGAGGTGCAGGTGGCGACCATCCACGACCCGCTCGCCGAGACCGCGACGCTGGTCAATGCACCCTTCGCGTACACCGACCGACTCGCCGACCATCCCGTGACCGAGGGGGTGCGCGGCCTGTGGTACCCGGTCTATCCCGATGGCGGGCAGGTGTGGAACGCCAACACCTCGCCCTTCGCGGTTGATGACACCTGGACGGTGCTCGTCGAGACCGCCGCGTCGGCCTGGGTCAGCCCGTACACCTTCAACATGAGCGAGATCGACAGCCACGCGCCATCAGGGCGCATCGACGGCCCGGTGCCGCTGCTGGCGGTCAAGCAGGTAGGGCCCGGCCGGCTGGCGTTCTGCGGCGTGGACGGCTCCTACCACATCCACGGTGGTCTCGCCCCCGCGTGCGAGGGGGTGACCATGGGGCCGGGGCTGCTGGGCAAGCCCAGTGACTTCGAGCCGCTGATGCTGAACCTGCTGCACTGGCTGGGCGAGCCGTCGCTGGCGTCGGGCGCGCTCGGCGGCGCGACGACCGATGAGGGTGACATCGCGCCGCCGCAGCTCGTCGTCCCGCCGCCCAAGGATTCCTGGGGCTACTGGCGGCCCGAAGAGCGTTTCCACGGCGTCATCGGCCCGCGCACCGGCTACTCGGTGGGCGCATCAACGGCCGCTGAGTACGCCGCCGCCGCGCGCGCCGCCGACCTCGACTTCGTCATCTTCGCCGAGCCGCTGACCGACATCTCCGAGGCCGACTTCACGCGGCTCAAGGACGAGTGCCGGACACTCAGCAGCGATGACCTCCTGCTGGTGGCCGGCCTCGACTGTGAAGACGAGACCGGCAATCACTACGTAGTCATGGCCCCGGACCTCAGGTGGCCCGCCGCGGGCCTGTTGGTCCCGGGCACGCGCAAGTTCTGGGTGCTCGGCGATAAGCCGCGCGGGCTCGCGTTCTGCAAGTACATGCAGCAGAACCTCCCCGCCCTGGTCTCCATCTACCGCGGCGAGGGCGGCGTGCCGTGGTGGGACACGCGCTGCTACCGCCAGGCGATCCCCATCGAGACCTGGCGCAACGGTGAGCGCGTTGATGAGCTGAAGGACGAGTACCGCGCACTGGCTGCGGCGGGGGAGTGGCCGGTGCCGGTCGCGCTCAACTTCATGGACAGCGCCGACCAGCTTGCCGCCATGCCCGGCGGCGAGGAGCCGCACACGGTGTTGCTGGCCTACAGCCTCGACGAGCTGCGCGGGAAGATTGCGCCGCGCTCGGACTTCCGCCCGACCTCGTGGGTCACCAACGGCCCTGAGATCGAATACTGGCAGTGGCTCAGCGACCGCGACTACGTGGCCAACGGCTACTGGTGGGACTGGACCCGCTACCGCTGGGCGGCGCGCTTTCGAGTGACCTCCGACGCCGGCCTGCGCGAGGTGCTCGTCTACGACGGTCCGCGCCTGGTGCGCCGCTTCGACGCCGGTGGCGCCACTGAGTTCGAGCGCGAGATCCCCCTGGTCCACGAGCAGCAGAAGAACCTCACGCTGGTGGTCACCGACGCCAACGGGCGCACCGCCTGGGGCGGCGAGCTGCTCGACCGCAACCACCTGATGGAGCATGTGTACTGCAGCGACCGCATGAACACGCTCTCCTACGCCTGCCTGCCCTCCGACGGGCCCTACGGTTCGACGGTCGGCACCTGGCCGATGCCGGTCATGGCCAAGGGCCCGCTCACCGATGACTTGTTCGTGGCGCTCAATCAGGACATGTACCGTTTCCCCGGCTACGACGGCCAGCCCGAGCGCCACCTCAAGATAATCCCCGCCGTGCACGTGCACACCGACCAGGGCGCCGAAGGCGGGCGGGTCAACCGCCGGATCCTGCGCCCGCTGGCCACCGCCGATGTGTGTATCGAGGAGACCACCTTCGAGCACAGGTTCCCCGAGGGCGTGAACGTGTGGAACTCGTGGAACAACCTCGGCCCCATCGAGCCCATGCAGATCTTCAAGGGCCGCCTGCGCTACACCACCTTCACCCACCCCGGGCACCTGCCCGCGCCGGTGCTGGTCGAGGGCGAGATCGAAATGCTGCGCGACGGGCGCTTCTCCGACGACCGCGCGATGCCGCTGCACGTGGCCTTCGCAGGCGCACCCTACGCCGACGCGGGCTACTCGACCTGCATCATCGCCCACACCGGCGCGAACGACGTGACCTTCGGCATCAACTACGACGACCGCCCGCAGCTCCAGCGCTGGAGCGCGCCCTTCCCGACCGGCGCCTACGGCTACTTCTATCACTCGCTCTACGGGCCCGGCGGGCTGTTCAGCCTTACCGACGGATTGCAGGCCTACTACGTCGGCCCGCCGTTGTATCGCGTCAACATCGGCCTGCCCCTGCGCGGGCGGCCGTTCCGCGCCGGCGACCGCTTCTCATTCCGCTACATCGCCTTCGCCGGTGGCTATGACACGCTGCCCTCCGACCGGCTCCCCGAGCGGTTCCGCGATCTGATGGGCCTTGATGGCTCGCCCGGCTACACGGTGGCCGCCGAGCAGGGCGCGGTGACCTCGACGCTCTACGCGCTGACCATCGACGGCGGAGGCGCGGGCTTCGCGGGCACGGTCATCCCTGAAGAGAGCCTGCCGGCGATCCTCCCGGTGATTGTGGAGGGGCTCAACGACCGCTGGGGCTCGGTGATGCTCGATCGCGAGACCCGACTGTGGCGGCCGCTGGCGATGCACGAGGGCGCCGCGTGGGCGCACCTCGACCTGACCGCCCGGGACCCGCAACCGGCGAGCATCTTCATCGGCCATCCGTTCACCTGCAACAACCCGGAGCTGTTCCTGACGCTGGTGCAGACCGCGCCGGGCGAATTCACGCTGGCGGTACACAACCCGACCGTGGCCGAAGTGAGCGCGACCCTCACCCCGGCGCCGTGGTTCGACCTGGTCGCGCCCGAGGCCCTGACCGTGACGGTACCCACCGGCGACAGCGTGACCCTGACCGTGCCGAAGCAGTAGCATGCGGCCCCCGAGCCGCGCCGCCGACACTTCGGTCGGCGGGCCCGGGGCAACCGCCGGAGGCGAGCCATGCTCAACCGCCTGCTGCAGCTTTACTACCGCGCGCCCAACAACGGCCGACAGGCGCTGGCGCTGCCCCATGGCCGTCGACTCGTGCTGCGTGGCGGTCACCCGTGGGAGGCCGCGCCGCTCGCGCTGCTGGTCTCGGGCGACAAGGCCCCGGAGCACATCGATGATCTGCGACCGATTGAGGCCCCGCCGCTGCCCGACGCCGCGCTGGGCGGATCGATGGCGCTCGATGCCGATGGCGTCCTGCACGTGGCGTGGTCGGGCGAGCGCGGCATAGAGTGGACCTGCTGCGGCGCGCATGATCTCGATGATGAGGCTGCATGGCGTCCGCCGCAGGTGGTGGTGCGCGGCGAGGGAGCGTGGCTGGGCGACCTCGTCGCCGCCGGCCGGCGCCTGTGGCTCACCTACCGCGTCGAGCTGCACGAGGGCCGCGACGCCATCGGCCTCGCCGCGCACGACGCCGGCGTGTGGAGCGCGCACGAGCTGCCGCGACCCGAGTGCAGCTACCCGCCGGTGGCCGACATCGGCCCCGACGGCTCGGTGCACCTTACCTGGCACGACGTGCCCGGCCGCGCCTGGTATGCGCGCGTGGATGCCCGTGGCGTGCCGGCGGTGAAGCCACTGGTCATCGATGACTACGGCCGCCAGCCCGTCGTCATGGCGCTGGACGAGGGCGCGCTCATCGCCTACGAGGATGACTACCCGCATGTGCACTGGGCGCTCATCGCGGGCGATCGGGTGACCCGGCGCGAGCACCTGACCATGCTGCACCCGTGGCTGACCGGTGACCTGTGCCACTCACCCGGCCTCGCGCGCGACCGCCACGGGGTCGTCTGGCTGATCTTCGCCGACAACACCCGCGCCGGCACCTTCTGGACGCGCTGGCTCGGCAGCGGGTGGAGCGATCTGTGCAACGGCCCGCGCCTGTTCGTGCGACCGCCGCACTTCGACTTCAACCTGCTCCCGCTCGCGCGGCTGTCGGTGCAGAAGGACGCGCGCGCCTGCCCGGACATCGGCCTGCTTATGCATACCGAGCCGCCCGCCGAGGTCATCGACTACCGCGCTCAGCCGGTGCCCGATCACCCCGAGCCCGGCGACCCGGTCATGTTCTTCGACCTGGCCGAGGTCGCACGCGCCGAGAGCGTGGAGCTGGCCCTGTGCCCCGCCCGGAAGCACCCGGCCAACCCGCTCATGTCCACCGGCGGCCCGGACGACTTCGACCGCGACCGCGTCTTCAACCACGGCACGGTGCTCTTCGACGGCGGACGTTTCCGCATGTGGTACGGCGGCGTGCGCTTCGAGCCCGACCTACCGGTCCCGTGGTGGGACACCATCCGCGGCGGCTACGCCGAGAGCGACGACGGTATCACCTGGGAGCGCGTCGAGGTAGGCCTGGTCGAGTGGCAGGGCTCGCGCGCCAACAACATCGTGCCGCACCTGCGTCACGCGCCCACCATGATCCGCGACGACACCGAGGGCGACCCGGACCGGCGCTACAAGTCCCTCTACCTGTGGAACGCCGGCGAGATGGGCGAGATGACGCGCGATGGCAAGTACGGCATCGACTACGACCCGCGCCGCGAGGAGTTCATCGGCGCGCTCTACGTCTCGCCCGATGGCCTGCATCTGACCGGCGAGCCGGTCCGCGTCGAGTTCGGCTCCGACGGCGTCAAGCCGTTCTCCATGATCCCGCAGAGCGTCTTCTTCGACGAGCGTGAGCCCGACCCGCGCATGCGCTGGAAGGCCTACGGCTTCATGAGCCTGAACCTGCGCCGGCGCGGCGGCGCACTCATCTACTCCCAGGACGCGCACACCTGGCACTGGTACCCCGAAAACCCGGTGCTCGACCCGCGCGTGCGCGGCATCCCCGCGACGCACAGCGGTCCCATGCGCCAGATCCACGACATGGTGGTCCTGCCCCTTGGAGGCTACTACCTCGCGTTCTATCAGTGCCAGCACGGGCCCGACCGCCTGGACATCGAGCTGGCGGTCAGCCGCGACGGCGTGCGCTTCGTGCACATCAAACCCGGCGACAAGGTCATCCCACTCGGCGCCGAGGGCGAGTTCGACGCGCACACCATCCTGCCGTCGATGCCGGTGGTGCTCGATGACGAGATCCGGCTCTACTACGGCGGCGGCACCTACCGGCAGATCAAACGGCCCGGCCGCCCGGACTACGAGGGCATGACCTGCCTACCCGGCCTCGCCACCGTGCGCTCCCAGGGCTTCACCTGCCTGCACCTCGCCTCCGGCGCGTCGAACGGCAGCATGACCTCGCTGCCGATCGAGCTGCACGAGCCCTGCACACTCACGGTCAACGCCGCGTGTGATGCCGACCGCAGCCTGCGCGTCGCGATCCTCGATGCCGACACCGGCGAGCCGCTGCCCCGCCACGGCGCCGCAGACTGCGATCCGCCTGCCACCGATGACATCGCGCACACCATCACCTGGCGTGGCGTGGCGATCATCGCTCCGCTCGATCACTCGATCCGGGTGCGCTTCGACCTGCAGGGCGACACCGAACTGCCCCGCCTGTATGCGTACACACTGCGGCCTGTGGATGATACTTCATGACGCGTCCGCAACCTGATCGACGCTGCACCGGCAGGTCCGGGCGGGGCCTTGCTCGAACCTGAGGGCGCCATGGTCAGAGACGACCCCCCCGCCCGCGACCTCGTGTGCCTCGAAGGCTGCATCGAGCGCGTCATTTTTCACGCGCCCGACAGCGGCTGGACGGTGCTGCATCTGCGCTGCGGGAACCGTCGTGTAACCGCCGTCGGCAACCTCAGCACGGCCGAGACCGGCGAGAACCTGCGCGTCTACGGCCGATGGGTGGAGGATGCGCGCTACGGCCGGCAGTTCCGCTTCGAGAGCTATCAGCCCGTACGTCCCTCCTCCACCGACGCCATGATCAGCTACCTCGCCTCCGGGCAGGTCGAGGGCATCGGTGAGGGCCTGGCGCGACGGCTGGTCGAGCACTTCGGGGAGGAGACCATCGCGGTCCTCGACGAGCACCCCGAACGCGTGCGTGAGGTCGAGGGCATCGGCGAGAAGCGCGCCGCGGCGCTCATCGGCGCCTGGCGGCGGCAGACCCGCACCCGCGAGATCATGCTCTTCCTGCACGAGCACGACATCCGCGGCGCCCTCGCCGCCAAGATCGCCTCCAGCTTCGCCGACCGCACCATCGAAGTGCTGGAGAGGGATCCCTACGTGCTGGCGCGGCGTATCCGCGGCGTCGGCTTCCTCACCGCCGACCGGATCGCACGCTCGGTGGGCATCAGCCCCACTGACCCGTCCCGCCTGCAGGCCGGGCTGCTCTACTGCCTCGACCAGGCCACCGGTGAGGGCCATCTGTTCCTGCCCGAGGGCACGCTGCTCGACGAAGGCGAGCGTCTGCTTGCGGTCGAGCGCCCGTTGCTCGAGCGCGCGCTGGCGCAGCTCGCCGAGGCCGACGAGGTGTCTCTTGAGGATGCGCCCCGGGGCCGGGCGGTCTACCCGCCCGCGCTGCTGCAGGCTGAACGCGAGGTGGCGGCGCGACTGCTGGCGCTGGCCGCCGAGCCGTTGCCGGGCGCCCCCTCTCCCGAGCAGACGCGTGATTGGCTGTTGCGACGTGGTGAGCTGGCGGGCGTGGTGCTGTCGCGCCGGCAGGCCGAGGCGGTGTGTGACGCGCTCTCCGAGCGCATTACCGTCATCACCGGCGGCCCCGGCACCGGCAAGACCACCATCGTACGCGTGATCGTCGCCGCCTGCCGCGCGCTCGGCCGCGAAGTCGCGCTGGCGGCGCCCACCGGCCGTGCGGCCAAGCGCATGGCCGAGCTGGCGGGCGCCGACGCCTCGACCATCCACCGTCTGCTGGCCTGGGACCCGTTCAAAGGCAGCTTCACCCGCAACCAGGAGCAGCCGCTGGAACTCGATACGCTGGTCATCGACGAGTCCTCGATGATCGACCTGCCTCTGGCCTGCGACCTGCTGCGAGCGCTCCCCGATGACGCGCAGATCATCTTCATCGGCGACGCCAACCAGCTCCCCAGCGTCGGCCCCGGCAACTTCTTCCGCGACCTGTGCGCCGCCGACGCCGTCCCGGTGTTCACACTGACCGAGGTCTTCCGCCAGGCCGCGCAGTCGCTGATCGTTGAGAACGCGCACCGGCTGATCCGCGGCGAGAAACCCGTGCTGGTCCCGTGGCGCAACCGCCGTGACGAGGACTGCCTGTTCGTGCACGTGCGCGAGGCCGAACGCGGCGCGGACCTGGTCATCCGCGCGGTCACGCGCGAGGTGCCGCGGCTGGGCATCGCGCCCGCCGACGTGCAGGTGATCACCCCCATGCACCGCGGGCCGCTGGGCGTCGCGGAACTCAACCGCCGCCTGCAGGAGGCGCTCAATCCGCCGGGGCCGCGGCGTGCGGAAGTGCGCTCAGGTGACCTGGTGCTGCGCGAGGGCGACCGTGTGCTGCAGGTCGTGAACAACTACGACAAGGAGGTCTTCAACGGCGAGATCGGCCATGTCACGCGCGTGGACGCCGCCAACCGCTTCGTGACCGTCGCCTTCGAAGACCAGGACGTCAGCTATGACGCGCAGGACCTCGATCAGCTCCAACTCGCCTACGCCATGACCATCCACAAGTCACAGGGCAGCGAATACCCGTGCGCGATCATTGTGATGCACTCGACCCACTACATCATGCTGCGCCGCAACCTGCTGTATACCGCCCTCACGCGTGCCGAGGAGCTGGCGGTTATCATCGGCAACTCCCAGGGCGTGATGCGCGCCGCCGCCAACGCCGATGAGCAGCGCCGCTTCACACGCCTCACCGAACGCCTGCGCGGCCAGGCCCCGCTCGCGAGCCCGACCGGTCGCCTCGACGTCTGAGCGCGGAGGAGCGCGCCACCGCGCAGCGAAGGATTCCTCGCATACGCATACCTTGGAGGTGCTCCACATACCATGGCCGACACCGCTGCTCCCACCTGTCGCCTGACCGAGGCGCGCGTTGACCCGCCCCACGCCATGGCGGGCGTGCGCGACACCTGGCGCGTGGCCTTCTCGGGGCTCACGGTGCCCGAGGGCGGCATCGTGCGTCTGCGCCTGGGCGGCGGGCGCGATAACAAGTCAGACTGGACGCGCCCGCAGACCGATGACCCCGCCCGCAACGAGTACGTGACCGCCTCGTGCTCGGGCGCGGCCGAGCTGCGGGTGAGCGCACCCGCCTTTGAGTGCGTGGCGGACATCGTGGTGGACATGACGGTGAGCGGGGCGCCGCTGCGGGCCGAGGACGAGATCACCGTTATCCTCGGCGACACCTCCGGCGGCGGCGAGGGCTCCACCCCGCAGACCTTCTCCCAGCGCGGCAAGGTCTTTGACGTCTTCGTGGCGGATCCTCCGCGGGACGACGAGGTGCCGGGATTCCGGCGGGCGGCGGGGGCGCCGACCCTCGACGTAGTCGGCGGGATGATGGACCGCCTGCGCGTGCTTGCGCCGGCCACCGTCGCGGCGGGGAAGAAGTTCGCGGTCGTGATCAAGGCCGAGGACGTCTTCGGCAACGTCGCCTCACTTTACCAGGGGGAGCTGGAGTTCGAGTTCAGCGACAGCGAAATCTGCACCGGACCGAAAAAGGTCAGCTTTCCCGGGCCGGGCGGAGTTATCACCGTCGAGGGCTTCAAGGCACTCAGTCGTGGCCTGGCCCGCATCATCGTCGTGGATGAGATCTCCGACATCAAGTACGTCTCGAACCCGGTGCTGATCACCGTCTACGACCAATCGCAGCTCTACTTCGGCGTCATCCACGGCCACACCAATTGCTCGGACGGCATCGGCTCGGTCGAGGATTACTACGCGTGCATGCGCGACGACAACCGCCTCGACTTCGGCGCGGTGGCCGACCACGACCACGACTACGAGACCACCGACGAGCACTGGGCGCACATCCAGCGCGTGACCGCGGAGACCAATGATCCGCGACGCTTCGTCACGCTGCTCGGCTATGAGTGGGCCAAGTGGCGCCGCAACGGCGCGGGCGATCGCAACGTCTACTACGACACCGACTACCAGCCCATGTACCGCTCGGGCGACGAGCACTACCCGACCCCACCCGAGCTGTTCGAGGCGCTGCGCGACCATCACGCCATCGTCATCCCCCACCACCCGGCCAGCACGGGCAACTTCTGCGACTGGGCCGATCACGACCCGGAGCAGGAGCGGCTCGTTGAGATCTACTCCATCTGGGGGAGCTCCGAACGCTCCGCGCACGACGGCAACCCCTACCCGATGCGCCCCACCGGCCTGCCCCGCAGCGGCTTCGCGGACGTGCCCATCGACAGCGGCGAGCGCCCTGAGGGCTTCGTGCAGCGCGCCCTGGCCATGGGACGGCGCCTGGGCTTCGTCGGCGGCGGCGACGACCATGACGGCCACCCCGGCGACCCCATCGCCACCGGCGCCGAACCCTTCCGCTACCGCGACGGCCTGATGGGCGTGTGGGCACCGGAGCTGACGCGCGAGGCCATCTTCCAGGCGATGTACGACCGGCACACCTACGCCACCACGGGGGCGCGCATGATCGTGCTGTTCCGCGTCGGTGGCGCCTTCATGGGCGAGGAGTTGCGGCTGGCCGAGCATCCAGAACTCGCCGGCGAGCGCAGGATCGAGGCCTTCATCGCAGGGGAGGCGCGGCTCGCCCAGGTGGAGGTCATACGCAACAACCAGGTGGTGCACAGCTTCCGCCCCGAGGCCTCCGAGACCACGCTGGAGTGGACCGACGACGACCCCCTGGAGCCGCTGGCGCTGGAGCCCTGCGACGACCGTGAGCGCTTCGTCTTCTACTACCTGCGCGTGCTGCAGTCCGACGGGGAGATGGCCTGGGCCAGCCCGGTGTGGGTGCTGCTCTGAGGGGGCTCGCCGCTCTGGGGAGGCTCGCTGCTCTGGGGAGGCTCGCTGCTCTGGGGAGGCTCGCTGCTCTGAGGACGCTCGCCCGTCGTTGCCGTTGTCGTCCGGAGGGCGCATGTTCACATGCGCCGACGTTCGCGGCGGCGGGTGCTCGAGGACGCGCCCGAGCGGGGCTTCGCCTATACCAGCGTGACCTTCGACCGCAACCGCGTGCTGCTGACCTACTGGGTGCACGAGCCGACTGAAGCGGGCCATCGGCTGCACCTGAAATTGCGCAGCCTGGCGGTCGGGTGGTTCTACGGCTGAGCGCGAACACGGCTGAGGCAGACCGGCCTGGTCGCTGCCGTTATTCAGGATGGTCTCCGGGAAGGTGCGGATGTCCGGAGGTCGAGCCTTGGCCACCGGAGAGGGCCGGTGAGATAGGTGAGTGGCGAAGCGTCGGTCTGCAATAGCATCTGCACTGGATTCGAGAGTTCTGTGTGGCCCCTGGGGGTGGTCGCATGCAGTTCCCGGTGCCAGCAGCGAGTTCACGAGATACAGACCAGGTCAAGCGTGACGAGGAGAAGCGTGCAACGAGCCCCTGCTCGTTCTTCTTCGCGCAGTCCCAAGCGCTCCTGAAGGCTGTGGAGTACCTGAACAACGACGCCAACTACTCAGGAGGCTACAAGGGCGTTCTGCGCAAGCATCTCGACAGGGCCAACCTGGCTCTCTTCGCTCAACTGATGGCTGCCTTTGAGTACCTCTTGAAGGACTTCATCGCCCGAGCCATAGACTGTACCGACCTTTTTGACGACGCCCTGCGGAAACGCGCGAAGAAACGCGAATGGCCGACGCCCGACATAGACTCGGTGCTGTCGCAGCGCTACGGGGCCAACACGCCTGGCCGTCTGCTTGTCCACGGGACCCTGGGCTGGTACGACCACGACGAGGTGAACCAGCGGTACAATCTCATCTTCGGCAATGATCTATACGAGGACGGCCAGCGGTCCACGATGGCACGTCTGTGGCAGATCAGACACTCCATCAGTCACAATGCGGGCTACTGCACGCACAGCGACGCCCTGCAGCTGGACCCGGCTTTGACTGGCACAATGCTCGAGATTAGTCCCGACTTCTTCCGGGAGGCAGTGCGTTTCCTGCGCGCGGTCGCCAAACGCATGGCGGAGGAACTCGGGGAAGGTCTCCTCCAGCGGTGGTTCAAGACCCGTGCCACCGGCGACTTCGATACTGACCGGGATTCTTACCGATCCTTAAGGCTGTTGGCGACCTACGTTGACAGCCGCCCAAAGAACTTGCCCAAGGTAGGAAAGCGAGACTACAACCGAGACCGAAAGGCGTACTTCGACGAGCAGTAGGAGTTGGGGGCGCCGGGCGGTACCTGCCTATGTCTGGCAGCTATGGCCAGCCTTCAGTACTCCCCGAACCGCTTCGCCGTCTGCACCATGGTCTCGACCACCGCCGGGTCGGTCTGCCGGGGGATGCCCTCGCCGGTGTTGAAGACGTAGCCGCCACCGGGCTTGCCCGCCTCGACGATGCGCCGTGTCTCCGCCTCGACCTCGGCCAGGTCCCGGCAGTTCATCAGCGCGATGGGGTGCGCGTTGCCCGACAGGCACACCTGGTCTCCGATCGCCGCCTTGATCTCCGCCAGGTCGCAGCCCTCCCCCACGTTGATGATCTCGAAGTGCGGCGCCTGCAGCTCCAGGTGCTCGCGCGAGTGCTCGCCACCGTGGTAGATGACCACGCCGCCGTGCGCGCGCAGGGCGTCGCTGACCAGCGCCGCGGGCTCGAGCGCGAAGTCGGCGTGTTGCTGCGGCGACAGGAAGCCCGACGCGGCCACGCAGTCGCCCAGCCAGATAGCGTCGGCGCCCGCGTCGAGCTGCGCGATCCCCCACGCGGTCATCAGTTCGACGAAGAAGTCGGCGGTGTCACGGAACAGCTCGGGGTCGTCGTAGATGAGCATCAGCCCGTCGCTGATACCGTAGAGCAGCGCCACCGCACTGAAGGGCGCCGCCACGCGGCCCGCGACCACCAGCTCGTCGCCGTGCGCCTGCTTGATCCCGGCGAGCGCCTCCAGGTGCGCGGGCATGCGACCGTCGCCCGCGGGGTCAGGCAGCCGCAGATGGCGAAGCGTCTCGCGGGTCGCGGGCATGGTGCGGATCGCAGCCGGGGGCATGCGCTCGTCGGCGATGGTGTCTACCCCCAGCGGCTCGAGTTCGATGTAGTCATCGGGGTGCAGCAGGATCCAGTCGTAGTCGAAGCGCTCGACCGCCGCGAGCTGACACCGCACCATCAGCTCCGGGCTGCGGATGTAATCGCGGTAGTCCACGCCGAACATCTCGACGTCGAACTCCTCCCCCAGCGCGAACACCGGCACGCGTGAGGGCACCCCCAGCCGCGCGCAGATGCGCAGATCATCGACCACTCCCGGGTAGGCCACCGCGGCTCGCCTCCGTTCCCGCGCGCTACGCCGCCACGCCCCTGATCGCCGCGACAATCTCCTCTTCTCCGGCCAGCACCGCCGCCTCCAGCGCCGGGCTGAAGGGCATGGGCACGTCCGCCGAGCCGACCACCCGCGGCGGCGCAGCCAGCGCGTCGAAGCACTCGTCGCACACCCGCCGCAGGATCTCGCCCGCGAACCCGCCGCTCAGGCACGCCTCCTGCGCGACCACCAGCCGCCCGGTCTTGCGCACCGAGGCCGCGATGGCGGCGAAGTCCAGCGGCACCAGCGTGCGCGGATCGACGACCTCGACGCTGACCTCGTCCGCCAGCGCCTCGGCGGCGGCCAGCGCTTTGCCGACCATCAGCGACCACGCGACCACCGTCACGTCGGTTCCCTCGCGCTTCACCTCGGCCTGCCCGAGCGGCACCAGGAACTCCTCACGCGGCATCTCGCCCTTCTCCTCGTAGAGCAGCTTGTGCTCGAGGAAGACAACGGGGTTGTCGTCGCGGATCGCGCTCTTGAGCAGGCCCTTGGCATCGTAGGGGGTCGCGGGGATCGCGACCTTCAGCCCCGGCACGTGCGCGAAGATCGCCTCCAGGCACTGAGAGTGCTGCGCGGCCTCGCAGGTCCCGCCGCCCTGCTGGGTGCGGATCACCAGCGGCACGCGCACCTGGCCGCCCGACATGTAGCGCAGCTTCGCGGCCTGGTTGAGGATCTGGTCCATGCACGTGGTCGCGAAGTCCACGTACATGATCTCGCAGATCGGCCGCAGGCCCGCCATGGCCGCGCCCACCGCGAGGCCCGTGAAGGCCGCCTCCGAGATGGGCGTCTGCCGCACGCGCTCGCGCCCGAAGCGCTTCGCCATCCCGGCGGTCACGCCGAACACCCCGCCGCAGTCGGCCACATCCTCGCCGATGACGAACACCGACTCGTCGCGCGCCATCTCCTCGGCGATCGCCTCGTTCAGCGCCCGAACCATCGTAACCTTGCGCATGATACGTTCCTCCGTGGCCCTACGCCCACATGTACTGCGCGAACTCCGCCGGATCGGGTGGCGGGCTTTGCCGCGCGAACTCGGCGGCCGCGTCCAGCTCCGCTTCGATCTCGGTGTGCAGGTCCGCCAGCTCAAGGTCGCCGATCGCCCCCTCCTCGAGCAGCCACCCCTCGAAGCGCGGGATCGGGTCGAGCCGCTCCCACCGCGCGCGCTCGTCCTCCGGCCGGTGCTCGGGGATCACCATGCAGTGCGGGCGATGGCGGTAGGTCTTCGCCTCGATCAGCGTGGGCCCCTCACCCGCGCGCGCCCAGCCCACGGCCTCCCCCGCCGCCTCGTGCACCGCGAGCAGGTCGTTCCCGTCCACGGTCATCCCGGCCATGCCGAAGCTCTCCGCGCGCGGGGCGAGGTCCGGCACCGGCCA
Organism: uncultured Armatimonadia bacterium; assembly: GCA_964617715.1. GTDB lineage: Bacteria > Armatimonadota > Zipacnadia > Zipacnadales > UBA5352 > JALGVA01. Next base: position 1,876 of record CAZTZN010000074.1, on the reverse strand, counting down.
CGCGTCGTCGATCGGCGTGGTCGCCGCCCACAGGTTGTTCTCGCACACGTAGATCACCGGCAGCCGCCACAGCGACGCCAGGTTGAGCGACTCGTGGAAGACCCCCTGCGACGCCGCGCCCTCGCCGAAGAAGCACACGGTCACCTGGTCGGTGCCGCGATACTGCGCGGCGAACGCCGGTCCTAGCGCCAGCGGCGTGCCCCCGCCGACGATCCCGTTCCCGCCCATCAGTCCGATCTCAGGCGAGAACATGTGCATCGAGCCGCCACGCCCGCGGCTGATGCCGGTGGACTTCCCCAGCAGCTCGGCCATCATCGCGCGCACATCGGCGCCCTTGGCGATGGCGTGGCCGTGGCCCCGGTGGCTGCTGAACACGTAGTCGTCATCGCGTAGATGCGCGCACACGCCGACCGCGATGGCCTCCTCGCCCTCGTAGGAGTGCAGGGCGCCGAGGAACTCGCCGACCGCAAGCCCCTCGCGGAACAGTTCCTGGGCCTTCAGCTCGAAGCGCCTGATGGTGACCATCAGCCGCAGCATCTCGCGCAGCTCGTCGCGTGCGATCTGCATGGCGTTCCCCTTTCACCCGAATGTCTTAGCTGGCGTATTTCGCCGGGGACGCGCACTGCCCTTCGCCAGGTCTGCGTGAGGAATCGTGTAATGCGCGCCGCCTCGAAGCGCACTTGTACCGTGAAGGAACGAGGGAGGTCGAGGCTCGTGGCGACAGGGAGCAGGCGGCGCTTCTCGTGGCTGGCGTTCATGCTGGTGCTGCTTGTGCTCGCGCCCTTCAGCCACCACTGGCTCAGCCTGCGCTACTACGGGGAGAAGGGCTTCACGATCAACTGGTATGAGGAGATGGTGGCACCCGCCTTCCACGCGGTCGGGGTAGTCCTACCACTGGCCGCGGCAATCGCTGCCGGCCGACTGATGGCTCTGCGCGGCCTCAAGGCTACCATCGGCGCGGTCGCACTCACCGCCGTCACCTCCCTTGCGCTTCTTCGCGGAGTGTCCGTCTTCACAGCGTGGGACGCCGAGAACGGTGCGATGGCCGAGCGGACCTGCCGACTGCATCTCAAGCAGCTCGCGGTGGCGATGGAGCTGTATGCGAGGAGCAACTGCGGGCGGCTGCCGCCGGATGCGGCGTGGCCTGACGCCGTCACTCAGATGGGCGACCTCAAGCACCTGCTGCGATGTCCGGCCGATGATTCGGACGGGCATCCGAGTTACGCGCTGAACGAACGCGCCGCAGGCGCCGAGCTTGCGAGCATTGACGAGGACATGCCGCTGTTCTTCGACGCCGCCGGCGATGTCGCGCCACCCTCGGCGGCTGTCCTCAGACATCCGCGACGCTGGGCGCACATCGTCCCGATCGAGCCGGGCGTGAACGTCGTCTACGCCAACGGTCACGCGGAGTGGGTCGGCCGGTCACAGTGGGAGCGACGCTTCGGCGCACGCTGAGGTCGACGGCTTCATGTCAGCCGAGTCGCAGACCCTCCGGCACGCGCAGGCCCCGTCGTTAGGAGGAGCGGCCCTCCCGGGCCCATCCGCTAAGTCCGCAAATGCCCTATCCGGCCCCGATTTGGGTGCAGGTTGACAGGGGCAAAGTTGAACATCGCGCGCCCGATTCTGGACGATTTGACCCTTTCCGGACAGCCTGTCCCGGGCCGCCCGGCCGTTGTCGTGGGCCCTCGGCGCAGTCGTCAGCGCCCGCGGGCGCACGAAGTGCGCAGCGGCGGGGACGCAGGTCCCGCCGCCACCGGCGACGCGCGCGCAGGTCCGCCCGAAGGGCGGGACGAAGCGCGCGAGCCGGCCGCGGGCGCCGGCCGGCCGAGACGCTCCGCCAGTCAATGCCGCCATGCCGTCCGGCTGGTTCTGCGCG
>CAZTZN010000073.1:0-21113 GCA_964617715.1 uncultured Armatimonadia bacterium | reverse complement strand
CCTCACGCCAGCAGCGCGCCCCCGTAACGCTCGGGGTTCTGCCGGCCGCCCTCGACCGCGATGTGCCCACCGACCAGCACGAACTCGATGCCGCGCGGGAAATGGTGCGGCGCGTCCCACGTGGCCGTGTCGATGATGCGCCTGGGGTCGAAGATCACCAGGTCGGCGCGCATGCCCCGGCGGATGCGCCCGCGGTCGGTCAGGCCCATGCGCTGCGCGGGCCACCAGGTGCACTTGCGCACGGCCTCCTCGATGGGCATGAGCTTCTCCTCGCGCACATACCTGCCGAAGAGCCGCGGGAAGGTGCCGTAGCTGCGCGGGTGCGGGTTGCCCAGATGCGCCGGGCCCGAGGGCGCGAAGGCCAGCCCGTCGGTGGCGATGGCGCCCAGCGGATGGGCGAGCGCCGCGCGCATGTCGTCCTCGTTCATCGAGAAGAAGACCGCGCTCACGTGCCCACCCTCTTCGATGAGCAGATCGAGGTAGACGTCGGCCGGGTCGGCGCCGCGCTCATCGGCGACGTCCTGCAAGGTGCGGCCGACGGCGTCGCGATTCGCCTCGGTGCCCACGTCGGTGATCAGGATGCGGTCGAAATCCAGCTCGAAGGGGTTGCTGTCGCGCTCGCCGCGCTCGAACTGCGCCAGCTCCTCCCGCAGGCGTCGGCGGGTCTGGGGCTGCGCGATGCGCTCGAGCATGGCCGCGGAGCCGCCCTCGTGCACCCACGGCGGCAGCGATCCCGACAGGTGCTTGCTGCCCGCGATGTAGGGGTAGACGTCGAAGGCGATGTCCAGCCCGCCCTCGCGCAGGTTCTCGATGAGCCCCAGCAGCTCGTCCATGGTCCCCCAGCAGCGCTGCCCCGAGCGCTTGACGTGGTCGATCTGCAGGCGGATCGAGCCGGGCGCTCGCGCGGCCTCCTCCGCCGCCAGGCACATCTCGGCCACCTCGGCGACCGCGTCCGGGAACTGTTCGCGCTGGCTGCGCGTGTGCACGCTGGCGAGGGCCTCGCGCTCGGCGATCACCTGCAGCAGCGCGACGATCTCGCGCTCCTGTGCGAAGAAGCCCGGCGCGTACTCGAAGCCCAGCGACAGGCCGAAGCAGCCTGCGTCGAGGCAGGCGCGCAGCATGTCGCACATCGCCCGCAGCTCGTCATCGCCAGGCGCGCGGCTGTCGAAGCCCATGGCCCAGGCGCGCAGCGAGCCGTGGCCGACCATCATCCCCGAGAAGTAGGCCGGACGCGCGCGGTCGAGGGTGGTCAGGTAGTCCTCGGCGCTCTCCCAGCGCCATTCGACCGGTGCGGCGATGAAGGAGACCGCGGCGGCCAGCTCCTCGCGGTGCTCGGGGCGGACGGGGAAGACGCCCAGGCCGCACTGACCGTTGAGCTGCGTGGTGACGCCCTGCTGGATCATCGACTGCCCGCGCGGGTCGGCCAGCAGCGTCAGATCGGAGTGGGCGTGGCAGTCGATGATGCCGGGGGCGACGATGAGGCCGCGCGCCTCGATGAACTCGTCGGCGCCGGCGCGCTCGAGGTCGCCGACGCCCGCGATCATGCCCTCGGCGATGCCGACGTCGCCCACGAACGGACGCCCGCCGCCGCCGTCAACGATGGTGCCCCGGCTGATGATGAGGCTGAAGTCGTTGTGTGAGGCCACGGTCGGTGCGCGACCTCCTGACGTTCAGAGTGGAATGCGAACGCCCCCGCCGCCGGCGGGGGCTGCGTCGGCGCACGACCAGACCATTCTACGCCACCGACCGCCGGCGGCGCAACCGCACCAGCGCGGCCAGGCCCATGCCCATCAGCGCGATGGTGTCGGGCTCGGGCACGGACTCGCCGTAGACGAGCGTGATACGCGTGGACCAGGTGTTGTCGGCGGAGACGAACTCCTGGAAGGTCCAGAAGGACCACGGATCGAGCGGATCGACCACCGTGGCCGAGTAGTCGCCCCAGCGGTTGCGGTTGTTGCTGTCCAGGCGCTGGTAGTCATCGACGCCGGCGTGCAGCAGCATGGGGTCACGGAAGGAGGTCACACCACCGTCGGTCTCGCCCAGTGCGATGTAGGAACTCGCGTACCGGGTCTCGCTCGACCCGGTGAAGCCGATGGCCACGACACCGAAGTCGTTGACGGCGATCGAGCCGTAGTAGAAGTCCATGTCGGAGTCGGCGATCAGTCCGTCCTGCACCAGCGTGTTGGTGGCCTCATCGATCTCGAACCAGCGCAGGGCCGACCTGCCGTTGTAGGTGACGCTCTGCACGCCCCACAGGCTGCCGTTGACCAGCACGATGTTGGAACTCATGCGCGAATCATTGGTGTCGATGTTCTGTTTGGTTCCGGGCTGATCGGCGTCGGGTGGGCCGCTGTAGGCGTCCACGGTGATGAACCCGCCGCCGGTATCCAGGGTCGGAGAGTAGATATCGCCCGTGATGCTGGAGCGCTTGAAATAGCCCGAGGGGGTATTGTAGGCCGAGAGCAGGCGGGCGGGTGTGCCCGTGTTGTCCATATCCACGACCGGTTGGATGGAGAAGCCCGTGTTATTGGGGTCTATGTCTTCCCAGACGGTGCCGTTGGCGACGGAGGGCGTGTCCGACACCAGATCGGCCTTGGGCACCGCCAGCACATGCGTGCGGCTCGGCCCGGACGTGATGGCGAACATGTTGGCGGCGATGTAGACACCGTCGGCGTCAAAGCCCAGGGTGTCGAAGTCCGCCCAATGGGTGTCGTTGCTGTCCGCGTCGATGCGCCAGCCGGTCCAGCCGTCGGTGGGATCCGACGAATTCGACACCGCCAGCAGGAAGTTGTTGGCCGCGCGGGCGTTGTCCACGGATGAGGCGAAGAAGCGCTCGCTGAAGGGGTCGTAGACGATGCGCGGGTCGAAGGCATAGCTGCCCGAGTAACCTGCTCCGGAGTTGTCCCAGAAGCTGTTCAGCGAGGTGCTCGCGAGGACCGACCCGTCGGACTTGTCGTAGACTCGATAGGCGCCGTTGATCAGCTCGACGATGTGGCTCGGGCCCACCGCGCCCATGGTGTCAGGCGGGATGAAGCCGCTCTGCGCACCGAAGGTGCTGCCCGTGAAGTCAAGGCCGGTGTCCCACCTGTACTGAAAGTCAGCCGCGGCCGGTGCTGCGTGCAGCACCATGCAGGCAAGCACCCCACCAAGCAGGTTGCGCACCGACATGGCTGTCACGCCCTCGCTCTCCGCTGCTTGTCGGCCTGACGGCACTTCGCCGCTGCGACTGCGCGCACCTCCCCCGGACGTGCCTCAGCTCGTCTCGAGCAGGCGCCGGAACGCCGCCGCGTGGCGCGCGAATTCATCGCTCCCGCGCCGGTCGCCCATTTTCAGCGTCACAGAACCATCGAAGCTGCGCGCGCGGAAGATCGAGAGCACCTCCTTGATCTCCCCGTTGCCCTGTGCGGGGAGGGTGTAGGTCGGGCGCCCCGGGAAGCAGCCGTCGGTCACGTAGATGATGCGCGTGAAACGCTTGAGCTTGGTCGCGCGGTAGGTCCTGAGGAACGGCTTCTCGCCCACGTTCGCGAAGTGCGCGGCGTTGAAGGCGAAGCCCGCGTCGCACTCGCCGGCCAGCGCCAGCAGGGGCGCCTCGCAGGCTGCGCCGCCGTCCCAGACGCTGCCGGGCTCGTTCTCGAACACTACGGTCACGCCCTCACCCGCGGCCTCGCAGGCCTCGCGCAGGCGCGCGGTGGCGGCATCCGGGTCGGTGTCCGCCGGCGGCGAGGGCACCTTCACCAGCGGCGCCGCGAGCCGGCGCGCCAGCGCAGCGGCGTCCGCCATGCGCCCGGTAATCTCATTCGCGTCGCCCATGAACTGCTCGCCCGAGAGCCCGCAGTGCAGGCAGCTCAGGGCCATCCCCATCTCGGCCAGCGCCGTCGCGAAGCCCTCGGCCGCCGCCTCGTCCGTGAGCAGTTGCGCGCCCAGCGCCTCGCCCAGCTCGACCGCCCGGATGCCCTCGTTCCAGATCGCCTGCATCCCGCCCGCGTGCTCGCCACCGTTGGTGGCGTGGGCGAGGTCGTCGATCAGCTCGTCGAGCAGCGCCGACGCGGTGAAGTCGTGTTGCGCCAGGTCGTGGGCCTTGATCTTCGCGCGCTGCATGACGCAGTCGTCACAGTTGGGGTTGTCGCACAGCACCGCCGCGGGGTCGCGACGCAGCGCATCCACCACGATGTCCACGGTGGTGCCCGCGTGCATCAGCCGCGCCACCGCCTTGCCGACCTTGCCGATGCGCATGGCCTTGCCCTCGACCAGCAGCGGCTCCAGGCCGATGAAATCGCGGTGCGGGCCCGGGAACAACTCGATGGTCTTGGTGCGCACCACCCCGGACTCATCGCGGTACCGGCGCTCGATGGTGCTCAGGTAAGGCGCGCGCACCAGCTCCTCCGGGTGATGCAGCAGGGTGTTGCGGTCCTGATCGACGCCCAGCAGCAGCACGTAGCCCTCGGGCAGGCGCGACAGCCGCCCCCACGGCGACTCGCTGCCCACTGCGGTCGGCTGGTCGAGGGTGTCGCGCAGCAGGTACTCGGCCTTGGGGCCGATGGCGCACGCCGAGTGTGTGGGGTGAAAGCTGCGCGCGACGCCGGGCCAGTGACGGAAGGCCTCGGTCACCGTGCCCACGTTCGAGGGAGAGGTCGCAAGGTCGAAGACGTCGCCGCCGGACATGGCGGGCATGGCGACCGTGCCGCCCGGCTGCACCGCCTCGATCAGCGCGGCGATGACCGTCTCGGCCCCCCCCTCGACGCGGCCGATGGCCGAAAGCGAACTGTGTACCATGATGGTCATGCCCGGCCCCACGCCGACGGCGCGCAGGTCGCGAACGATGTCGTCCCTGGTGAGAGTCATGGTTGATGCTCCTCGGCAGGATACTGCACACCGTGCGGTAGCTTGGCCGCGGGCGCCGCCGATTCCTTCGGCGCGCGGGCCGGCTATGCCGTCGCCGCCGCACAGGCTGCGAGAAAATCCGACGAAGTCGCCGTGTACGCCAGCGCGTGCATCTCGAACCAGTCCACGAACGCCCGCGTCTGCCCGAGGTCGCCCCAACTGTCGGCGTTCTCGACGGCCGTGGTGCAGTCGCGCAATACCACACAACGATAGCCCGCGCGCGACATCTCGTAGAGCGCGCCCGGCTTGAACAGCAGGCACATGTTGGTGGCGAAGCCGACGTAGATGAGGTTCAGCAGCCCCTGCTCACGGCAGATCTCGTGCATGTCGTCGCTGCCGAAGATCAGCCAGTCGCTCGCGACCGGCTCGGCCTCGGGGATGATGCGCATGCGGTCGCGCATGATGGCGCGCCTGTCGGGCCCGTAGTCTCCGTAGCGCGCCTCCCACATCTCATCGGACCACGCGGCGCGCGCCTCCGCCGGCGGCCAGTCGCGCGGCGGCGCGGTGGGTGTCACCTCCGCGTCGGGCACCCGGCAGCGATCGCGGTAGTGCTCGCTCACGTTCGCGGTCGGTGCGTGGATGACCGTAAGACCGATCTCGCGCGCGGCCGCCAGCGCCGGGGCAATGCGCAGCCTGGTGATCTCACCGGCGCGGGTGCAGAAGCTGACGCCACCGGGCTTGATGTCGTCGGGCAGGTCGCTCGCGTCCCACATATCCACCAGCACAAAGCCGGTCTGCTCGACGGGCAGTTGGATGGTGCGTTCGGCGGTGGTGAAGTTGGCCTCGTGGTTGGGATCGCGCACGTGCATCATCTGCCGACAGCGCACGGTCAGGTTGAGCGCGGGCATCGGCGATCACCTGCCTGGTTGGATGAGATACGCGAGGGGGAATTCGCCCGCGCGGGTCGGGAGACCTTGGCGGGCGCGCTCGGGCCCCGCCCGCGGCGGAGGCAAGCGCGCGGCGGCGGGAGGGCGTTGAGGGGCGAGGGCCGAATACTCAGGCGCAGATCATCATCTCGCCTTCGCGCACCCGTGCACTCATTCATGAGAGATCACCCAAGCCTGCGTGTGCCACTCATCATCGCCGCGCACCTCGTGGCGCTGCTTGCCATCGCCGCGACCACGCCCTGTCAGGCGCAGGGGCGCTGGCAGCGGCTCTCCTGCGACGACCCCGCGTTCTCGGTCGAGGCCCCGGCGGGCTGGCAGATCCAGTGCGTCGCCGGTCGAGGCGCGCGCCTGGTGCCGCCCGATGCCGGGCCGGTCGTGGAGGTCGTGGCCTGGCCGGCGCTGCACCGGCCCGCCACCGCCGAGAAGGCCGCCATCGAGCACGAGGGCGTGCTCGGGCGCGCGGTCGAGTACGAGCGCCTGGTCGGAGAGCCGGCCGAGACCGCCGACGGCCTCGCGGGAATGATTGTGATCGGCCGCGCCCGCACGCCGGGCCTGGTGGAGATGAGCATCTTCTGCGCATGGGCCTCCGGTGACACGCACTGGGTGCTGGGGACCTTCGCGGCCGAGGACGAACTCGAGACCCTGCGCGTCGGGCTGCTCGAGCGCATGTGGCGCAGCTTCCGCCCGGGTCCCGCGATCACTGCGCCGGTCGAGCCCGAGCCGAGGCCGATAGAGCCGCCCGCGGCTGAGCCCCCACCGCCTCCGGTGGAGCCCGAACCGCCCGCGCGGGTCGAGCCACAGCCGCCGCCGGTGCCGCCGGCCCCGGTGGAGCCTGAGCCGCGCGCGCCGGTCGAGGAGGTTGACGACGGGCCGGTCATCGGTCCTGCGCCCGGTAATGGCACCACGCCCCTTGCGGAGGTTATGGCCGGCGGTGCCGTCGCGCCGATGACGCCCGAGGTGATCGAGCCGGCCACGCCCTGGGTCGAGCACCTCAGCCCGGTGGGCTTCTCGCTGTCCATGCCCGCCGACTGGGAGGTGCATGTCACCGGCGGCGTGATCGTTGCCTCGCCGGTCGAGGCCACGGGAGCGAGCCGCGCGGTGCTGGTCTGGCCGGTCACGGGCGCCGACCCCGGCGGGGCGGAGGCCCTGCGCCTCGCACTGGTGCGCCTGGACACTCTCGACCTTGCGGGCCCGGGGGTGGTTGCGGGCGGCGATGGCGCCGCGACCGTGATCACCGCATCGACCACCGATGGCGAGCGCATCTCCGCCGCGTGGGCGTGGGCCGAGGGTGACGGGCTGCTGATCGCCATCGTGGCGCCGCGCGGGCGGTTGGACGCACACTACGCGGACATGGCCCGGATCGCGGCGAGCTTCCGGCCGGGCGCGTGGCCCGCGCCCGCCGCCGCCGAGCAGGAGGTGACGGGCGAGTTGCGCCGCCTGGCCTGGCGGCTGCCCGCAGGTTGGCAGAGTCGCGGCGGGCTGCGCGACGAGGGGGGGGAGCTGGCCATCGAGATCGAGGCGCTCGCGCCCGACGGTGATATGCGCGTGGCGTGGCAGCAGCCGCTGCGCCCGAGCTTCCGCGCCCTGACGCCGCTGCTCGAGAGTCTGGGCTGGGGCGAGGGCGAGCGCTACTCGGTGCCCGAGAGCGCCCGCGGGCTGCTGATCTACCGCCGGCGCACGCCGGTGGAACTGGTCGAAGACCTGCTGCTGCCCCGCCATCCGCGTCAGTTGAGCGAGGTTGCGATTGACGAGCGGCCGCCCGATGAGGCGGTGGCGGGGCTGCTGGCAGGAAGTGATGCCGCGGGGCAGGCGGTCGTCGTGCGCGGCACGTCCACCGCCGGGACGCGCGAACGACTCTACCTGGCGGCCACGGCCCGCGCGCCCGCACCCCTGGCGGCGACCTGCTGGGACGGCGCCGTGTTGCGCGCGGACGCCCCCGTGGGCCGGCTCGCAGATGCGGTGGCGGTGCTCGCACGGATGGTACGTTCCGCGACGCCCACGCCGGCCGGCGACCAGTTGCACGGCGCCGCGCTTGCCGATCTCCTCGCGCGGGCGCGGCGGGCGCTGGCCGCGATCCCGGCGGAACTGGTGGAGACGTCGGCGCCCGGCACCCTTACCGGCGTGCTCGCCGGCCCGGTGACCGGCGCCGATCACATCTGGCGTGAGCCCGCGGACGTGGTGCGACACTGGTCGGGCGAGGTCAGCGGCGGCGCGCGCGGACGGCCGTGACCCGGCCTCGGATGGTGATGACGCGAGAGACGGGAGGACAGCGCGATGAAGAAGATGGTAGTGTGTGAACACTGCGGCGGCAAGAAGACCTGCACCATCAGCGGTGGCCGGAGCTGCATCGATTGCCTGCGCGCCGCCGGTCAGGGCCGACGCAGTTACGCCGCGGTGCGCTGCTCGTACTGCGGTGGGCGTGGCTTTGTGTTCGTCGAAGTGGAAGACGAAGAGGGCGACGAGCCGGATGAAGCCGACGAGCCGGACGAGAGCACGGCGGAGGACGAGTAGCCGACGGGCCGGAGGGAAGTGCGGAACTGCGCATGTGCAGATGCAGATGGTGTGAACGCGGGGCATGGACGCCCGGCATTGCCCCGCTTGTGTTGGGGCCGTCGGCCGGCTGCGTGGGTGACGGACCGGGCTCGGGCCGGGCAGGCGCCCTGAGGCCAGGAGAGCGACGGGGAAGCTGAAGGGGAGATGGCGGCATGGAAAGATTGCCCACGCGGTGAGAGATACCGTCAATAGCGTCACAGTCGCTTAAGGAGCGCGAGCGCCTGGAATCTGGAGGCGGGAGGGGCTGCTGCAGGCCGCGCGCGAAACCGTCTCCGTCTTGACTGGTCTAAGCTCGTGTGGTATAGTCCCGCCGACTCAGCCGCCTCGCTTCGGTGGGGCGGTTGATCGGGAAATCCCGGCGTTGCGCCGCCGGCCAAATCCCGGCAAAGAAGGGAGGGTCCTCCACAGCCACGGCCGTGCGGGATTCGCACGTAGGGTCAGGCTGAACTCGCCACACCATGGGGTACCGCCAACACAGAGGAAACAAAGGCAACTCTTGTGTGGTGGTTCCTTCTCGCGGAAATCAGGTTCGGCCTGGGCTCGCCGGACGCATCCAAGGGGGTGCGCCGGGCGGGTCGATGTAAACTACTGAGGAGGAAACAACACATGGCGAGGACACTTTTCATACTGGCGATGGCCCTGGTCATCGCGGTCCCCGGCTTCGCTCAGAGCCCGGCGGACACGGTCCCGTTCGACCACTGGGCATACGACGCAGTGCAGCAGCTCGTTGATGCCGGGATCATCATCGGTTACCCGGACGGCACCTTCAAGGGTGACCGCGCGATGACCCGCTACGAGTTCGCGATGGCGATCAGCCGCCTGCTCACTCAGCTCCCCGACCTGGTGGGCGAGGGGCAGATTGGCCCGCAGGGCCCGCAGGGCCCGGCTGGCCCGGCTGGTCCCGCCGGCCCGCAGGGTCCGGCCGGCCCGGCTGGCCCGGCTGGTCCCGCTGGTCCCGCCGGCCCGCAGGGTCCGGCCGGTGAGATTGACGAGGCCGCGATCGCGGAGATCGTCAATCGGCTGCTCGACGAGTTCAAGGACGAGCTGGCCGACGTCAAGGAGGACGTTGAGTACCTCCAGAATGACGTCTACGACCTGTCCGACCGCCTGAACTGGGTCGAGTCGCAGCTCGGTGGCCCTGAGGTCACGGGTTGGCTCGACTGGCGCATGGGTCTGGTCGGCGACGAGATCGACCTCGACCACGAGTACGATAACCTCACCGCTCGCATCGGCATCGCCGGCGACATCACCGACGATGTCTACGGTGCGATCATGCTGCAGGCGCGCGACGGCATGGCGCCGAACGACGCCTACGGCTCCAACGCGCTGTGGCTGGATGAGGCGTACGTGCGCTTCAACACCAACATCGTCAACCCGGTGACCTGGACCATCGGTCGCCAGAACCTGGCGTATGCCATGGGGCTTGTGGTGGACACCGACCGGCAGTCGCTGCAGGGTGTGCGCAGCGAGTGGCCGGACTTCCTCGGCCTCCCCATCGACGTTGAGTGGTTCGTGGGGCAGGCGGACGAGGTCGGCGATCTCTACGGCTTCGTCCCCACCACTGACAACGACCCCACCGAGGTGGATGACGCGGACGGCTATCTGGCCGCGCGCGCGTCCTACAACGGTGGCAACTGGTCGATCGGCGCGAACGCTCTGCTCAGCGGTGTCTCGCAGCAGAACGTTCTCATCTACGAGGGCCCGGGCGCCAATGGCCCCGCCCCGTGGCTGATCGACGACGAGAAGGCCTACAGCGTTGACATCTGGGCCAACCTGTGGGGCCGCGACATCTACGTGGAGGGCGCCGTGATCGACAACCACGCGAACCGGCCGACCATGCCCGGCAGCCGTGGCGTCGAGACCGGCGAGAATCCCGGTGCCATCATGGCGATGGTGGACATCTGGAACAGCAACAACTTCCAGCTCACCGGGTTCTTCTCCGATGCGGATGCCGAGTACGACATCTACTACTCGTCCATCAACCCGTACTACGAGGTGCTGGACAGCCGCGCCCCCGTGGGCAGCTACATCCCGTGGGAGCGCTGGATGCGCCGGCCGCTGGTCGCGCCGAACCTCGAGGTCCTCGGCGGGCAGCTCATGATCAAGCTCGGTTCGATCCCGTTCCAGGTCTGCTACTACAACGTGGACACGAACTCGAGCTACAGCAACATACACAACCCGAGCATGAGCGCCTACGACGCCGCGCTGCCCGGCTATGACGAGCTGTACAGCGCGTCGGCCACGCTGCCCATCAACGACGCGGTTGATGTGGTCTTCAGCTACGGCCACCAGTCCGGCGTGTCGGCGTACTACCCCGATCTGGACCTGATCCAGGCCGGCGTGGAGGTCCCCTTCTAGGGCGGCCAACACAAACGACCGTATCGGCGGGGCCCCGCTCGGGGCCCCGCCGCTTTCATGTACCGACGCCGAGTGGAGGGCTCACCGGCGAGGAGATGAGCGCCGCAACGGCGAACCCCGTAGCCGGAGAGGTGATCGCGTGTCGCGCATGCTTCGTTGCCTGATGCTCACCCTGCCGCCGCTGGCAGTGGGCACCGCCGTGGCGGCGAGGGCAGTGGAGCGGCCGTCCGAGCAGGCCCTACGGCAATCGCTGCGTGGCATCCTCGCCTCGGGCTACCAACTGACACCGCCGGCGCGCGTGCAGGTGGAGGAGTGGCTGGCGGGGTTGCTGCGCCGCCTCCGACAGATGCTGGGTGGGCTGTCCGAGTCAGGCCCGCTGGCGGGGCTGCCGCCGTGGATGACCTGGGTGATCGCGGGCGTGCTGATCGCGCTGCTGGTGCTGATCCTCGCGCATATCGCGCTCACCGTGCGTCGGGCGCTGGTCGAGCCGGCGGTGCGCCGCGGCCCGTCCGTGGGGGAGCGCCGACGTGAGGACCCGGCGGCGCTGCTGGCGAGCGCGGAGCAGGCACGGAATCGGGGCGACTACGACCGGGCGGTGCGCCTGCTCTACCGCGCGGCGCTGGCGCGCCTGGACCGCCTGGGAGTGCTCCGCTTCGATGCGGCCCGGACCAACTGGGAGAACCTGCGCGCGCTGCCCGCCGACCAGCCGGTCGTGCGCGCGGCCATGGCCACCCTGGCGCGCGCGGTCGATGACATCGCCTACGGTGGGGCGCCGGCCCTGCGCTCCACCGCCGAGCGTTGCCGCGCGTCGGTCGATGCCTTGTGGCGCGCGGAGGGGGGTGGGCCATGAGCGCGCGGGCACGCACTGCGTTGCTGATGGCGGGGATCGTGACGATGTTCGTGGTCGCGGGCCTGCTCGCGCACTCGCGGATGGCCTTCGATGCGGTACGCGACCACTCGAGCGAACGCCGCAACCCGTGGGGCACCGCCGCCTGGCGCGAACTGATCGAGGCCGCCGGTGTGCCCACCGTGACCTGGGACCGGCCTCTGACCGAGCTGAGCCGGGAGGAGGAGTTGCTGGTGATCCTCGCCCCGGCAGACGAGATGACCCGGGAACGCTGGGACGCGCTGATCGCGTGGGTGCGGGCAGGCGGGCGGGCGATCATCGCGCCATCGTCGTTCGGCCCGCTGGGGTCGGCGACGGGGCGATGGGACCCCGATGGTCTCGACGCACGGCTGCGTGAGTTGGGCATCGACAGCCTCCCGGGCGCCACCGCGCGGGAGGGCGTCGTGCCCGCCGAGGCCGCCCATGCGCTGACCGCGGACGTGGACGAGGTGTTGGTGCCGGGGGAGTACCGGCTGGTGGGGTCCAGCGAAGGGCGGCCGCAGGACGTGGGCGAGCCGGTGGTGCTGCTGGCGGACGCCGCCGGCGCGGCCGCCATGGCCCTCCCGATCGGCCGGGGCATGGTGATCGCGCTGGCCGAGGCCGAGATGCTGGCCAACGCGAATATCGGCCGGGCGGACAACGTGGTCTTTGCGGCGAACCTGGTCTTCGCCGGCGGCGCCCCGGCGGCGGTGTACTTCGACGAGTATCAGCACGGGGTGCGTCGGGAGATCTTCAGTGGCCCGCGCGTGGACCCGCGGCCCTTCCAGCACACCGCGCTGGCGCTGCTCGCAGTGGCGGTGATCTTCGCCATCGGGCGCGGGAAGCGCTTCGGGGCTCCCGTGCCTGCGGCCGGCCCGGCGCGCCGGGGCGCGGCCGATCACGTGCGTGCCTTCGCGGGCCTCTACGAACGCGCCGGCGCGGGCGGCGCCGCCGCGGCAATGCTTGCCTGTGGCCTGCGCCGCCGCCTCGCGCGGGCAACGGGTGTTCCCGGCGGCGCGCCGCCGGAGGCCATGATGGCGGCTCAGAGCGCACGCGGGCTGCCGGCCACGGAGATAACGACGCTGCTGTCACGACTTGACGCCGCCGAGAGTGGCATCAGCGGACGGGAACTGCTGGCGCTGGCGTGCGAGGTCGCGCGCTACGAGAGGATGCTGGGATCATGACGGACGCAGGTGCCGGCGGCGGGATCACCGCCGAGCTGGCCGAGCGGATGCAGGAGATGATGGCGCGCGCCATCGTCGGCCAGCACCGGCCGATCCAGGAGATGCTGGTGGCAACGCTGGCGGGCGGGCATGTGCTGCTCGAAGGGGTGCCCGGCGTGGCCAAGACGCTGATGGTGCGCGTGCTGGCGGTCTGCCTGGGCCGCGAGTTCAGCCGGGCGCAGATGACCCCTGACCTGATGCCCTCGGACATCGTGGGCACCTACGTCTACGACACGGCCACCGGCGAATTCCACCTGCGCCGCGGGCCGATCTTCACCGAGTTCCTGCTGGCCGACGAGATCAACCGCGCGCCGGCGAAGACGCAGTCGGCGCTGCTCGAGGGTATGCAGGAGCGGCAGGTGAGCATAGATGGCGTGACTCACCCGCTGCCGCCGGGCTTCATGGTGTTCGCGACTCAGAACCCGGTGGAGTTCGAGGGCACCTACCCGCTGCCCGAAGCGCAGCTCGACCGCTTCATGCTCAAGGTGGTGGTGGATTACCCCACTGAGGCGGAGGAGGACGCGCTGCTGCTGCGCTACCGCGACGGCTTCGATGCCATGGACCTGGCCGCCGCCGGGGTGGAACGCGTGGCCGATGACCAGGTGTTCGCGCGCGCGCGCGCGGAGATCGCGGCGCTGCGGGTGGAAGACGAGGTGGTCGGCTACATCTCGGCGATTACGCGCGCGACTCGCGACGATCCCGGTGTGATGCTCGGCTGCAGCCCCCGGGCTTCGGTGATGCTGCTGCAGACGGCGCGCGTGCTCGCGGCGCTGCGCGGCCGAAGCTATCTCATCCCCGATGACGTGAAGGAGATGGCTGCGGCCACGCTGCGCCACCGCATGGTGCTGCGCCCCGAGGCGGACATCGAAGGCCTCACCCCCGACGACATCATCGCGCGCGCGCTTGCCGCCGTGCCCGTGCCACGCTGAGCGGCGGCTGGAGGGAGCGACCGTGGTCCCGAGCGGACTGCTCATCGGCCTGCTGCTGGCAGCCACGCCCCTGTTTGCGCTGGGGGCGTACGACCCCATGCTGCCCCTGGTCGGCCTGGGCGCAATGCTCGGCATCCTGCTGGCCGCCTCACTCGACGCCCGCCTGTCTCGCGCTCACGACGCGCTGGACGTGTCGCGCGAGCTGTCGGGGGCGCTGTCGCTGGGCGTACCGAACGTCGTGACCATCACGGTGCGCAACCGCTCGGGCCGGGCGCTGCGCCTGCTGGTGAAGGACGATCCGCCTCCCGAGTTCGACACTCCCGAGCGCCTGCGCGCGCTGCGCCTCGACCCGTGGCAACACGTGCGCGTGAGCTACCGCACCACGCCTACGCGGCGCGGTGACTACCGCTTCGGCGGCCTGCACGTGCGCGGGCTGTCGCGCCTGCGCCTGGCGTGGTGGCAGCGCGACCTGCCCGCCGCCGAGGACGTGCGCGTCTACCCCAACGTGCGGCAGATCGCCGAGTTCGACGCGCTGGCGCGGCGTGGCCGCCTCGAGGAATTGGGATTGCGGGCGGCGCGCGCGCGCGGCGAGGGCACGGAGTTTGAGAGTCTGCGCGAGTATGTCCCCGATGACAGCTTCCGCGACATTGACTGGAAGGCCACCGCGCGGCGCGGCGCGCCGATCACTCGACAGTTCCAGGCGGAGCGCAATCAGACGCTCATCATCATGATCGACAGCGGGCGCATGATGGCGGCGCACGCAGGGGGGATGGCACGGGTGGATCATGCGGTGAACGCGGCGCTGATGCTCGCGCACGTGGCCGGGCGCATGGGCGACACCGTGGGGCTGCTGGTGTTCTCCGAGCGCGTGAAGAGCTTCGTGGCCCCGGCGCACGGTGCCGCGCAGACCGAGCGCATGCTCGAGGAACTCTACGCGTTGCAGGCGGAGCTGGTCGAGCCGGACTTCCGCGCCGCCATCACCTTCCTGCGCGCGCGAGCACGCAAGCGCGCCCTGGTCTGCGCCTTCACCGACCTGGTGGACCCGGACATCTCGCGCGAGGCGCTCTCTTACCTCTCCTCGCTGCGCCCGCAGCATCTGCCCCTGGTGGCGACCATCTCCGACGATGAGGTGGAAGCGCTCGCCGACGCCGAACCGACGCGCACGATCGAGGCGTACGAGAAGGCCCTGGCCGCGCGCGCGCTCGCCGAACGGGACCTCGCGCTGGCACGGCTGCGCGCCCGCGGAGCCCTGGTGTGCGATGCACGCGCGGGGGAGCTGTCGGCGGCGGTGGTCGGGCGCTACCTGTCGATCAAACGCCGCGGTCTGCTGTGATGCCGACCCGCTCGACCGGCCCGGGCGCATCCGAGGCCTGCACGAGCCGATCGCCCAGCAGCAACCAGGCGCACATCGCCACCCACGCGGTGAAGCCCACAAGAATGCGTGGCCCGGCCGTGTGCATGAGCCCGGTGGCCTGCGGGCTGACGAAGCCCTCGAAGATGGCCGCGACACCCAGCGTGATCAGCGCGCCCGTCAGCAGTACCACGCCACGCCTGGCCGCATGAGCCAGGGCCTCGAGACGCAGGAGGTCGCCGGGGTCGATGATCGCCCACCCGATCATCAGCCCGGCGCCACCGGCCATGAAGATCGCCGACAGCTCGAGGAAGCCGTGCGGCGCGATGATGGCGATGGGGTCGATCAGGCGCTGGTAGTGGGCGAAGACGCCGAGGAAGCTGCCGAGCATCAGCCCGTTGCCGACCAGCGCGTAGAGCGTCCCCAGCCCTGCGGTGATCCCCAGCGCGAAGGCCACCAGCGCGACCTTGAGGTTGTTGGCGAGGACGTAGCCCGAGAGGTTGTCGGCGCCGATGATCGACGCGGTGTCGGCGAAGTACTGACCCGGGGGGACATCGCGTGACAGGAAGTCCTCGACCATCGCCTCCAGCCGCGGGCTGAAGAGCACATCGGCCCACGCCGGGTTGGCGCTGGTCATGAGGTAGGAGGCGATCGCCGGCAACAGAAAGATCGCGAAGGCGAGGGCCGTGTACCCCGCCGTCGCGCGGAAGGTGCGCGGGATGGTTACGAAGAAGAACCGCAGTGGATCAATGCGTCGGCGGGCGGCCCCACCGTAGATCAGACCGGCCGCGCGTCCCGCCAGGCCGTTGAGGTACGCCACCAGCCTCGGGTCGCGCCGGCGCGTGCGCGCGGCGGCCAGGTCGGAGACCGTCCTGCGGTAGAGCCGGGCGAACTCGTCCAGCTCATCGGCACGCAGGGCGCTCATGCCGTTGCGACCGGCGACGGCGATCAACTCCGCCAGTCGCGCCCAGCGCTCGCGATCCCGGGACGCGGCGTCCTGCGGCTCAGTGGCTGCCAGCCTCGGCACTCCCTTCCGGAGCAAAACCTCATGGTGGATGGCGGCGAACACATCAACCTGCACGTGCCCGAACAGATCGAGGTCTCCTACGAGCTGGCCGGGCTCGGGTCAAGATTTCTGGCCGCGCTGGTTGACACCTTCATCGCGGCGGTCGGCGTCATGCTGCTGGCCTTCATCGCCTGGATGCTTCGCGCGTGGCTTACCGGCGCGGCCGAGGTGTCCGGCTTCACCGGGATCATCGTCCTGTCCGCCGGCCTGCTGTTTTACATCGGCTTCTACGTCTACGCGGAGATGACCATGGGGGGGCAGTCGCCGGGCAAGCGCGCAGCCGGTCTGCGCGTCGTCTCGGTTGACGGCGCGCCCATCAGCGCCGAGCAGTCGGCGGTGCGCAATATCATGCGCATTGCGGACCTGCTGCCAACCATGTACGCCGTGGGCCTGGTGTCCATCCTGGTCACCGCGCGCAACCAGCGGCTGGGCGACCTCGCCGCCGGCACCATGGTGGTGAAGGAGCGCGTGCAGCCGCTGGCGGAGATCCCTGAGGAGCCGCCGCTCGCGGTGGAGCTGCCGCCCGAAGTCAGCGCGGACATCCTGCGCGCGGTGCGCGGCGGCCTGCGTGCGATCACCCGCGAGGAGGAGACGACTGTCCGTCGCTTCCTCGACCGTCGCTTCGAGTTGCCCCCCGAGGCGCGCAGCCGCCTGGCCGCGCGCCTCGCCAACGCTCTGCGTGGGCGCTTCCCGGGGCTGGAGCCCGGGCAGCTCAGCCCACCGGAAACCTTCCTCGAAGTCGTGGTGCGCGCGATCGACGAGAGCCGCGCCTAGCCTCGCGCCGCCGCCACCAGCCTTGAGGTCGCCAGCTCACCCCGCGACGTCCGCACGTGCACGGTCGTGCCGTCGGTGGTGATGGTGATCGTCCCGTACTCATCGGTGCGCAGCAGGTGGGCGCCGCTGTGCTCGATACGCGCCAGCGCGTCCTCGTCCAGGTAGCGATCGGCGTGCCGGTCGCATGACGCGATCGCCCACGTCGGCAGTGCCTCATCGAGCAGGGCGCCGGTTCGCTTGACCTGCCGCCCGTGATGCGGCAGCACCAGCACGTCGGCCCTGAGCGCCCCCCCGACCGCGCGCACATCGCGCACCAGCCTGCGCACGCCCTCAGCGTCCAGGTCCCCCGTCAGCAGCACGTGCACCCCGCCGTAGCTCACGCGCAGCACCACCGAGTTGTCGTTGGCGTCATCGCGCGTCCCGGTCAGCCACGGCCGGCGCGGGGCGAGGATGTCAACGCGCACTCCTCCGGGCAGCCTCAGTACCCCGCCGGCCCGGGCGGCGACCACGCGTTCGGCCACGGGGTGTGCCGGCCACTGAGGTGGGCGCGCGTCGGGCAGCGTTGGCGGCAGCAGCAGCATCCCCACCTGCGTTCGTGCCAGCACACGTGGCAGGGCGTTGAAGTGATCGCTGTCCCAGTGACTGATCGCCAGCACGTCAAGGCGCTCGATGCCCATGCGCGCGAGGAAGGGCAGCACGATGCCCTCGGCGACCTCGTCGCCGCCGGGTGCGCCTCCGCCGCCGCCACAGTCGGCCATGAGCGTCGCTCCCGTGGGGGTGCGCACGACCACGCACTGCCCCGCGCCCACCGGGAGCACGGTCATCTCCATGCCGCGCGGCGGCGTGCCCACTGCGGCCCGCGTCGCGACCAGCAGCGCGGCGAAGGCGACCGCGGCCACGCCGGGCCACATGGGATGAATGCGCAGCAGGAGCCGGTCGAGCCCGCGCTGAGCAACGCCGACCAACCCCACGGTAGCGATGGCCGCGACCGCGAGGTACCAGGCAACACAGCCCGCCACGCTCATGTGCAGGCCCTGCACGAAGGCCAGCGGCAGCGCCGCCGCCAGCACGTTCACGTGCATCACTACCGCCAGCAGCACGCGCGCCGCCCCGCACAGGACCACCAGCAGCGGTGACAGCGGCGGCACCAGCGACACCGGCAACGCCACGAAGCCCAGCAGCATCACGATCACCGACAGCGGCACGTTCACCACGTTCGCCAGGTTGCCCGCGACCGCGAATCCGGTGAAGCTGTGTGCCAGCAGGGGCGTGGTCATCACCCACGCGCCCAGCGTGCCCCACACGATGCCGCGCAACAGCGGCAGCGGCTGCACCGCCGGGCTGCCGTCCACGCGCCGCAAGGGCCCGCGCGGCAGGAACAGCACCACGCCCAGCGTGGCCGCGAAGGTGAGCTGAAAGCTCAACCCGCTCAGCGCCCGCGGGTCGGCGGCACAGATCACCGCCGCCGACAGCGCGATGGCCGTGCACACGTCGTAGTCGCGGCGCGTCAGCCCCGCCAGCAGTACCAGCGCGAACATCGCCAGCGCGCGCGTCACCGACGCCTCCAGCCCCACGATCAGCACCAGCACCAGCACCCCGGCCAGCGCCGGCGCCGCCTGCCACGGGCGGAGCATATGCAGACGCCGCGCGCCGGTCAGCCCCAGGATGGCCACCGCGATCATCGAGATCTGTGCGCCCGACACCACCAGCAGGTGCACCGTGCCCGCGCGTCGGAACTGCTCCACGATCTCCTCCGGCACCGGTGACGCCCCCAGCCCGTAGACCATCCCCACCAGCAGGCGGGCGTAGAACGCGCCATCACGCCCCGGCATGGCCGCGAGGATCGCCCCGACCACCCGCCGCCGCAGCGCCAGCCCTGCGCGCGCCAGCTCCAGCCGCCACCCGTGGTCATCACCGATCGCCGTCGCCCTGCCCGCGCTCACCAGCGCCGTCACCCCCTGTCGGGCCAGCCAGGCGCGGTAGTCGAACTCGCCGGCCTGCTCAGCCGTCGGCGGCAGCTTGATCGATGCCTCCTCGAGGCGGACGCGATCGCCCAGGCTCACGCGTGCGTCGCGGGGCGCACGCACCTCGACCGTGCCCCGCACCTCACCGACCGCGGTGTCCTCACTCACGACATTGACTACGCGCAATCGGAACGAGCGGCTCCACGCGCGCTCCTCGGGCCGGCTGACCACCGTGCCCTCGATGGTGACGTCGCGCATCCCGGCCAACCCGGCGATGTCATTCGGCACGGGCAGCGTGATCGCCGCGCAGCGCAGCCCGCCCAGGGCCAGGCAGGCGACCATCACGCCGAGCCACGAGATGGCTGCGGAGCGCCACGCGGCGGCCATGGCGGCGACCAGGCCGATGACGCACAGCGCCGCCCACGCGGAGATGCCCGGCTTAATGACCTGTGCGCTCGCCATGCCCACGATCAGGGCTATGCACGCGAGCATCAGGGGTCGGCGCAGCACGGGGCCGAGCAGCAGTGGCGGTTCGGGAGCGGGCCGGTCGAGGCTGTCCGCGCTGGCATCCGCATGGTTCATGACCGGCCCCCCCGTCAGTTCAGCGTGGCGTACAGGCGGATCTCGGCGATGGTGGACGGCCCGATGCCCTCTACCTGGTCAAGCTCCTGGAAGCTGCGAAAGGGGCCATGCATGGCGCGGTAGTAGATGATGCGTCGGGCCAGCGCCGGGCCGACGCCGGGGATTTCCTGCAGATCGTCGAGGCCTGCGTGGTTGAGTCGCACCCGCGGCCTGGGGGGGGTGCGCAGGAACTCCGGCACGGTAGATTGCGCACTCGATGTTCCCGCCGATGCCTGAGGGGACGCCGCCGGCGTGACGCTCGCCGGCGGCGCGGAAGGGGCGGCGGGCGTCTGTGCGGGCTGTCGCGCGGGAGTCGGCTCGGGGGCGGATGCGGGCGTCACGGCGGCCTGCGCCGCCTGCCGGGCTTCGGCCTCCACGCACACCTGCTCGCCGTCTTCGCAGAACGCGGCGAGGTTGACCGATTCGTGGCGCGCCTCGGGCGCGAATCCTCCGGCCGCCGCGATCGCGTCCATCACCCGGGCGCCCGCGGGCAGCTCGTAGACGTCCGGCCGCTGCACCGCGCCCACCACGTGCACCAGGATCGTCCGCGCGCCCTCATCGGGCGGGACGTACTCGACTCGCGGGTCAGGCTGCGGCCCGGCGCCATCAAGCCCGCCCGCGCCTATCCAGAAGCCGATCAGCAGCGTGGCTACCGCCAGCGCGAGCACGATCCGCTGCGCGCCGGTCAGGCTGTCGAACCACCGCATGGAGGGTCACCGGCCCGGCCTACTTCAGCACGACGTTGATGAGCTTGTCGGGCACCTTGATAGTCTTCGTGATCTCCCTGCCCTCGGTGTACTTCATGACCTTCTCCCGCCCGAGGGCCATCTCGACCACGCTGTCCATGTCCGTGCCGGCGGGCACGGTGATGCTGTCGCGCAGCCTGCCGTTGACCTGGATGACGATGGTCACCGTGTCCTCCTCAGCCACCGACTCATCCGCCTGCGGCCACTCGCGCTCGAACAGCGACGGCTCCAGCCCCAGGCGCGTCCACAGCTCGTCGCAGATGTGCGGAGCGATCGGCGACAGCAGCGTCACCAGCGTGCGCACGCCCTCGCTGAACACCGCCCGGTCGGCGGCGTTCTCTGCATCCAGCCGGTCCGCGAACATGCCCAGCTCGTTGGACAGCTCCATGATGGCCGCGATCGCGGTGTTGAAGGCCATCTCCTCGAAGTCGTTGGTGACCCTGAGGATGGTCTGATGGGTCTTGCGGCGCACGGCGCGCTGGTCATCGGAACCGCCATCGGGCAGATTCGCGGCGAATCCCGCGTCCCAAGCCGCCATGTTCTCGGTCACCAGCCGCCACACGCGCCACAGGAAGCGGTAGGCGCCCACCACGCCCTCGTCGCTCCACTCGCTGTCCTGATCGGGCGGCCCGACGAAGAGCGAGAACAGGCGCCCGGTGTCGGCGCCGTAGCGATCATTGATCTCATCGGGCGTGACCACGTTCCCTCGCGACTTGCTCATCTTCGCGCCGTCCTTGTACACCATCCCCTGGGTGAACAGGCTCGCAAAGGGCTCGCGGAAACTCACCCACCCCAGGTCGTGGAGCACCTTGGTGATGAAGCGCGAGTACATCAGATGCCCGGTGGCGTGCTCGATCCCGCCCACGTACTGATCGACCGGCAGCCAGTACTCGAC
>CAZTZN010000072.1:0-21338 GCA_964617715.1 uncultured Armatimonadia bacterium | reverse complement strand
AGGGGCGCCCAACCCGCCGTCTGCCGTTCGGAGGGCGCATGTTCACATGCGCCGCCGTTCGTCGGTCTCGCCGCCTCGCTGTGCCGCCGACACTCCTGTCGGCGGGCGCCCTCACTGCGCCGCAACGATCTCCAGATCGTCGAGATACGCCGTCACGAGCGCCGCGTTGTAGCTGTGAATCCACAGGTCCATGGTCGCGGTGCCCTCAGGGGTCTCGAATGGGATCTCGAAGGCCGTCCACTCCCCCACCACGCCTTCCAGTGACCCCACCGGGCTGATCCACCCGCGCTCGTCGGTCTCGTTCAGCCGCTTCCCCTCGGCGTCGTAGTAGCGCATGTACATCCCGATGCCGGAGCCGCTTACCGTGCAGACCTGCCCGCGCAACACGAAGCGGCTCGCGCCCGCGACCTGCATGCGCCCCGAGGTGACGTTCGAGCCGACGGTCTCGCTGTCGTCGGCGATCTTCAGCGACCACTCGCCGCTGTGGGCCATCTCGTCGGTGATCTCGCCCTGCGAGCCCTCCGGCAGCCGCCAGCCGAAGGAGCGCAGCTCGAAGTCACCATTGAGCAGCAGCCCCTCGCCTCCCAGCTCGACCGGGGTGATGCGCACGGTGACCGTGGCGGCCTCGACCGGCTCGCTCAGCCGGATCGCCAGCCGCGTCGGCTGCGCGGTCGCCTCCTCGTGGATCTCGTCCACCACCAGCTCCCACTGCGCGCCGCCGGTGTCGATGGTCACCTGCACCGCGCGGTCCACATCCCAGACCACCAGCGTCCCGTCGTCGCGCCGTGTCCAGTCGCCGTCGGTGATCAGCGCAGTCTCGAAGCTCTCCGGCTGCGCGAACTCGACGGTGTCGGTCACGGTCAGCGAGCCCGCGCCGGTGCGGCCGTAGACGAAGCGGCGTTCCAGGCGTTCGAGGCCCTCGACCGCGTAGGCCGCGCGCAGGTCCAGGGTGAGCGTGTCGCGCTCGTCGGTGAACTCGCTTGCCGGCACCTCGGCGCGCGCGTCCCGGCCGGTCCGCTGGAGCTGCCCGGCGACCACCGGCACCGGATGGCCGAAGGAGTTCAGCAGCTTGCTCTCGTAGCGCCGGCTGCTGAAGGTGCGCGCGGTGTACACCTCGCTGCCCGGGTCCATGAGCACCGCCCGGTCGCGGACCACCACCACGTAGGAGCCCACGTCATTGTGGTTGTGATGTTCGGCGTTGTGCCCACCCTTGAGGGCGACGCCGAGGATCGCGTCCGAATCCTCGCCGGGCCGCGCGATCAGGATGCCCGCGTCGTCAAACCAGGTGCGCTCCGTCGTCCCGATTCTCGCCCCCGCGATCGTCTCCCCCCGCGACGCCGAGTTCGGGAAGCCGAAAACGAGCGCGCTGGAGAGGCTGCCCGTGGTCCACGCGAGGTCCACGCTGTCGTACTCACTCAGCCCCAGCTCGTAGCGTCGGTTCACATAGAACATGGTCAGGCGGTCGGGGTGAGCGTTGATCGAGCAGTCCGCGAAGGCAGGCGCAACGCCGCCGATGATCTGGATGCGCGCGCCGAAGGTGGCCGGCGCGGCCACACCCGGTCGATCCATCAGGTCCACGCCACCGCCGGTGGCCTGCCGCACGGTCTCGGCCAGCAGCACGTAGTTGCCGAAGCCGTAGTTCCAGTAGCCCAGGCCCTCGCTGCAGTAGCCATCGGGGGTGAAGCCGTTGAGGAAGTTCTGCGAGTAGCGCTCGGCCGCAGCCACGAACTCCGCGCGCAGGCGCCGGTCGTCGATCTGCGCCAACGCCGCTCCCGTCACGCCCGCGAGGCAGACCGCATTCCAGTTGCTCGTGGTATGCATCCACCAGTTCGGATCGCGCTCGCCCGAGTACATGGCCCGATAAGGCGCGAGGATGCGCTCCTCGATGCTGGCGGCAATCAGCGCGCGCGTCTCCCCGCTCAGGCGTTCGCCCAGCAGCCAGTTGGCGGTCGCCAGGTGCCAGCCCAGCGCCGAGGAGGCCAGGTCGATGTCGATGCGCTCGCGGTTGAAGTTGGCGAGGCTGCGGTCGTGCGCGGGCATCACCCAGGTGCGCTCGGCCGCCAGCGCCGCCACCAGCTCCTCGATGGCCGGGAGGAAGCGCCCCCGATTCTCGGCGCACTCGGCCAGCACCAGCGGCGCCAGCCGCCCTCGGCGCCGGTTGGCCACATTCTGCCAGCGTGTGCGGTTGCCGGTGCGTGAGAAGTCGAGGTAGAGGTCGTCGGGCTGCTCGGGCAGGGGCTCGTCGAGCAGCTTCTCGGCGCGGGCGATGACCGCCTGGTAGGCGGGCGTAGCGGCGAGCGCGTCCCAGGTCTCGCGGTCGCTGATGGGCCGGCCGAGGCCCTCGGGGGTCTCGGGCAGCATCTGCGCGATCTCATCCACCCGCGCGGGGTCGGGCGGCTCATCGGCGACGGCATCGATGGCCGAGACCGCCACCAGCACGACGATTCCGAGCACGATCAGGGGCGCATCCATGGCTACGACTCCTCTCGGTCACAGACTGCGGCGGGCATCGGCCGCGGTCCGATCGAGCAGCAGCACGGCGGGCGCAAGTATAACCGGGAACCAGACGATGAGCGCGCCGAAGATGAGCATGGACGGCACCGCCGACCCGACGGCCACGATCAGCCCGACCGCCAGTATGCGGGAGTTCGGGATCACATCAAAACGCGCCCAGTTCTCCATGAGCCCGGCGACGACGCCGACGGCGACGCTGAGCACGATCGCGAAGCCCCACACGGCCATGGCCCGGCCCTCCTATCGCCACCACCCGCGGCGCAGGCCGAAGAGGTAGGCGGCGGTGCCGATCACGGCCCACCGGGCGGCGGCCAGCACGGCGTAGAACGGATCGGTGAGCACGTTCATCAGCCCCTCGGCGATGCCCTGCCCGGGGGCGCCGGGGATCAGCGCCCGGACCCACACGCCCCCCAGCAGACCGCCGAAGATCGCCGCGGCGGCGGCGTAGACGTAGAGGCGGATGTCGCGCAGGTCCCAGCGCATGATGTATGCGCCCACGAAGCCCACGAGCAGCCCGATGACGATCCACACCAGCAGGGCCATGCGACTGTCCCCCTCGGAGCGGACGATGGCGTCCCCTACCCGAACCACACCCCGTAGCGGCGGTACATGTCGTTGATCATACTGATGCTGCCCCAGATCACCCCGGCGGTGAAGAAGTGTCCCAGGACCAGCCCGAGGAAGAACGGGATGGCGCGACGGTACGAGCCCATGCCACCGATGCGCAGGATCAGGCTCTTGATGATCCAGACGATGAAGAACGGGCCCCAGATCGGCCCGGCGTAGGACATGACCATGACGAAGCCGAGCGGGTGCAGCGGGAAGCGCAGGAAGAGGGTGCGCAGCACCACCAGCAGGATGGTGATCACAAAGCCCGAGATCCCCGCGCCGGTCTGCTTCCAGTCGGTCACTTTGTGCGCCAGCACGAAGCTCGAGAGCGTGTCCCAGGCGCGCTGGGCGGAGATTACGCGCGAGCCGCCGGAAGTGGTGCCGCCCTCGAGGATATTGGCGCCGAAGCCGTAGTAGACCTGAAGATGCAGGATGTAGGCTCCCGCCAGACCCAGGATCAGCGCCGCGATCATCCAGTAGACCATGGTGCGCTGTCGGATGTTCGCATCCTGGGCGATGCGGAAGCTCTCCATCTGATAGGCGCCCATGGATGGGAAGTAGCCGCGGGAGAGCCAGTAGTGCATGCCCAGCGCCCCCATGTTGCGCCAGCTCTCACCCCTCTGGAACGCCTGCGAGCCCAGCACCGGGAACAGCATCTCCCAGCCCTGGGCAATCGGGAAGAGCCAGACCAGCGCCGCGCCGCCCTCGGCGCGCGCGCGCGCGTAGACCACCGCGAACAGCAGGCACAAGCCGAAGTAGAGCAGCGCCACCCACAGCCACAACCCGCTCATGACGCCGAAGACCACCATGCCCACGAAGCCCAGCACCAGAGCGATGGCCGTGGTACGGTAGCTGAAGGGCTCGGCGCTGTCGTCGATGCGCGGGTCACCGGTGAAGGCCTTGCGGAAGACGCCGGCGATGTGATGACGCCCCACCCACAGCAGCACCAGCCCGAAAGCGATGTAGCCGCCCCAGGCGTGCTGGCGTTCGAAGGGAAAGCCGGAGATGTCGAAGCCCATGGCGATCTGGGCAACGTTGGCGAAGCGCATAAGCAGGGCGAAGACCCACACCGAGAGCAGGATGTCGGTGGGCACCAGATAGCCGATGCCGAAGTTCTCGGGCCGCCAGGCGATGTACAGTCCTCCCATGCCCGACCACGGGCGCTCGGTGAACAGCGCTCCCAGGTTGAAGCCCTTGCCCAGCGCCGGAACCCCCGGGTTCCAGGCGTTGAGCATGTTCATGAGATTGTAGACGGCCGCGAGGCCGAAGCCGGCCCACATGACCGGGTTGCGGATGAGTCCGCCCGCGACGCGCCGTCCCGAGTCATCGGCGACATCCAGCACGAGCTGCACTATGGGGAAGGTCAGGTGCTCCTTCTCGATCCACTGACGCCGGAAGAGAAGCATGAGGGCGTAGATGGTGATGTAGGTCGCGACCAGGAAGAAGCTCCACGCGAGCAGCGGCGTGATCCAACCGCTCCAGGGGATGAGGCCCTCGTCGCTGCCCTCGTACATGGTGATGATGACGTCGCGGTCGGGCGAGAGCCAGGAGGGCAGGTCCTCAGTCAGCGTGTCGTAGTTGTTCTCAACGCCCGCAAAGTAGTAGGGGACGGTGATCTGGGGGAGGATCTGGCGCACCACGCCGACCGAGGGCATGGAGACCGCGATTACCAGGAATGAGTAGATCAGCAGGATCTGCGACTCGGGCAGGTGGAACACCCGCGGGAGTTTGCGCAGCAGAGGCGAGAGCACCGCAAGGATGAGCACGGCGGCAATGGCGGGGATGACCGGCACGCTCTCCCCTATCTGGGCGCTGAGCGTGATCAGCCCGGCCTGGCGCATCCAGATCAGCGAGATGATGAAGAAGGCCAGCGAGATCACGGCGGCGCGCAACGACAGACCATGCGCCTCCTCAGCCGCCTGCGGCTCGTACGAGGGGGAGTGCGTCTCGATGTGCACATCCTTTGCCATGGGAGAACTTCCTCCAGGGGGCCCCGCGGCGGCGGCGCCTGGTGTCGATTGGCCACGGAAACGATAAGGTCGCCGGCGGCTCGGCGGCCGGCCGGCAACCGAGAGGTATTATAGCAGCCTGAGCCGAATCGGTGTAGCCCTTTCCCGGAACGCGTGCGAGTGCCGGACAGGGTGCCGCAGGACGAGCGCCTCGCCTGTCCACGGGCCCGACGCCCGCTCAGACGACGGCGGGACGCAGAATTGAGGATCGCGGAGGCAGGTCCATGAGACTGATGGCCGTTATGGGAGCCGCGTGCGCACTGATGGTCGCGGCGCCGCCGGGTGCCGCTGAGGTCACGCTCGTCGAGGCGGGCGAGCCGGTCGCCACCATCGTGCACCTGGGCCAGCCCGGTTGCGAGCAGGCGGCGCTGGAGCTGCAGCACTACATCCACGCGATGAGCGGCGCCGAGCTGCCCATCGAGCAGATGCAGGTGTGGGACCTCGAGACCGCCTACTACGAGGGCCGGCGGCTCGTGGTGCTGGCGGTGGGCGAGGAGACTGCGGGGCAGTTCGGCCTCGAAGTGCCGCCGCTGCGGGCCGAGGGCTTCTACCAGATGTGCGATGGCTCGACGCTGCTGGGGGTGCTGGGCAGAGACCCCGCGGGACTGATGTTCGGGGTCTATGACCTGCTCGAGCAGCTCGGCGTGCGCTGGTACCTGCCGACCGAGCTGGGAGAGGAGATCCCGCGGACACCCACTATCCGCGCAGGTTGGATGGACCACGCGGAGAACCCGGACTTCATCCTGCGCGACATGTGGCTCGCCTACGCCGGCCGGCCCGAAGCTGAGAAGCAGGCCTACCGGACCTGGGCGCGGCACAACCGCATGGGCGGCGTGCGCGCGCAGATGGGCCACGCGCTCGGCTACATCATCAGTCCGGAGCAGTACGGCGACACCCACCCGGAGTACTTTCCGCTCATCGACGGCCGGCGGCTGATCCCTCAACAGCGGCACAACTGGCAGCCCTGCACCTCCAACCCCGAGGTGGTGCGTATCGCCGCCGAAATGGCCCGCGAGGCCTTCGGCCGCGACCCCGGCTTGTGGTGCTTCTCGCTCTCTCCCAATGACGGCTACGGGGGTTGGTGTGAGTGTGAGAATTGTGTGGCGCTCGACCCGCCCGAATACCGCGACGATGCGCGCCGGGGCAAGGCGCGCCGCATGCTGGTCTTCGCGAACGCCGTCGCCGAACTGCTGGCGCAGACGCACCCCGACCGCCGCGTGTGCTTCTACGCCTATGCCCCCACCGTCGAACCGCCTACGGACCTGCGGGCGCACCGGCAGGTCGCCGTCGCCATCGCGCACTACGGTGCGGTCGGCGACAACCTGCGGCCTATCGCCGACCCCGCTTCACCGCGCAACCCTCGCTTCATCCCGCTGCTGGCGGGCTGGTCACAGGTGACCGACCAGATCTTCGCCCGCGAATACTGGACCGCGCTGGTGCCCGAGATGGACGGCATCGCGCGCGTGGCTGCCGCCTGGGCGCTGGCCGAGGACATCCCCTGGTACCGCGACCACAACGTCATCGGCTTCAGCTCCGAGGCGCTGCCCATCTGGGGGAGCTGCGGCCTGAACTTCTACCTGGCCGCGAAACTCATGTGGGATGCCGACGCCGACGTTGACGCGCTCCTCGACGACTACTTCACGGGCATGTACGGGCCGGCGGCGGAGCCCATGCGCGAGTACTTCGAGACCATCCGCGACCTGTGCCGCGAGCGCTACCTCAAGCGGGACCTCTTCGGCGAGGATGACCTCACGCGGCTGCGCGCGCTACTCGACGCGGCGTGGGCGGCGGCGGAGACCGACAAGCAGCGGGCGCGGGTTCAGCTCACCATCGATCATTTCCAGTACACGCAGCTTGTGCGGCAGATGGCCATCACCGCCGACGACGCGGCGATCGCGGCGCTCAACGGCTTCGTGGCCGAGCACCCGGACACGCTGGCCTTCGACCAGACCATGCACCGGGAGGCGGTGGTCGCGCCGCGCCGGACCCGTATCCCGCCCGACCTGCGCTACGCGGGGCCGGATGTGGTCGCAGTCGCGGACGCAGCGGTGCCTGAGGAGGCGATGACGGCCGCGCCCGCCATCCGGACGACCGCGATCTACCTGATCGTGCCCGAACCCGGGTCGGCATTCTCCGTGACGGTGCGACCGCGCAAGATGGGCCGCTACCTCGACCCGACCGCCGTCTCGTTGCGCACGCCCGACGACGAGGAGATCGCAAGCGCCAATGTCGGGCCCACTTCCGAGGAGACCGTGCGCGTCGAGACCGCCGACCGGCCCTGGTACCTGCTGCTGGTCAACGCCGGGGCCAACGCGGCGCGTATCACCAGCGATGCCCGGGCGTTCGTGCTCGCCACCGACAGCCCGCATTTCGTCGGCCCGTCGCCGCGGATGTACTTCCTCCCGGGACCGGATGCAGAGACGGTCACGGTCGTGCTCAACACCGAGGCGCCCGGCGAGACCGCGCTGGTCACTATCCGGGACCCGGAGGGCGTCGAAGTGGGGCGCCTGCTCACCGGCGAGCAGGACACCGTGCGCCTCGAGATCGACCTCGCCGACCACCCGCAGGGCCCGTGGTCGTTGAAGGTTGACAGAACGCCCGATGGCTATATTGAGGACGCGCAGGTCGATCTGCGCGGCATCCTGCCTTACCTGGCCACCGATCCGGCGCGGCTGGTGCTACCGGCGGGGCCGTAGCGCACCGGCTGTGGGTGAGGGCGCCCCCGCCCGGATGCCGGTCCGCCCCACGATGGTGCGGCCGGAGACGCGCCCGAGGAGGAATTCGCGGCCGGACGGTCAATGCTACTGCGCCAACGCGGCGCGGGGAGCCGCCGACCACGTCACCGAGTGGGTGCCCATGCAAGAACAGTTCGACCTCCCGCTGATCTGCATCAAGGCCGACAATCTCGCCGAGGGCTGGGAGCGGGCCGTCATCGCCTGCTGGGAGCAGGGCGCGGCCATCGAAACCCAGTATGACCGCGAGGGCGACCCGCCCAGCCGCGACGTTTCGCTGGCGCTGGCGGTACGCAACCCGTTCAATGAGCCACGCATCCACCGTGCGCTGCCCGGCGGCATCCACGACCTCGAGATCTACCGCCAGGAGGTCGTCCTGGGCATCCACGACCATTGGATCGCGCCCGATGAGGGCAAGTGGCAGTATACCTATCACGAGCGCATCGAAGCCTACTCACTGCCCGACGGGCGCGTCATCAATCAGCTCGACTACGTGGTCGATGCCCTGGCCCACGCCCCGCACACGCGTCGGGCACAGGTGTCGATCTGGAAGTGCTGGGAAGACGCGGGTATTGATGACCCGGCCTGCCTGCAGCGCATGTGGTTTCGGGTCTACGATGATCGGCTGGTCATGTCCTGCCACATGCGCAGCAACGACGCCTTCAAGGCCTCGTACATGAACATGTACGCCTTCACCGATCTGCAGCGGCTGGTCGCCGAGCGCCTGAGCGAGCGCCTGGGGCGGGAGATCGCGGTCGGCCAGTACAATCACATCGTGGACTCGTATCACATCTACGGCTCCTACTTCGAGGAGATGGAGAAGTTCCTGGAGACGGTCGAGGTGCGCACCTGGGAGCAGCGCACCTGGACGATGGCGCAGATCGAGCCGCTCATCGAAGAGGCGCGCGAGCGCATCGCCCAACACCTCGAACGCGAGCGCGAGCGCATGAAGGACGGGCAGTAGCGACGGCCCGGGGGTCTCCCGGGCGATCGCGGTGCTCGGCGAGGCCGCCGGCCGAAAAACTTTCCGAGGGGCGTTGACAAGGGGCAACGGCGTTGCTATAGTAGCCGCGTAGGTTGCGGTTCCTCCCTGGTTTTTTCCGAGCCATTGCGCGTTGTAAGTTGCGCTCTCTTTGTTTTGCCCGCGGTGCCGAGCCCATCATTGTTCGAGGTCGCGCAGACGGTGCCGCCAGGAGCGTTCCGAAGAGCCGGTCGCGACAAATGCCTCTCGTTGCACCCGATGGATGCGACCACACCCCACACTGCAGGCTATCACCAGAGCCGGGACATGCCATAGTATGAGTCATCAACCGGGCCCCGCTCAACTGCCCTCTCAGCTTGAGAAGGTGCTCGTACTCGACTTCGGTGCGCAGTACGTCCAGCTCATCGTCCGCCGCATCCGCGAGCTGAACGTCTACGCCGAGATCGTGCCTTCGTCGATCAGCGCCGAGGAGCTGCGCGAGCAGCAGCCGGCCGCGCTGGTGCTCTCGGGCGGCCCCGCCAGCGTCTACGAGGAGGATGCGCCTGAGTTCGACCCGGCCATCTTCGAGTTGGGCATCCCCATTCTGGGCATCTGCTACGGCTGCCAGCTCATGGCTCACGTGCTGGGTGGGAGGGTGCAGCCCGGCGATGCGCGCGAGTTCGGCCGCCAGAAGCTGCACGTGATCGAACCCGACACGCTGATGGCCGGAGTGCCCCACGACACGGTGTGCTGGATGAGCCACGGCGATCGTGTGGAGCGCGTGCCCGAGGGGTTCGTGGTGCTCGCCTCGACCGAACACAGCCCGGTGGCGGCGATGGCCGATCTCGAGCGCCGCCGATGCGGGGTGCAGTTTCACCCCGAGGTGCGGCACACGCCCGAGGGCATGGACATTCTGCGCAACTTCCTCTACGACATCGCCGGTTGCACCGGCGCCTGGCACACCGAGTCGTTCATTGAGCAGGCCGTGGAGGAGATCAGGGCACAGGTGGGTGATGAGCGCGTGCTGTGCACGCTCTCGGGCGGCGTGGACTCGTCGGTGGTGACCATGCTCATGGATCGCGCCATCGGCGACCAGCTCACCTGCATGTTCGTGGACCACGGCCTCCTGCGCAAGCACGAGGCGCGCGAGGTCATCGACACCTTCCGGCCGCGGCTGGGTGAGCGCTTCGTGTTCGTCGATGCCGCCGAGACCTTCCTGGCCAGGCTGCGGGGCGTCGAGGACCCCGAGAGCAAGCGGCGCGTCATCGGCGAGACCTTTATCCGCACCTTCGAGCGCGAGGCGGCGAAGCTGGGCGAGTTCCGCTTCATCGCACACGGCACGCTCTATCCCGATGTGATCGAGAGCGGGGGCCGGGAGACCGCGACCATCAAGACTCATCACAACGTCGGTGGGCTGCCCGACGACATGGCCTTCGAGAACATCGAGCCGCTGCGCTCGTTGTTCAAGGACGAGGTGCGCCGGGTCGGGCGGGAGCTGGGCCTGCCCGACAGCATAGTCTGGCGCCAGCCCTTCCCCGGGCCGGGCCTGGCGGTGCGCATCGTGGGCGAGGTAACGCCTGAGCGGCTGGAGACGGTGCGCGAGGCGGATGCCATCCTGCGCGAGGAGATCGCCGCCGCGGGCGTCGAGGGGCTGGCACAGTGGTTCGCGGTGCTCTCGACCATGCGCAGCGTGGGCGTCATGGGCGACGGCCGCACCTATGAGCACCCGATTATCCTGCGCGTGGTCACCACCGACGACTTCATGACCGCCGACTGGGCGGATCTGCCGCACGAGTTACTGGCACGCATCTCGAATCGCATCGTCAACGAGGTGCGCGGGGTCAACCGCGTCGTCTACGACATCACCTCCAAGCCCCCCGGCACCATCGAGTGGGAGTAGCATGGCCAGCGGCCACTCGCTGCGCGACGACATCAGCGACGTCATCGTTACCGAGCAGCAGCTCGGCGAGGCGCTTGACCGGCTGGCGGCGAGCATCACCGCCGACCTGAGCGCGTGCAATCCGGTATTGGTGGGCGTGCTCACCGGCGCCTTCATGTTCATGGCCGACCTGGTGCGCCGACTCGACTTCCCGCTGCAGATCGAGTTCATGTGCGCCCGCAGCTACGGCGATGCCACGCAGGCCGGTGAGCTGGTCATCGAGATGGACCTGAGCTGCGATGTCGCCGGGCGACA
This sequence comes from uncultured Armatimonadia bacterium, assembly GCA_964617715.1. Taxonomy (GTDB): domain Bacteria; phylum Armatimonadota; class Zipacnadia; order Zipacnadales; family UBA5352; genus JALGVA01. The sequence continues at coordinate 10,319 of CAZTZN010000072.1, read as the reverse complement.
TGTGCTGATCGTTGATGATATCCTCGACAGTGGGCACACGCTGTCGGCGCTGACACGAATGCTGCAGCAGCGCGGCGCGGCCAGCGTGCGCACCTGCTGCCTGCTGGACAAGCCGGAGCGGCGCGCTGTCGAGTTCGAGGCAGACTACGTGGGGTTGCGCATTCCCGACCGCTTCGTAGTGGGTTACGGTCTGGACTACGCGCGTCATCACCGGAATCTGCCCTTCGTCGGTGTTCTTCGTCCCGAGCTGTACCGCGACCAACATCAGGAGCCGTCGCAGCGCCACGAGGTGCGATCGTCAGATGCTTGATCTTGCTGAACTCAAGAAGCGGACCGTCCAGGAACTGCGCACCATGGCCGAGGATCTCGGAGTCGAGAAGACCTCGGGCCTCAAGAAGCATGATCTGTGCCTGAAGATCCTGGTGGCGCAGAGTGAGCGTAACGGACACCAGTACGCCTACGGCATCCTGGATGTCATGCCCGACGGGCGGGGCTTCCTGCGTGTGGACGAGCGCAAGCAGAAGCCGCTGACCGACATCTACGTTGCCGACACGCAGATAAAGCGCTTCGGTCTGCGCCCCGGCGACCTGGTGAGCGGCCCGGTGCGGCCGCCCAAGGAGAACGAGCGCTACTGGTCGCTGCTGCGCGTGCAGACCATCAATGAGCGCGACCCTGATGACGCCCGGCACCGGCCCAGCTTCGAGGACCTGGTGCCCATCTACCCGAATCAGCGCCTGCGTCTGGAGAGTCCGCGGCCGGACAACCTTACCGGGCGCTTCATGGACCTGATCACCCCCATCGGCCGCGGCCAGCGTGGGCTCATCGTCGCCCCCCCCAAGGCCGGAAAGACCACCATCATCAAGAAGGTCGCCAACGCCCTGACCACCAACTACGACGATTTGCGACTGATCGTGCTGCTCATCGACGAGCGCCCCGAGGAGGTCACCGACATCGACCGTTCGGTCGAGGGCGAGGTGGTGGCCTCGACCTTCGATCGCATGCCCGAGGACCACATGGCGGTGATGGAGCTGGTGCACTCACGCTGCAAACGCCTGGTAGAGCACGGCGAGCACGTGGTGGTGCTGCTCGACAGCATCACGCGCCTGGCGCGTGCCTCGAACCTCACCGTCGATCCCAGCGGCCGCACCCTCTCGGGCGGCCTCGACCCCACCGCGCTCTACCGCCCGAAGCGCTTCTTCGGCTCGGCGCGCAACATCGAGAACGGCGGCAGCCTGACCATCCTGGCCACCATCCTGGTGGAGACGGGCAGCCGCATGGACGACATGATCTTCGAGGAGTTCAAGGCCACCGGCAACATGGACCTGGTGCTGTCACGCCAGCTCGCCGACCGCGGGGTCTTCCCGGCCATCAACATCGAGATGTCCAGCACCCGCCACCAGGAGCTGCTGTTCGACGACGAGGAGATGCAGAGCATCTGGCAGTTGCGCAAGGCGCTCCACGCGATGGACATGGAGGCCGCCACCGAAACGCTCATCTCGGGCCTGCGCAAGACCAAGACCAACGCGGACTTCCTGGCGATGGCGAAGGAGACCTTTCGCAACGGTTGAGGCAGGCCGCCGCAAGCGTTAGTCGCGGCCGCGCCGGTCCTACGGCGCGGCCGCTTCGGTTGTGCACACAAGGAGTCCCGGGGGATGGCGGCGAAGGTTAGGGATGGATCGACGCAGTCGTGCCGGTCCTGCGTGTCGGAAGACCCGCCTCCGGGACGGTGAGTGGTGATGCTGATCTACCGCTCAGATGACAGTGAGGATGTCCGGCCCAGTCACACCGCCGGTGACATCGGCAAGGGACCCGGCCTGCTGCAGCAGTCGATGGCGCGGCGCTGGTTGTCGGCGGCCAAGTTCATCGCCGCCCCGGTCATCATCCTCCTCGTGGCCTCCATCCTCTTCCCGGTCCTCATCCGCGCGCGCAGGCCCAGCCTCGAGACCCGCTGCATGGCCAAGCTCCGACAGGTGGGCAGCGCAATCAGCATGTACTCGGCCGACTACGATGCCTACCCGCTGCGCAGCAACTGGCATCTGGCGATACGTGACTACATCGACAGCCCGTACGCCGAGGAGCGCGTGCTGCCCGGCAGCGCGCTGGACCCGCTCAAATGCCCGTCCGATCCGTCCGACTACCCCGTCTCATATCTCTATCTCGATCGCACCTGGCTTGGGTACTCGAAAGCCAACCTGAGCGAGACGGTGACGCCACTGGCGGTTGACGAGTACTTCCACGAGCACGTCACCCTGGTGTACTACGACGGGCATGTCGAGCGCATCGACAAGCAACTGTGGCTGCACCAGCGCAACCGTGAGTGGGAGATCCGGCGCGACCTTGAGCATCCGGCCAGCTTCTCCTACGAACCCATGCCCGGTACGGTCAGCGGCCCCCAGGCGCCTGAACCAGGCATCGATCGCACCGAGATGTACGTGTGGCCCAAGTTCTGACGCCCGTCCACGCCGGGCCGCATCACCACGTGTGCGGCTCCCCGGGCGGTGGTGGAGGTTATCCCTTGAGCGCAGACGCGAAGCGCATCGCTGTTCTTGGCTCCACCGGCTCCATCGGTGAGCAGACGCTGGAGATGGTGCGCGCTCATCCGGGCCGTCTGCAGGTGGTCGCGCTCGCCGCCGGGCGCAACCGGGCGCGTATCGCCGAGCAGGCGGCGCAGTTCGAGGTGGGGCTGCTGGCGCTGGCCGACGAGGATGCCGCGCGCGGCCTCGAGGTGCCCGGTGCCCGCGTGCTCGCCGGCCCCGACGGCATCTGTGAGTTGGTCCGCGCGGCCGAGCCCGACCTGGTCATCGGCGCCATCTCGGGGGTGGCGGGTCTGCGCCCGCTGCTGGTGGCGCTGGAGGCGGGCGTGGACTGCGCGCTGGCGAATAAAGAGCCGCTGGTCTCCGCCGGGGGCATTGTCACCGAGGCGGCGCGGCAAAGTGGCGCCACACTGCTGCCCATCGACAGCGAGATCTCGGCCATCTTCCAGTGCCTGCGGGGCGAGCAGGCGTCCGACGTCGAGAAGATCATGCTCACCGCGTCGGGCGGGCCGTTCTCGCGGCTGTCGGGCGAGCAATTGGCGCAGGTCACGCCCGAGCGCGCGCTCGACCACCCCACCTGGAAGATGGGCCGCAAGGTCACCATCGACTCGGCGACGCTGGCCAACAAGGGCTTCGAGGTGTTCGAGGTCCGCTGGATGTTCGACGTGGATGTGCGCCGCATCGAGGTGGTGGTGCATCATCAGAGCATCATCCACTCGATGGTGCAGTTCCACGACGGCGCGGTGATCGCCCAGATGGGGCCGCCGGATATGCGCATGCCCATCGCCTTCGCGCTCTTCTATCCCGAGCGTGTGGCCAATGACCTGCCGCGCCTGTCGCTGACCGAGGTGGGCAAGCTCACCTTCGCCGAGCCCGACACCGAGCGCTTCCCGTGCCTGCGGCTGGCGTTCTCGGCCGCGCGTGCCGGGCGCAGCTACCCGGCAGTGCTCAACGCCGCCGACGAGGTCGCCGTCGGGCTGTTCCTCGACGGCCGCATCGGATTCACGCGCATCCCCGAGCTGATCGAGCGCGCCCTGGCCGAGCACCAGGCCTTCGAGGTGCGTGCGCTGGGCGACGTCGAGGAGGCCGATCGCTGGGCGCGCGCATACGTGTGCGGTCTGGCCTGAACGCCCGGGGAAGTCCCGTCCGCTCTTGCGCGGCGGGCCCCTGACAGGTAGACTGTCAGGGACAACGTGCCCCGACCAGGGCCCGGCATCTCCCGACGGAGCGAAGAGCGGAATGCTCGAAAGCATAGTCACGACCACAAACGGTATCATCGCGGTCGTTATCGTGTTAGGCGCGTGCATCTTCTTCCATGAGCTGGGCCACTTCACGCTGGCCAAGCTCATCGGCATGCGCGTACACGAGTTCGCCATCGGCTTCGGCCGGAGGCTCGTGGGCATCAGACGTGGCGAGACAGAGTACCGCGTCAACCTGATCCCGCTGGGCGGATACGTGCGCATCGCCGGCATGGAGCCGGGCGCACCGCCCGAGGAACGTGGCTTCTACCGCTTCCCGCGCTGGGCGGGCAGCACGGTGCTGTTGGCGGGCTCGTTCATGAACGTGGTGCTCGCCGCGCTGGCCTTCATCGCCATCAGCATCGCCACCGGCGTACCCATCTTCCCCGGGCATAGCGTCAACATCCGCAAGGTCATGCCCGACACGCCCGCCGAGGCGGCCGGTCTGAAGGCCGGCGACCAGGTTGTCGCCATCGACGGCATGACCGACAGCCTGCTGATCGATCAGGTCAGCCCCAAGGGGCTGGCGGCGAAGGCGGGCCTGCGCCGCTACGATCAGATCTACCGCGTGGATGGCCGGGAGATCGGAGTCCCCTACCAGCTCCTCGAGGCCATGGTCGAGGCCCGCAAGCACAACCCTGAGGCCAGGACGCTGTCGGTCGGGATCGGCCGTTTCACCGAGGAGGGTGTGATAGAGTCGATCGAGACCGTAGACCTGCCCATCCCCCCCGATCTCCCCGAGGAGCCCGAACCGGCGCATTCCGATGAGTATCTCGCGCGCAGCTACGGGGTGGCGTTCGTGCCGCTGGGCCACGACAGCGCGCTCTCGTACATCTCCGAGCGTGCGGGCAAGCCCATCGAGCTGACCGTGCTGAGGGACGGTCGGGAGATCAAGCTGCGCGTGGTGCCGGAGGCCGAGTGGGCGCGCGTGCCTGAGGAGGACGAGCAGGGCCGCCTGACCACGCCGGTCCGGTCGGTGGGGCGCATCGGCGTGGTGCTCACCGGCGAGACGCGACCGGTATCGGTGGGCGAGGCGATCAAGTACGGGGTGATCAGCTCGGTTAGTGCAGTGTTCACGGTCATCGATGGCCTGCACAAGATGATCCGGGGGGAGATCGCCCCTCAGGGGTCCGGGCCCATCGGCATCGCCGCCCTCACCGCCGAGCGCGCGCGCATCGGTTGGACGTCCGTGGCCTTCATCGGCGGCATCATCAGCGCCAACCTGGCGGTCATCAACCTGTTGCCCATCCCGCCCTTCGACGGATTCCGCATCGTATTGCTGCTCATCGAGGGCATCATCCGGCGCCGCGTGAACGAACGCATCGAGATTGGCGTGACCGTGGCCGGCGCCGCAGTCGTGCTGGGGTTTTTCCTCATCATCACTTTCCGCGACATCTTCAACCTCGTTGTCTACCAGACCCCCTGAGAGAGGCCGCGCCGATGAGCCGCAGCGAGCAGGCGCCCAGTCCGTGGCCGCGCCGCCGGACCCGCCCGGCCAACATCGGGGGCGTGACCATCGGCGGGGACGCACCGATCTCCGTGCAGACCATGACCAAGACCGACACGCTCGACGTGGCGGCGACCATCGCGCAGGTCGAGCGCGCAGTGCAGGCCGGCGCCGACCTCGTCCGCGTGGCGGTGCCTTCGCTGGACGCGGTGGCCGCCTTCGAGCGCATTCGGGCCGCATCCCCGGTCCCCCTGATCGCCGACGTGCACTTCGACCACCGCATCGCGGTGGCCTGCGCCCGCGCCGGCGCCGACAAGTTGCGCATCAACCCGGGCAACATCGGCGACGATGACCGGCTGGCCGAGGTGATCACGGCCGCGACCGAGGCCGATATCCCCATCCGCGTGGGCGTCAACTCCGGCTCGCTGGAGCAGGACCTGTTGGAGCGTCACGGGGGCGTGACCGCGGCGGCGCTCGCCGACAGCGCCGAGCGCACAGTCGGGCGCATGAGGCACCTGGGCTTCGAAGAGCTGGTGGTGTCCATCAAGGCCGCGGAGGTGCCCATGACCGTCGCGGCGAATCGCGAGTTCGCCGTCCGCAGTGACCTGCCCCTGCACCTGGGGATCACCGAGGCCGGCTTCGGCTGTGCGGCGGCCGTGAAATCCGCGGCCGGCCTCGCTGTGCTGCTGGCGGAGGGCATCGGCGACACCATCCGTGTGTCCATGACCGATCCGCCCGAGGACGAGGTCGAGATCGGCATCTACCTGCTGCGCTCGCTGGGGCTGCGCACCGGTCCGTGGCTGATCTCCTGCCCCACCTGCGGGCGCTGCCAGGTGGACCTGGCGTCCCTCGCGCGCGAGGCCGAGGCCGCGCTGCGTGAGCTGGACGCGCCCCTGACCGTAGCCGTGATGGGCTGCGAAGTCAACGGACCTGGCGAGGCCCGCCAGGCCGACGTGGGCCTGGCCGCCGGACGTGGCCGGGCCGTGATCTTCGCCCGCGGCGAGCAATTGCGCACCGTTCCCATCGGCGAGGCGGTCACGGAGCTTATGCGCGAAGCCCGACGCATTGCCGCGATGATGACATCGGACACGAGCGACTGAGGAGGCCCGCTGTGCTCGCATCACAGTACTACATGCCCACGCTGCGGGAGGCGCCCGCGGATGCCGAGATCCCCAGCCATCGTCTGCTGCTGCGCGGCGGTTTCATCCGCCCGCTGGCCGCCGGGATCTTCACCTTCCTGCCCCTCGGGCTGCGCGTGCTGAGCAAGGTCGAGCGCGTCGTGCGTGAGGAGATGAACCGCGCGGGTGCTCACGAGGTGCTCATGCCCGTGCTGCACCCCAGGGAGCTGTGGGAGCGCAGCGGCCGCTGGGACAGCTTCGCCCCCACGCCGCTGCGCGTGCAGGATCGCTCCGAACGCTGGTTCTGCCTCGGCCCCACCCACGAGGAGGTCATCACCGACCTCGTGGCCATGGACCTGGGCTCCTACCGCGACCTGCCGGTCACGCTCTATCAGATCCAGGTGAAGTTCCGTGACGAGATCCGCCCCCGCGGCGGGCTGATCCGCTGCAAAGAGTTCGTCATGAAGGACGCCTACAGCTTCGGGCGCTCGCGCGAAGACCTCGACGCCACCTATGACGCGATGTACGACGCCTACGTGCGCATCTTCGAGCGCCTGCGGCTGCCGGTGGTGGTGGTCGAGGCCGAGGCGGGGTCAATCGGTGGCACCGACACCCGCGAGTTCATGCTCCTCTCCGAGAACGGTGAGGACACGGTCTTCATGTGCGACTCGTGCGACTACGCCGCCAACGCCGAGTGCGCGACCGCCCGGGCGCCCAGGACCGGTGAGCCCGGCGCCGGGCCGCGTGAGCTGGTCTCGACACCGGACGCGAAGACCGTCCCCGAGGTCACCGCCGTGCTGGGCGTGGGCGCCGACCGGCTGGTCAAGACGCTCATGTACCGCGCCGGTGACCGCTTCATCGCAGCCCTGGTGCGCGGCGACCGCTCGCTCAACGAGTTCAAGCTCGCGCGTATCGCCGGTGGCAACCTGCGCATGGCCGAGGACGCGGAGGTGCGCGAGCTGACAGGCGCGCGCGTGGGCTTCGCCGGCCCGGTGGGGCTGCCCGACGGTGTGACCATCATCGCCGACCACGAGATCGCCGCCATGCGCGACTTCGTCACCGGCGCCAACGCCGACGATGCGCACTACACCGGCGTGAACGTGGGGGTGGATTTCACGGTCGATCAGTGGGCCGATCTGCGTGAGGCGAGCCACGGCGATGCCTGCCCGCACTGCGAAGCAGGGACGCTCCAGGCGCGGCGCTGCATTGAGCTGGCGCACGTGTTCAAGCTCGGCACGAAGTACTCCGAGGCGCTGGACGCCACCTTCACCGACGACGAGGGCCGCGAGCAGGTCAGCATCATGGGCTGCTACGGCGTGGGCGTGAGCCGGATCGTGGCCGGGCTGGTCGAGCAGTACCATGATGACAACGGCATCATCTGGCCGCGCGCGGCGGCCCCCTTCGAGGCCGCCATCCTGCTGCTTTCTCCCGATGACGAGGATTTGCGGGCCATCGCGGACAACCTCTATGCGGACCTGCAGGCGGCCGGCGTCGAGGTGCTCTATGACGAGCGCGATGTCAGCCCCGGTGTGAAGTTCGCCGAGGCCGACCTCATCGGCTATCCGGTGCGCGCCGTCATCGGCCGCACTACCCGCCGGGAGGGCCGGATCGAGCTGCGCCGCCGCCGCGATGGCGCCGAGCAGCTCGTGGAGGTTGACGCAGCCGTGTCCGCCGTGCAGGCGTTGCTGGAGGACGCGCAGGCATAACCCTGGAGGTGGCAGCATGCCCGGACGCATCCGCAAGCCTGCGGTCGCGGGCCAGTTCTATCCGGCATCGCGCACCGCGCTCACCGGCCAGATCGAGGATTGTTTCCTGAGTGACCTCGGCCCCGGCGCGCTGCCTGAGATCGTCGATAGCGGGCCGCGGGAGATTGTGGGTCTGATCGCCCCGCACGCCGGCTATGTGTTCTCGGGCGCGACCGCCGCGCACGGCTACCTGGCCCTCGCCGCCGACGGCATGCCCGAGGTGGTCGTGGTCATCGGCCTCAACCACGGACGCGCCGGGCTCATCTCGGCGGTGCAGACTGAGGGCGCGTGGCAGACGCCGCTGGGCGATGTGCCCATCGAGGAGGACGTGGCGCAGGCCATCGCCGCCGGCCTGCCCGACTTCTCCACCGACCCCGACGCCTTCGTCGCCGAGCACAGCATCGAGGTGCAGCTCCCCTTCCTGCAGTACGTGTACGAAGAGTCGCTGCTGTTCGTGCCCGTGATGATGGCCGCCCACGACCTGGCATCGGCGCGCGCCGTGGGTGAGGCCGTCTTCACCGCGCTTGACGGTCGCAACGCCGTCATCATCGCCAGCACGGACATGACCCACTACGAGCCCGCCGCCGTGGCGCATCGCAAGGACGCCGTGCTGATCGCACGCATCGAGGCGCTCGACGCCGAGGGGCTGATCGCCGAGTGCGCGGCGCGGCGCATCAGTATGTGCGGCGTGGGGCCGGTCGCGGCGACGATCATCGCCGCGAAGGCCGCCGGAGCCTCGTCAGTGCGCTCACTCGCCTACTCCACCTCGGGCGACGTAATGCCCGCCGACGAGGTCGTCGGCTACTACTGCGCCGCAATTCGGCGCTAAAGGCTTGACCGGCCCCGCGCAAGTTGGCTATACTACACTCTCCGCCAGGGGCCGGCACGCGTGCACCGGCCTGCCAGAAGACGCCAGAAACCTGCCTGCAGCCTCCAGCACCGGGGGGATTCCCCGCCACCGGGCGTGGGCGTGTACGCGCAGTGCGCGACCACACCCGGTGCCAGAGATGCCACTCAGGGCCGGCGGCCGTCGCCCCAATCGTCGCAGACAACCATGAGCAAAGGTGTGACAGACGTGGATAAGGTGTACGTGACCAGGCAACTGCCGCAGAGTGCGCTGGACAGACTCGATGGTAAGGTCGAGTGGTCGGTCAACCCACATGACCGCGTTCTGGAGCGCCATGAGCTGCTGCAGGCGGTCGCCGATGTAGACGGCCTGCTCTCGCTTCTCACCGACACCATTGACGCCGAGGTCTTTGATGCCGCGCCCAACCTGAGAATCGTCGCCAATTACGCAGTCGGCTACAACAACATCGACGTGGAGGAGGCGACCAAGCGCGGCATCCTGGTCACCAACACGCCCGGCGTACTGACCGAGACCACGGCCGACCTCACCTGGGCCCTGATCATGGCGATAGCACGGCGTGTGGTGGAGGGCGACAGGTTCATGCGCGCAGGCAAGTACATGGGCTGGGCGCCGTTGCTGTTGCTGGGCTCCGACGTTTGCGGCAAGACGCTGGGCATCATCGGCATGGGACAGATCGGCCAGGCCGTGGCCCGGCGCGCCATGGGCTTCGACATGAAGATCCTCTACAGCGACCTCTTCGTCGATCTGCCACCGGTGGCCGAGCACCTGCTCCACGCCGACGAGGTCGAAATCGACGAGGTGCTGCGGCGCTCGGACTTCGTCACCCTGCATGTCCCGCTTGTGGAGGAGACTCACCACCTGATCGGCCGGCGTGAGCTGGAACTGATGGGACCGAACGCGTACCTGATCAACGCTTCGCGAGGGCCGGTCGTGGACGAGGTCGCGCTGATCGAGGCGCTGCGCGAGGGCGTCATCGCGGGCGCCGCGCTGGACGTCTACGAGGACGAACCTGCGATGAAGCCGGGCCTCGCGGAGCTGGACAACGTCGTGCTTCTGCCCCACCTGGGCAGCGCTACCATCGAGACCCGCACGAGGATGGCCGACCTGGCGGTTGACAACCTGCTGAGTTTCTTCGCCGGTGAGCAGCCACCCACACCGGTCAACCCCGACGTCCTCGCTTAGCCCGCAACCTGATCTGAGGCCCCCCACGCCTCCGCGCATCCCGCGGGGGCGTGTTCACCTACGGGCACGAGCGTCTTCCGTCCCGGCGAATCATCCCGGCCGGAACGGGGGCTTCCACCTGCGGGCGACGCCGGCGCCGCGTCCGCGGCCTGCGCAGCTCATCCCCTCGATGGTGAGCTTGACGGCC
>CAZTZN010000071.1:0-21429 GCA_964617715.1 uncultured Armatimonadia bacterium | reverse complement strand
CGCCGCGTTCGGCGAGGCGCGCGTGGTTGGCGCGGGCATCGGCGGGCCTGCCGGTGGTGGTGTCGAGCACCGTCGCGCCCGTCCTCAGCGCATCCGCCAGGCCTTCCTCCCAGAGCGCGCGCGTGACCACCTCCGAGTCGGGCAGGCTGAGCAGGAGCGTGCTCACCTCACGCGCCACCACCGGCCCATCGTCGGCGATGTCCGCGCCCAGCGCCGCGGCCTGTTCACGCGCGCCCGCATCCACGTCCCACCCGAGTACGCGCCACCCCGCCGGCGTGAGCCGCCGCACCATCGCCTTCCCCACCAGCCCCAGCCCGATCAGCCCGACCGTCTCGGCCATCGCGTCATCGCTCCTTCGGGCGCTCTGTGCACACGCGCGGTCTCGTCCGTGGTACCGGCGGCATCGCATGGCGCGCGCGTCACAGCCGCACACACCGCGAGAACCCGTAGGGATGCGGCGGCAGCAGCGGCCCGTCCGCCGGCGGCTGCGCCTGCACGATCGTCTGCCGCGCCGGGCTCTCCCAGCCGGTGATCCAGGCCTCGACGTTCACTCGCTCCGCACCCTCGCCCAACAACTCCAGCGTCAGCGAACACCACCCGCCGTCCGGGATCGCGAAGGCGTAGTCGTCGCGCTCGCGCGGGCCCACCGGCGGCATGAAGTACTTCGTCCCGTGGCCCCGTTCTTCTTTGCGGAAGATGCGCAGCGCCGGGATCACGTGGCGCATGGGCACCCCGCGGTAGCGGCTGGAGCCTGCGCGCACCGTCAGCGTGTCCAGGTCTTCCTCCGCCCCGCGCAGCATGACGTAGAGTTCGGCCTGCTCCAATCGGTGCGGGATGCCGCAGTACCACATGCGCCGCCGCCCGCCCGCGATCGCCTCATCGTGGGTGGGCTCAACGGTGATCTCCGGGATGACCATGCTCTCGTGCACGGTCGGCCCGATCTCGTCGGTGAGCGGCGCGAAGCCGGGGAAACGGTACTCGAAGCCGCCCTCGACCGCGCCGACCATGAAGGGCGCGCCCGGCACCGGCGAGACCTCGCGCTGGGGCTCGCGCTCGAGGCGGATCAGCCGCACCTCGTGACCGAGCATCAGGATGCCCTGCAGCAGCGGCAGGTCGTGCCAGTAGGGGTAGACCTGCCGCCAGGTGCGCGGCGCCCAACCCAGGTCGTAGCCCAGGCGCTGGCCGTCGCCGTAGACCTGCGGCTGGGGAGAGGGGTTGCGCAGCACCAGCCATGCGCCGCCGGTCCCGAACGGGTGCAGGTAGCCGTAGATCTCGCCCTCGGCCGGATTGCCGCCGATCATGCGCGCCCCGCGCGTGCCCAGCTCCGCGGCGTGGAAGTGCAGCCAGTCCATGACCTGCTGCAGCACCCGCGCCTCTTCCTCCGAGAGGCTCTCGGGGCAGATCGGCATGTGCAGGTAGGTGGTGCCGCGGGTGAACTGCAGCACCGCGTTGTCCAGCCACGTGTTGGGTTGCTCGCTGACCGGGTTGTCCACCGCGTGCGCGAAGCCGTGGTTGTCGAAGGCGTCCAGCGGGCAGGGCGTCTCCCCGCGCACCGTTATCTGATGGTAGACCGCGTCGCGGTGGGTGTTGTCGCGGTCGCGCTGGGTGCGCGCGGGCAGCACGGCGTATTCGCCGTCGCCCGAGGTCGCCAGCCAGACGTGGTCGGCCCACTGCAGCCACCACGGGCTCGGCCACCAGCCGTTGCGCGTGATCAGATCGGGGTTGGCCGCGCGCATGCGCGTGTCAATGCGGTTGAAGGCCCGGATCGAAGCCTCGCGCACGTGGTCGGGCGTGGGGTACTTCGCGGCGAAGTGGCCGTTGGTCGCGCACTCATTGTCCCAGTCGATCTTCAGATGCCGCGCGCCCACCCGGCCGACGATCTGGCAGAAGCGCTCGGCCAGCGCCTCCTCGAAGCTCGGCTGCATCATCACCACGAACTCGCCCTGGGAGTAGCTCCCCGGCCCCTCGCCGGTCTCCCAGCCCTGCTCGCGGATCCACTCCATGTCCATCCCCGTCCGCCCGTTGTGGCTGACCCAGACCGACAGCTCGAGGCCGCGCTCTCGCACCTGCTGCGCGAACTTGATGAAGAGCGTATCCTCATCGTCATCGTCCTTGTGGCGAAACAGCGAGCGGCGCTCGAAGTACCCCGCGTCGATGGCCATGGCGTCGGGACGCAGGCCCAGGTCGAGCATCGCCTCGAAGAACGCGAGGTTGCTCTCGTAGGAGGCGATGTACTCGCCGCCGCCGAGGGCGCGCGTGGACCAGCCGCTGGTGAAGGTGATGAACGGCCGCTCCAGCCGCGGGTTGCGGATGCGCCAGAGATAGTCCATGAACGCCTCGGCGACGTGCCCGTGCGCCGCGGCCACGCCGAACACCGCGGGGAAGCTCGCGATGACGTTGTCCTCGTCCCAGACCGGGTGGTGGTAGAGTTCGAGGCGCTCGCGTGGGACCGCGAACGCCGCGGGGTGCTCGACGCCCATGAACCAGTCGCCGGCCCAGACCGGATAGCCGCAACCGGGCTGGGGCGCGTAGGTATCGAGGCCCGCCTGCTCCTCGGAATCCGGGCCGCCACGCAGGCCGTAGCCCACGCGCCGGATGGGCGTCGGCGGGGCGTCCTGCACATCCACCAGCAGGCGGTCGGGCGTGGGCATCGGCGCCGGCGCGCGCAGGATCACCTGCTTGCGGAACCATGGCTCGTCCGCCGCCAGCGTGTACATGACCTCGGCCTCGAGCCCGCTCTGTTCGCAGCGCCCGTGCAGGGTCACGCGCCCGGCTTCAGCCGCGGGCGGCTCCCACGCGAGGCCCTCCCCGGAGAACTCGTGGCCGTCGATCACCACGGCGAAGCCCGGCAGCGCGAATTCAGTCATGCTCCCCGACCGGCGGTTGAGCGCATTCAGCACCCCGTCTCCGAACTCCAGCGACAGCGCGTCATTCTCCAGCGTGGCATGGGCTTCGCTCATGGCGATGCCCCCTCGCAGCGCGTGTGTGCGCCCGGTGATGGCGGTCGCGCGGAGGTTCACTTCGCAGGCCCCCCGGACCTTCGCGAGGGTGCTGGTCCGCAGGACCCTGCGCGCGGGCCGGCAAGGGATTGCGCACCGGGCGGGGAACCCTCGCCTGCCGGCATCGAGGAAAGGGGCAACGCCGATGACCTCCATCGACTACGGTGTCGTAGCCGTCTACCTCGCTTTCGTGGCCGCCATCGGCTTCATCGTCCGGGGGCGTATCAAGGGCCTCGAGGACTACTTCGCGGCGGGGCACAACGTCCCGTGGTGGCTGGCGGCCATCTCCCATCACGTCTCCGGCTACAGCGCCTTCGCCTTCGTGGGCTACGCCAGTGTCGCCTACGCGGTGGGCCTGAACATCTGGACGCTGTTCGCGCTCCCGTGCTTCATCGCCATGATCCTGGGCGCCTTCGTGTGGGCGCCCCGCTGGTCACGGCTGAAGGTCATGACCCCCGTCCAGTACCTCGAGAAGCGCTTCAACCGCACCGTACACCAGGTCATCGCCTGGAGCGGCATCGGCGTCAAGTTCGTGGATGAGGGGATGAAGCTGTATTCGCTGGGCATCATCGTGGCCGCCTGCACCGGGCTGCCGCTGGACGCCACCATCATCGGCTGCGGAGTGGTGGCCGTCCTCTACATTGTCGTCGGCGGGTTGTGGGCCGAACTGATCACGGACTTCGGCCAGTTCATCGTCCAGTTCATCACCACCATCGGGCTCGCCGCCGTGGTGCTCAGCGCTGTCGGCGGCTTCAGCGGCCTGCTGGCGAGCATGCCCGCCTCGAGCAAGACCTTCTTCAGCGAGGAGTACAACCTGCCCTACATTCTGGTGTTCCTGGTCGTGATCACCCTCAGCTACAACGGCGGCACCTGGGGGCTGGCCCAGCGCTTCTACTCCATCGGCGCCTCGCGCGACGCCAAGAAGGCCGCACTGCTCTCGGCCGCGCTCTACCTGGTGTATCCGGTCATCATCTACATCCCGGTGTGGGCCGCCGGCTCGCTCATCGGCGAGGTCGAGAAGCCCGAGGAGACCTACGCCCTGATGGCGCTGGAGTACCTGCCCACCATCGCGCCCGGGCTGATCGGCCTGTTCGTCGCGGCCATGTTCGCGGCGACCATGTCGATGGTTGACTCTGACCTCAACGCCCTCGCGGCGGTGTTCACCAAGGACATCTATCAGACCACCTGGGGCGGGAGCGCCTCGGAGAAGACGCTGCTCAAGGTGGGCCTGCTCGCGACCGCGGTTCTGGGCGCAATCACCATTGCCACCGGCCTGCTGGCCGACGAGATGGGCGGGGCCTTCAAGGCGATGATGGACTGGTACGCGGCGGTGCTGGGCCCGGTGTCAATCCCGCTGCTGTTCGGCATGCTCAACCGCCGCACCACCTGGCGCGGGGCGCTGGCGGCATGGGCCGGTGGTTTCCTGACCTTCATCCTGCTCAAGTACGGGCTGGGCGCGTCGTGGACCGTGTTCACGGGAGGGGAGCTGCTGGTGACCTTCGCCATCTTCTTCGGCGAGGGCTACATCACCAGGATGCCCGCCGACGAGGCCGAGCGCGCCGCCGAGATCCTCGACCAGATCGGCTCGAGAGAGTTGCCCGCGGCATCCGAGACGGCCGAGTAATGCGAGGCCGTCGCCGCTGCCGTCCGCCGTCGCCGTCCGTCGTTGCCGTTGCCGTTGCTGTGGGGAGGGACGGGCTGCCCAGCCCGCCCGGCCGTTGCCGTTCGCCGTCGCCCCTGTGCCCCCGACGCCTTCGTCGTGAGACTGCTCTGCAGTCTCCGGTCGCCTGACCGGCGCCCGCCATCCCTCTACGGCCCGCTCACCCGCTCCACCACTCGATGCACCGCCCCGGCGATGCGGTCCTCGACGTCGCCCGCCCAGCGCCACGCCGGGCGACCGTACTCGTCGAGATGCGGGCCGCCCTCGTAGCCGCCTTCCTCCCACACCCGGCGCGACGGGATGTACGCCGCCATGTCGTTGGCGTAGCCGCACACCCACGTGCCCGGCCCGAACTCGCGCTTGAAGCGCAGCGAGTAGTCCACTACGGTCTCGCCGCCCATCGCGATCAGCAGCAGCTCTTCGCCCAGCCGCCAGGCCTGGACCGGGTACTCATAGCCGGTCGCGAACACTACGCCCTCGTCCAGCAGCGCCAGCATCCTCCGCGCCCAGCGCACATGCAGGTCGCGGTCGTCGCCGGCCGCGATCGGCGCCAGCGTCTCGCGCGTAGCGACCTCCTCGTAGGCCAGCTCAATCCACTCGAAGGCGGCCTTCAGGCCCGCCGAGACCGGCCGCATCTCCCTCGCCAGCACCTCGCCGACCGCGTCGGCGAGCATGCGCCCGTAGTCCTCGCACAGCTCGAGCGACCGCCGCGGGATCGGGTTCTGGTCGGCGCCACAGGTGTTGAAGAACATGGCGGTCGTGCCGGGATGGGCGGCCTCGATGTCGATCTGCGCGAAGCCCGGGTAGTCGCCGCACCAATGGGTGAACGCCAGCGTGGTCGGGTGGCAGGCGTAGCCGAAGAGCACCGCCCGCAGCGCGCCCTCGCCGCGCACCGCCAGCACCGGTACGTCGTGGTCCACCACGCCGCGCAGCGGGATGCCCTCGGCGCGCATGCGTGGCACCTCGTCCTCGCGGTTCTCACGCCGGTTGACCGCGAACCCGCACGTGCCCATGCCCATCGAGAGCTGCGCCGGCTGCAGGTCCGCGAGCGCCTCGCCGACCGCATCGACCACGCGCGCGACCATCCAGTCGGTGTACTCGGCCACCTCGCGCCGCTGGGCCTCATCGGCCGGGTAGTAGTCCACAAGGTCGTCGGTCAGGCACGGGCCGCAGTGGTTGTGCGAGAAGGTGAGCATGAACTCGTCGCAGGCCAGCCCGAAGCGCTCGTGCACCGCGCCGAAGATGGCGTCGTAGACCGTGCGCGACATGCCCATGTGATCGGTGGTGATCATCACGGCGCGCTTGCCGTCCGGCGCCTGCAGCGCCAGCACCTTGGCCCACAGATCGTGGATCGTGCCCTCCGGCGCGCGCCTGGTCCCGTAGCCCGCCAGCCACACCTCGTTGTGCGGGGTGATGACGCAGCGCGCGACGCCCGCCTGCCAGTTCATCTCATCACTCCTCCCGGCCGCAGCGCAGACCGCCGGCGTCAGCGCACACGCAATCGCGCCTACGCTCACACCGCTTCCATGGTCGAGGGCGGCTTCTTCGCGACGTTGTAGGTGACGCTGACCACGCCTGACACCTCAGAGGTCAGCCGATCGGCGAGGCGCTCGAGCGTCTCGAAGGGCAGCCGCGTGGGCGTGGCGGTGCGCGCGTCCACGCTGTCCCAGCAGCGCAGCTCAACCTGCATACCGAACTCCCTGCCGCCCTGCCGGATACCGGTCACGCGTTCCTCATGCAGGATCGCCATGTACTGGAAGGCCCCGCAGCCGGCCAGCTCCTCCTCGACAATGGCGGTGCACCGCCGCACGATCTCCAGGCGCTCGGCGGTCGCCTCGCCGATCACCCGCGCCGCCAGCGCCGGACCCGGGAAGGGCATGCGGTTCCACGTCTCCACCGGCAGCCCCAGCGCCTCGGCGACCTTCCGCACCCCGTCCTTGCGCAGTTGCACGAGCGGCTCAATGATCTCGTAGCCGAAGGCCTCGGACGGGTTGATGCCGAGCTGCTCGAAGACGTTGTGCTGGCGCTTGATCCCCGCGACGGTCTCGTCCACGTCGGTAAGGATGGTGCCCTGCAGCAGGAATTTTGCCCCACTCTCGCGCACCAAGCGGCCGAACACGTCTTTGTAGAAGGTCCGTGTAACCGCCTCACGCTTCTCCTCCGGGTCGGTGACGCCGGCCAGCGCCTGCAAGAAGGCGTCGCGCGCGTCCACGATCTCGACCGGCACACCCAGCTCGCGGAAAATGGCCACCACCTGCTCCGGCTCGCCCTCGCGCATCAACGCGTTATCCACGAAGTAGGTCTTCAGCCGCTCTCCCAGTGCCCGGTGCCCGAGCATGGTGACCGCGGACGAGTCGACTCCCCCCGACAGCGCGTTGATCGCCTGGCCGTCGCCCACGCGCTCGGCGATCGCCGCCACTTGGTCGGCGATGAATTGCTGGGGGTCAAGCTGATCCGCCGGGATCTCAGTAATCGACATGGGAGCCACTCTCCTGTGCACGGCGTGATGGTCCGGGTCCAGCGGGCCGACTTCGCAACGCGTGACCGCTACTGCGCGCCGATGCCGGTCCGCTTAGATTGCGGCCCGGAGGGCGCGACCGGTCAAGGGAGCCTGTCGAACGGGGCCCCATTGCGAGGAAGTAGCGGCAAGGCAGCGCAGCGCGGGCACCCCTGCCTGCACGTGCCGTCATCAGCTCTCGAGAAGCGCGGGGCGATGTGCAGATAAATACTCATCAATTGTTCTCGACATCTGCCGCCACGCGCTCGACCAGCACCCCGGCCTCATCGACGGCGTCGGCGGTCGAGCGCAGACGCAGGTAGCTGGGCCCGCCGGGGCTGTCGTGCAGTTGCGGCAGCACCGGCGCGCGCTCGCCGTTCACGAACACCTCGCACGCGCCCGCCTCGCAGTCCCACGCGAGCCGCAGCTCATACCACCGCCCGGCCCGAAGGCGCGCACCGGCCATCAGCCCGCCGCCGAGCGCGTACCAGCCCCCCTTGCCGCCGAACTGCCCGGCCTCGATCTCGGGCACGAGCTGCACCGGCAGCAGGAACAGCGCCCGCTCCTCGCCCTGCGTGTCGGTGGGGTTGAAGAAGCGATCCGCCAGCGCGATCATGCACCCGCCGCCGCCCTCGCGCATCATCAGCCGCACGGTCAGCTCCCCCCGCCGCCCCGCCGGGAAGTTCCACACCGCGCCATCGCCGGGTCGGTCGTCGGCCCGACGAAGGTGCAGCACCCGCGCACCGGCGGCGTCCGGGTGCTCCATGACCTCCGGCCCCGGCGCGCGGTCGCGCCAGTAGCCGTGCGCGGGCCCGAAGGACGTGAACGCGCTCCAGTGCTCAACGCCGCCCGAGAAGTCGTCCTCGGCGTGCGTCTCGCACAGCCACTCGGGATCGACCAGGATCAGCGCCCGCCTCTCCCCCGCGCCCTGGCCGGTGCACACCGCGATGTCGCCGCTCGGCAGCACGGTCGCACCCGGGTAGGCGGTGCCGCGGTCGCCGCGCTCGGGAGGGGTCTCGTGGCGCAGCGGGTCGCGGTAGATCTCGCGATAGCCGCGCCAGCTTCGCCCGTTGTCGTCAGAGATCGCGGCGTGCAGCACATCGCGGCCGCCGTAGACCCCCTGCCCGTCCACCCGAGGGGGCATGGCGCAGTTGTTCCAGAACAGCACCAGTCGCCCGTCATCGAGGCGCGTCAGCGCGCACGGTGAACTCGAGGCGTAGAAGCGCGACGGCCGCGCCGGCGTCCAGTGCACGCCATCGTCAGAGAATGATTCGTAGTGCCGCCCGGTCTGTGTGCGCATGACCATCCACACGACGCCGTCCGCACGCTGCACCACCGCGGGCTCGCACGCGCCGTGGTTGTTGCCGTTGAAGCCGGGGAAGCACGGGCTGGTCAGCTCGGCCCCCGAGTGCCGCCAGGTGGCGCCGCCGTCGTCGGAGTACATGACGGTGGTGATGATCTCGCCGGTGGGGTGGGTGCGGCGGCGTCCCGGCACGTGGTAGCCGAAGGGCACGATCAGCCGCCCGCTGTCCAGCTCCAACGCGCTCACGATCGCGCCCACATAGCCCGCGAAGATCAGTTGCGGCTCCGACCAGCCCCCGTCGGGCAGCGAGCGCACGTGGCACACATCGAGCATCCGATCCACGCCCGGCCTGCGGCCCTCACCGTGCAGGTGCAGCAGGAAAAGGTGGGTCTCCCCCGCGCGCGTGATCAGCGGCAGCGGCCCCATCCACCGCCCCTCGGGCAGCGTGAACAGGACCTCCGGCTCGCGCCAGGTGCGGCCCTCGTCCGGCGACGTCACCCGGGCGATCGCCAGCCCGTCGGCGGTGCCCAGGCGTCGGAATGCCGCCAGCTCGCCGTCGGGCAAGGTCACGATCTGGTTGGCCGCCGCCGGGGGCAGCACGATCGGTGGGTGCACATCTCCCGCCTCGCCTTCGAGCGCGCCGCAGACCGCCAGCGCCAGCGCCGGCGCGAGAATGCGGAGCATGGCTCACTCCTCCGGGAAGAGCACGTCGTGCTCGCGCACCAGCGCCTGCTCGATGCGCGCCGCACACTCGGGCGTGACTTCGTAGTCGAGCAGCAGGTTGTCGGTGCCGAAGATGCCCATGCGCACCAGCAGGTGCTTGAGACCGCGCAGCCAGCAGGAGATCTCCTTCCCGCCGTAGACGTCCCACATCAGCTCATTCATGCGGTCCTGCATGCGCCGGGCGCCCTCGAGGTCGCCTGCCTGCACGGCCTCCATGATGCGCCGCGCCAGCCAACCGTTGAAGATCCCCCCGCCCAGCACCAGCCCGTCGTAACCCGCCGCGAGATAGCCGACCGTATCGAATTCGTTGCCCGACATGATGCGCAGGTCCGGCCGGCTCTCGCGGACCTTCAGTGCCGTCGCCTTGCGGACCGGGTCGCCGGAGCTGTCCTTGAGCGCCACCACCCTGGGGTGCGCCAGCGCCTCGGCGATCACCTCGCCGGGCACGGTTACCTGGTCGCGCTCGCCCAGGTCGTAAATCCCCATGGGCAGCGGGCTGCCTTCGATGGCCTCGAGGTACATGCGCGTCAGACTCGCGGGGGTGGGCTTGAAGACCTTGAAGGGCGCCGCCATGATCCCCACGTCCGCGCCCTCCTCGGCGGCCACCTCCGCGTTCTCAATGACCCGCGGCGCCGAGTTGTCGGTGATCTGCACACCGATGGTCAGCCGCCCCGCGGCGTGGCGGCACACCTCGCGGATGAACACGCGGTGCAGGCGGCGTGGCAGCCACGGGCCCTCGCCGCACGATCCGAGGATGAACAGCCCGTCCACGCCCAGCCGCAGGTGGTGGTCCACGAGGCGCTGCGTCGCCTCGATGTCGATCTCAAAGTCGTCCGTCAGCGGCGTCGGCGTCGCCGACCACAGCGGCCGCTCCGCCAGCTTCGCGCCCATCGCGCATGCCTCCCGAGGTCGTCCTGCCCGTCGCCGACATGTACGCCTCCGGACCGCGAATCACCTTCCTGTGATGCGATGAGGAATCTCCCCACACTGCGGCGAACAGCCCCTCGCGCACAGCCACCTCTGTTGATAGGAGTGGTCACGATGTCGAGGACCGGCGGCGAAATGGTCTCGGTGAAGCGCATCTGGGACCAGGGAGAACACAACGCCTTCTGCGACCTGGTGCGCCACGACGGCCGCTGGTGGTGCACCTTCCGCGAGGGCGCCGGTCACGTTTCCGGCGACGGCGCGCTGCGCGTGATCGTCTCCGATGATGGCGAGGACTGGCGCTCCGCGGCCTTCATCACCGTCGAAGGCTCAGACCTGCGCGACCCCAAGCTCGAGGTCACGCCCGATGGCACGCTCATGCTCCTCGCCGGTGGGCGCCACGGCGTGGGCAGCGCCGACGCACTCATCACCAGCATGACCTGGTTCTCGGCCGATGGCGAGGCCTGGCACGGACCGTTCGCTGTCGCCGAGGATGGCGTCTGGCTCTGGCGCGTAACCTGGCATAAGGGCGTCGCCTGGGGCGTCGGCTACGGATGCCAGGCGGGAAGTTTCGCGCGCCTCTACCGCAGCCGGTGCGGCATGCGCTTCGAGCGCATCGAGCCCGACATGTACACCGACGGCGACCCCAACGAGACCCGCCTCCTCTTCCTTGAGGACGACACCGCCCTGTGCCTGCTGCGCATGGATGGAGAGGGCGCCACCGGCAAGCTGGGCCGCGCCGCGCCGCCGTACACCGACTGGCGGTGGCGCGATCTCGGCGTGAAGATCGGCGGGCCCGAGATGCTGCGCCTGCCCGACGGCCGTTTCGTGGCCTGCGTGCGGCTCTACGATGAGTCGGTGCGCACCGCGCTGATGTGGCTCGACGTCGAGCAGGCCGCGCTCGCCGAGTTGTTGACGCTCCCCTCCGGCGGCGACACCAGCTACGCCGGGATGGTCTGGCACGAGGGCCTGCTGTGGGTTACGTACTACTCGTCACACGAGGAGAAAACCTGCATCTACCTCGCGAAGGTGAAGCTCGACTGACGCGCGCGGGAGGCGCGGACGCATGAGGATGATCATCGCGGTGCTCGCCGCCGCGTGCGCGGCGCAGGCCCAGCCACCGATCTCGATAGACTGGTCGCTGGGCCCGGGGATGCTGAACGCCACCGCGGGCGGCGCCACCGGCCTGCTCGGCGACGACCTGATCGTCGCCGGCGGCACCTTCTGGCACACGCCCCAGGCCAAGCGCTACGTGCCGTGGACGCAGCTCTACGACATCCGCGCAGGCGAGTGGCGCATGGGCCCGGACATGCCCGCCGAGCGCGCCTACGCCTTCAGCGTGGTCATCGGCGAGCGCATGTACGTGATGGGTGGCGCCGGGCAGGACGGGCAGGCGGTGGCCGACGGCTGGGTGCTGCAGCGCGGCGCGCGGGGCGAGTACGAGTGGCTGCCCGGCCCCGGTCTGCCGGTCGCGGCGAACTGGATGATGGGCGGCGCGGTCGGGAGCGTCATCTACTGCACGGGCGGCGCGCCGGCCGATCTGTCGGCGGCCTTCAACGCCGTCTACGCGCTCGACACCGCCGACCCGCGGGCGGGCTGGCGGGAGCTGCCGGCGATGCCCGGGCCGCCGACCACGATCCTCGCCGCCACCACCTGCGGCGGCGACCTCTATGTCTTCGGCGGCTACCGCGTGGACCGCGACCCGGGCGAGAACGTCGATGACGCCCGGCGCTTCGACGTGAGCAAGCAGCGCTGGGAGCGCATCCGCGACCTGCCCTTCTCCGGGCGCGCCCTGACCGCGCTGGCCCTCGACGACCGCCGCATCCTGATCTTCGGGCCCTACGTGCAGAGCGCGCGCGAGGCGGCGATCCACGGCCAGGAACACGGGCACTCGGCGGCGGTGCTGCTCTACGACACCGCCGAAGATCGCTACCACCACCTCGAGCCGATGCCGCACTCGGTGGTCGAGGTCTTCTTCGCCCTGCACCGGGGAACGCTCTACGGCGCGGGCGGCGAGTGGCTGTTCAAGGTGCGCTCGCCCTTCCTGTTCATCGGCCAGATCGGGCGGCGGGCGGACTGAGGCGTGCACCGGAGGTGGCGGCGATGACCGAGCGGCAATCGGTCGCGGTCATCACGGTCGCGCCGGCGGCGCAACCTGATCCTGACGAGATGGAGACGATGACATGAGTGACCTGACGATCCTCGCCGACCTCGCCGGGCGGCACACCGCCCATGACGTGTATGACCTGTGGGCTCAGCGCCGCGGCGATGCGGTGCTTTTCGGGTGGCAGACCGCCTCCGGCGGCAATCGCTCCTGGTGCCTCGACACCCACGGGGAGCTGCATCCGGTGGCGGTCCCGTGGACGCCCGGAGAGGCGCACGAGCTGTGGGCGGTCGCCGCCCACCATGACACGCGGCTCTTTGCCGAACACTGCCCGGGCGTCGGCGGCGATGACGCCAACTGGGGCGTGCGCTGCTGGCTGGGCGAGGAGGTCGTCGAGTTCGCCGAGCCGGGCGTATCGCTGCTCTTCCCGGCGGTCTGCTTCGATGCCGAGGGCCGGCCCTTTGTCGCCATGGTGCGCACCGAGGACGTCGAGAACCCCGACGGCGTCATCGACCAGCACAACACCGTGGTGGTCGCCCGCCGGACCGGCGAGGGCTGGCAGGTTGAGCCGGTCGCCGATCTCGCCTGCGGCCTGCTTCCCCGTGCGGGCGTGTGGGGCTATCCCGGTCGGCGCCGCAGGCCCGTCCTGCTGCCCGATGACCGCGGCGGCGTGTGGCTGATGTGGGAGCGCAAGGAGCCGCACGACGGCGGCACCACTGTGTGTGCAGGCGCGCTCCTGGGCCGGCGCTTCGTGGAGGGCGAGTGGGCCGAGCCGGTGCGCATCATCGAAGGCGGTTACTTCGACTACGCACCGGCGCCCTCGGGCGTCGCCGAGGGCCGGCTGATCGTCGCCGCCCAACGGGGTGTGCCGACCGACCGGCCCGGCCGCGGCGAGGTCGTGCTGCTGTCGGTCGGCGTGGATGACTGCCCCGCTCAGCCCGAGGACACCGGCTTCGACGGCTGGACCACCATCGACCTGGCGCGCCGGGAGTTCTTCTCGCCCGCCACGCGCGAGGTCAACCTCGACGGCGAGCGCTATCAGCTCCTGTTCGGCGACCCGCACACGCACACCGCGCTGTCCGAGGACGCGGAGGGCGACCTGGTCGAGATGCTCGCCTACGCGCGCGATAAGGCGCAGGTGGATTTCGTCGCCATCACCGACAACGACTACATCTACGGCGGGCGGCTCTCCGATGAGGGCTGGCGCGCGACCATGGCGGCGGCGCAGGCGTGGTCGGAGGACGGGCGCTTCATCGTCATCCCCGCCTACGAGTGGACCCAGGCCAGGTGGGGGCCGGTGACCCCGCAGCACCGCTCGATCCTGTTCGCCTCCTACGACCAGCCGATGCTGCGCTGGGCCGACGCCGGCATCGGCCAGGCCCACGACTGCTTCGAGGCGCTGCTGTCATGGATCGAGAGCACCAACGGCATCATGAACACCCAGCACGCGCACTTCATCCTCTCGGGCAGCGACCGCGAGGCCAACATGGAGGTGGTGTGCGGCTGGGGCGATTACATCAACACCTCCGAGTGCTTCCACGAGCACCTCGACCGCGGCTTCGAAGTCGGCTTCGTGGGCACCTCCGACGGCCATCGCCGCACACCCGGCCTCGGCGGCGGCCTGACCGGCCTGTGGGTGCGCGAATTCACGCTTGCGGGGATCATCGACGCCCTGCGCGCGCGCCGCTGCTACGCCACCGCCGGCGCGCGCATCGGCCTGCGCTTCTGGGTCAACGAGGCCTTCATGGGCCGGCGCGTCGCTCCCGCGGACGCGTACACCGCTCGCGTGGCCGTCGATGCCCCGCGCGAGGTCGAGCGCCTCGAGATCTTCGGCGATGGCGAGGTCATCGCCACGCGCGAACACCTGCCCGCGAGCTTCGACCTCCAGCTCGAAGGCCTGCCCGCCTGCCGCTGGTACTACGCCAAGGCTACCATGCCCGGCGGCTTCCCGAAGTACCCCTCGAACATCGCCCCGGCCGAGGGCCCGTGGGCGTGGAGTTCGCCGGTCTTCGGGGGCCGAGCGGATGACTGACGGCACGCGCGTCTCCGCTGAAAAGCCTGCCGACGGTCGCGCGCTCTCCGTGCGCTCACTGCTGCTGGCCGTCATCTTCCTGGTGGTCGGGGCGTTGTGGATCCGCAAGGCCTCGCTGATCGCCTTCACCATCCTGGTGGGCGAGGGCACGCCGCCGGTCCCGGCGCTGACCGCGCTGGCGCTGATGACCGCGCTGGGCATGGCCGTCGCGCGCCTGACGGTCAACCGGCGCTGGCGGCGCGAGGCCCTGCTGGTCTACGTGCTGCTCACGTGCGGCTTCATTACCATCGACGCCAACGGCATCCGCCAGCTTCTCGCGACCATCACCAGCCTGCGCTACTTCGCCGCTACGGGCAATGACTACGCGGCGCTCGCGCAGACCATCCCCACGTGGCTGATGCCCGCCGACGACGAGCTGATCCGCGGCTTCTACGAAGGCATCGAGGGCAGCCCGATCCCGTGGGGTCAGTGGCTGCCGGTGCTGGTGGTCTGGGGCGGAGCGTTCCTGCTGCTCAGCCTCTCGCTCGGCTGCCTGGTGTCGCTGTTCCGCAGGCCGTGGGCGGAGCAGGAGCATCTGACCTTCCCGCTGGCGGAGCTGGCGCTGCAGCTCGCGCCCGACCCGCCCGACCACCCCGGTCAGGTCCGGCTGCTGCGCTCGTGGCTGTTCTGGATTGGTGTGGGCATTGCGGCCATCTATGACGGCTCCAACATCGCCCACGCGTTCTCGCCCGGCATCGCCGCCATCGGCCAGAGCTACGATCTGAGCCCGCTGCTGAGCGAGCGTCCGTGGACCGGTCTGCGCCCGATCAACCTGACCTTCCGCCCCGAGATCGTCGGCCTGGGCTACCTGGTTCCGACCGACGTGCTGCTGTCGGTGTGGGTGTTCTACCTGCTGCTGCGCGTCGAGAACTTCGGGGCGGAACTGTTCGGCGGCGGCGGCCGCGGCTTCCCGCACGACCGACCGCAGGGCATGGGCGCGTACTTCGCCCTCGCGATCTTCACCCTCTACACCGCCCGTGCGCACCTGCGTGAGGTGTTGCGCACCGCCATCGGCGTCCGCTCGACACTTCGCGCCGACGAGACCATCCCGCCTGCGCTGGCGTTCTGGGGCGTGATCGCGGGGATCGTCGGCCTGACCACGTTCATGGTCGTCGCGGGCATGGCCTGGGGCACCGCGCTGTCCTACGTCCTCATCATCTACATGTGCACCCTGGTCTACGCGCGCATCCGCGCGCAGACCGGCCTCCCCATCACCTACGGCATCCCGCGCGAGGAGATGTTCGACACCATCCTGGCGGTGCAGCCGACCCCCAACGGCCTGACCTCGCCCGCGGCCATCCGCGCCGAGAGCGTGTTCGCGGTCTTCCGGGTGATCGGGCGCATGATCTTCGGCCAGATCGGCGCCTTTCAGATGGAGGGCATTCGCATCGCCCGTCGCTCGAGTATCCGCCGCTCGCACCTGATGGTCGCGGTGGTCATCGGCCTGGTCGGCGGCCTGGCGCTGGCATACGGCATCCACCTCATGGACGCGTACAACTACGGCTGGAACATCATTGACGGGGGCAGCACCCAGGGCGGCTATCGCACCGCCCAGGCGCTCACGCAATACGCCCGCACAGAGACGCGCATCGACCCGGGCGAGCCGCTCAAGCTGAGCACGACTCTCGCACGCGGGGCGGGATTCGGGCTGTCGCTGCTGATGCTGTGGCTGCGCTCACGCTTCCTGCGCTTCCCGCTCAACCCGGTGGGGCTGGCGCTGGCGGGCACCTTCGGGGGGCCGATCTGGTTCCCGATCTTCCTGGCGTGGCTGGCCAAGTCGCTGATCCTGCGGCTGGGCGGCGCGCACAGCTACCGCCAGCTCGCGCCGGTGTTCCTCGGGATCGCCATCGGCCACTTCCTGATCGCGGGCGGCATCTGGGGGATCGTCGGGGCCTTTAACGAGGAGGTCGCGAAGCGTTACCTGCTGTGGTTCGCGTGAGGCGAGCAGCGGAGGCGGCTCGGAACGCGCCGACGGGGCCTCCCCCGGCCCTCGCTGCGCTCGGCCCACCCCCTCCCTTTCGCCACAGACGACGTGGCGAGGGCGGGAGGGGGTGACGACAGGACGCGTCCGGGGGCCATGAGGACCGCCGTGCCGTTGCCCCCTCTCCTGCCCTCGTCCCGCCCGCGGGCGGGACGGAAAGGAGAGGGGGGTGTCGCGAGCGACGCTCGCGACGGGGGGTGAGGCCCCGCCGTTCCCGTCGTCGCCTCCGTTACCGCCGTCCGCCGTAGTCCTTGACCAGCCCCACCTCAACGCGGAAGCCCTCGCCCGCGTGCTCCAGGTCCAGCATCACCGGCGTCACGCCCCGCGCCAGCGGCGGCAGCGCACCCTCCACGGCCACGGTCTCGCCGCCGGCCCCGGCGGCGCGGCGGACGATGGCGGTCCGGCCGCCATCCCAGCGCAGCACGTCGCCCGCGGCAAGGCTCACCGGGAAGACCACGCGCCTCTCACCGATCGCCAGCGATGGATTGCGCACCATCTCCACCCGGGGCAGCGCGCGAATGTCGTCCACGTGGCAGGTCACCGTCTGATGCGCCGGGATGCCGTTGAAGAACACGATCAGATACTCGATCCGGGCCAGGTCAAGCTGCGCCCCCGCGAGATCGAACTCGAGATAGCGCCAGCCCGCGAAGTCCACGCGCCGCACCATGTCGTGCCAGCGGCCCTCGACGTCGCGAAGCTGGAACTTGATCGACTGCCCGCGCGCGTCGCCGTGCACCCACACGCCGATGCCGCGGAAGCCCGAGAGGTCCAGCGGCGGCGCGAAGCGGCGGCCGCGCGCCGCCCAGCCGCCGCCGTCATCGCGGGTGCTGGTCGCGGTGAAACGCATGCTCGCGGCGCCGACCTTCACGGTGTCGGTGCCGGCCGCGAACTGCTGGGTGACGCCCGGCTTGCACGGAACGCCCTCGGTGTCGGCGTCCCAGACGTACTGCGCGAACTCATTCTCCGGGCTGTCGGCGAAGGCGCTCACGTCGTCGAAGCTCTCCAGCGTCAGCGCCGTCGGGTCGTCATAGGCCGCCACCGACGCTCCCGAGCGTGCGACTGTGATCTCGGCGCCCAGTCGCGCCCCGTCCTCGCGGCAGATCACGTCCCAGGCGTTCTCGACCCCATCCAGCGCCATCACGATCCGCGGATCGAGGTACTCGTAGCGCAGCCGGCTCCAGTTGATCTCCCCGTCGGGCCGTCGCCCGCGCACCGGGTCGCCCTCAGTCCACGTAGTGACCTCGGCGCGCGCGGGCGCATCGTCGGCTGTCGTGCACGCGAACTCTACCGGGTTCAGGCCGCTCACCAGCATCGGCGGCGGGCTATCGAGCCGCCCCCGCTCGAGCAGTTCGCAGCGCGCATCATAGACCCGCCAGGCCCCATCGGGATCGACCTCGATGTATGAGCCGCTGGTCAGCTCTGTGGGCAGCGCCAACTCCTGCTCGCCCACGCGCAGCGTGCCCCCTTCGATCGTGAGCGGGCGTGTCGGCAGCGCGTGGATCGGCCCCAGCAGCACCTCGGCGCTCTCGCCCGGCGGCAGGTTGTTGAGGTAGAGGTTCATCGCCTCGACATGGTCACGGGTCAGCGACGTGCGTACGGTCTGATGGCCCGCGAGCGCAAACGGCCACTGGTATTCCGCCAGCAGGTCCGGGTCGCGCTCGCGCAGCAGCAGCTCCACGTAGCGCCAACCCTCGAAGTCGATGGGCACCAGGTTGAAGGCCTGCGCGCGTGAGTACTCCGGTGGGCAGGTCAGCTCGATGTTGAGGACCTCGCCCTTGCCGTCGCCGTGGATCCACACGCCGAGCCCCTCGCACGGCCCCATGTCGAAGTGCGGCTCGAAGCGCCGGGTCATGCGTGCCCACGCCCCGCGCCGCTCGGCCGCGCCGTTGGTCGCCGAGTAGGCCATCGCCGCCTCTCCACCGAGCGTGGTCTTGTCGGCGGGCTGCAACGACCCGGTTACGTCGGCCGCCGCCCCGGTCGGGGCGAAGGCGTCGAGGTCGTCGGCATCGGCCATCACCAGCGCGCGCCCGCTGTCGTAGGGCTCGACGCCGAAGAGCGCGGTGACGCGCAGCCCCGGTGGCCGGTCGTCATGCGGGTTCACGATCAGCCAGCTTTCGCTGCCGTCGTCCAGGCCGGTGACGGTGTGCGACAGGAACTGGCGCGGCACGAACTCCCACTCTCCGTCCGCCGCCTGGCGCAGATGGTAGTCCTCGCCGGGCTCGCGCACCCGGCGCAGCACCCGCTCGTCGAAGTAGTGCGCCAGCCGCAGCCGCTCGTACCGGCCGGTCATGGTCAGGTACTCAGACATGCGCCGATTCGCCGGATTGCCGATCCGGCCGATGCCCTGCAGGGACATCGGTGACTCGTTGGCGAGCACCTTGGCGCAGAAGTACTCCATCTCCTCGGGCATCTCCGCCCGCCACATCCGGCCCGGCCCGTTGACCGCCCACCAGCCGAGCTGGGACTGCAGCAGCGACGCCTCCCGGTAGTACACAAGCCCGGCGCAGTGCGCGTCCATCGACATGCGCAAGCCCCACTTGGAGTGATCCCATGCGCCCACGCGCGAGTGGAAACTCCAGCCCCAGTGCCCCCACGCCGAGGCCTCCACGATGGCCGGGCGCTGCAGCCGCTCGACAATTGCGGTGCGCATCACCGCCATCGGGTGCCAGCCACCCATGCCCTCCGCGCCGTCCTGGTAGATCTGGTCGAAGCCGCACTCGTTATAGACGCGGGCGATCCGGTCGGCCACCTCGCGCACCAGGGTCGAGTTTTCGTCGGGGTAGAACGCCCGGTAGCGCTGCAGCAGATGGTCGGCCCGCGCGCCCTCAGGGTGCGCCGAGACGGTGGTGCCGAAGGCCCCGCGCGTGCAGTTCAGGAAGCCGAACGGCTCCTCGCGCGAGATCGCCGAGTAGTGGATCAGCTCCTGGCCGATGCGGATGACATTGCCCGCCCCCGCGTAGCTCCAGATGGTGTCGTGCCTGCCCGGCGGCTCGACCGTATAGATGGCGTCCGAGTTCTCGTCCATCGGCCGCGCCAGGGTGTAGGTCGCATCCGCCGCCAGGCGCGGATCGGGCACCGGCGTCACCCATGGATCGTTGGTCGAGATGCAGCCCGTCAGCGTGTGCATGCCCGCCTTCAGTCCGGCCTCATGCACCCGCCGCACGCACTCCTTGAGGCCCTCCATCCCGTTGGGGAACAGCGTGGGGTTCGGCTCGTAGTGCCCGAGCGACTGCCACCACGAGCTGAAGTGCACGTGCGTGAAGCCGCCGCGCCTGGCCAGCGCGATCCAGTCGTCGATGCTGTCCTCTGAGACGTTGGCGAACAGATATGAGCCGAGATTCTCCTCGGCACCGCGCGCCCACGGCCCGCCCAGCGGCGACGTCGGGCAGCCCGCCTCTCGCAGCATCTCGCGTAGCGCCGGGATCATCCCCTCCTCCGGCCCCGCCACCAGCCCCGCGCGCGCGCCGACGATGCGGTACTCCGCATCGGCCGTCACGCTCAGCCGCGGCGGATTGCCCCCGAGGGACACGCGCGTGTCCACATTCAGCGCGCGCAGGCACACGCCCACTTCGCCGTCGGTGACGTGGCCCGCCATGGGGCTGCGCAGCGACATCGGCTTGATATCGAGCTGCAGCAGCGCAAGCTGGTCGATCTCGCCCTCGGCCTCGACCACTTCGAAGTCCAGCCAGCTTCCCCTGTTGCGCACGGCGATCACCGCGCGTGCCTCATCCCGGCCGAAGTTCAACGTCAACCGCCCGTCCACATACGTGCAGCGTAATCGCCGCAGGACCCGCTCGCCCACGCGCGCCCACGCTATCGGCGTGGGACGTGCGAGCAGCTCGCGTCCGCTGCGCCGATCGGTCAGCGAGACCACGCGCCCGGCATCGTTGAGCGCCATCTCGAAGTCGCGCGTCCCCAGGGTCGCCATCACCGGCCCCCTCTGCTCCTGCTCGGGGATGATCTCGTAGGGCGCCACCTCGCCCCCGGCGGCGATGCGCCCGTCCGAGGTGGAGCGGTACATCTGCGCGATCTCGTCCGCGCTGAGTACGCGCGCATAGATGCGCACATCGTCGATCAACCCCTGGTGGCACTGCGCAATGTCCCCCCAGCGGCCGATGACCAGCTCGCCCGAGTAGCCTACCGGATAGTCCCAGGTCGCGGAGCCGACCT
The DNA here is from genome assembly GCA_964617715.1 of uncultured Armatimonadia bacterium. GTDB lineage: Bacteria > Armatimonadota > Zipacnadia > Zipacnadales > UBA5352 > JALGVA01. The sequence goes on along the minus strand of CAZTZN010000071.1, from coordinate 997 downwards.
GCTGGCCGTCAACGTAGGTGGTGATGGTCGGGCGGTCGAAGGTCGCGGCGAGGTGATACCAGCGCCCGAACTCGATCGGCGACACCAGCGGCGCGCCGACCTCGGCCCACTGCGAGTTCGGATCGCCCGCGGCATGGCCGGGCCGGCCCATGCGGAACCGGCAGACGCGATCGGCAACGAACACCAGGAAGCCCCCGGGGCTCCACCGCCCGCCGGTGATGATGTTGGGATAGCGCGAGGTGCCCTCCCAGTACACCCATGCGGAGAGTGTGAGCTGGTCGGAGCCGTCGATCTCCGGCACGCCCGGCGCCGACACCCACGTGTCATCGCCGCTGAAGTGCAGGGCCGTGCCGAAGGGGCCGCGCGCCCACTTCGCGCCCCACACGTCGGCATCGTTGGCGTTGCCCGAGCTGTCCTCGGCCAGCGAGCCGCTCCCCTCATCGAAGCGCCACCAGCTCACCGGCCCGTCCTGCGCGACGCACGCCCCCGCCAGCACCACCAGCGCCGCCACCATCGCCATCGTCGCGGCCGGCATCCTCACGCGCATCACCATCGGCACACCCTCCTCCGCAGTGAGTCCCGCAGCCCCGGTCCCTTCGGCCGAGCCGCCACCGCGACCTCCCGCCCTCTCGGACACCGCGCAACGCCTCGGCCGAAGTCGCTCAGAGGGGCGGCCCTGAGCCCTGAGCGCCCGACGCGTCTGCGTCGGGGCCGTGAAGGGTGCGTAGGCGCGCAGCCGTCGTCGCCCACGCCCGCAGCCCTCCCGACCGCCCCCACTGCCGCCCGCTCCTCACGCCCGCGGGCGCAGGAGGCGCTCGCGTCCCTGACGCGAGCGCCGACGGCGCAGCGGCGCGACCGCCGTGCCGACCGCAGGGAGGCGCAAGGCCGCGCCGCCACCGGCGAAGCGCGCGCAGGTCGCTCCGAAGGAGCGGACGGAGCGCACAAGCCGGCCGCGGGCGCCGGGTCAGGCCCGGCCGATTCCCTGTGCCGATCGCCA
>CAZTZN010000070.1:4654-21781 GCA_964617715.1 uncultured Armatimonadia bacterium | reverse complement strand
GAGTACGACGGCTTCAATCCCAATGTCGGCGCGGCCTTCGACCTCTCGCCGTGGATGCTCGACGACACCGTGGTGTTCGCCGGGCTGGTTGACCTCGAACGCACGGTCATCGGCATGTCCTACGTCTACAACCGCTAACACGATGCTCATCCGCCCCGCGCGAGCACCGCAGGAGGAACCGCATCATGGCGCGCAAGACCGCACCCGGCCCGGGCCCCACTTGCCTTGGGGTCGTGAAGCATCCCGCAATCGGCATCCGCATTCCTGAACTCCTCCTCCCGGGGATCCTCAGCGCCTACCGCGAGCGCAACACCGCCGGTGGGCTCATGCTGTCATTCGGTCGCGAGACCGCCCCGGAGGCGGTTATCTCCGCACCGCCCGGGACCTGGGAGATCACGCGGGGGCATACCGGCACGTCCATCCGCAAGTACCAGACGATGGGCGCGCGCGAGGCCGAGAGGGCGGGCGTGACCGTCGAGATCGAGGCCGATCATCTGATCATCATCGGCTCCTCAACCGCCGCGGTGCAGAGAATCGCCGGCTACCACACCGAGTCACATATCAGCGAAGAAGAGCTGGAGAAGTCGTTGCGCTACAATATGGAGGCGATCGACGAGGCCGCCGCCGTCGGCGTGGTCGGATGCTTCACCACCGACACCTCGGACCTCTTCTGGCTGGAGGCCGATCGGCTGCCGGCCGCGCGCGTGCGCGCACTCTTCGACGAACGCTTTGAGGCCGCCGACCGTCGCAGGATCCTTCGCCGCTACCGACAACGCCGGAGCTTCAAGGCCCCCGGCGGGAGGACGGTCAGCGTGACCATCAGTGAGACCCAGGCCATGCGGCTGGCGCTCAAGTTCCAGAAGAGCCTGGAGATCAACGCGCAGATCTACCACTACTGCCGCGAGAAGCTGGGCGACCGACCGTTCAGCTTCGAGATCTCCCTCGACGAGACCGCCGACATGACCAGCCCACGCGAGACGCTGTTCTATCTGAGCGAGTGGAAGGCGATGGGGCTGCCCTGCCACTACTTCGCGCCCAACATCGGCTTCGGCAAGCGCGCCGATTTCCGGGGCGACATGCGTGAACTTGAGACTCGCGTGCGGCAGCACCACGCCATCGCGCAGGGGGTCAGCCGAGCGTTGTTGTCCATCCACTCCGGCTCCGGCACCACGCCGTTCAGCGGCAAGGGCAGGGGCACGTACGACGCCATCCTCGCGGGGACCGGTGGAGACGTGAAGTACAAGATCAGCGGGGTCTACTTCGAGCTGCTGATGGAGATGCTGGCGGCGTTGCCACCGCGCAGCGAGGGCCGCAGGCTCTACAATCGCATCTTCGACGAGGTGCTCAAGCTCGTGCGGCGGGAGGTCAGGCAGGGGGGGCCGCTCGCGCAGCCGCTGCTGGTCAGGCAACTCGCGAAGTACGATCGCGCCGTTGAGCGCGACCCGAAGAAGAAGCGCCACCCGCGCGCGGATTTCTTCCGCTTCAACTCCTACCTGGCGCTGAACATGCGCGACGAGACCGGCAGGCGCTACTTCCGCGATGCGCTGGTGGAGCTGGTCCAGGGCGACCCCGGCTTCCGGGCCGAGTTTGACGCGCAGGTGGCCGCGCTCACACTGCGCCTGATAGACGGCCTGCACTTCGAGAACAACCTCGGCTGAGCTGCCCCGCATCGGGCGCAGGCGACAGGGAGCAACCCGTGGCTGCACGAATCGCGGTACTCGGTGACATCAACCAGGACTTCGTGATGCGCGCCGAACGCATGCCGCGCCCCGGCGAGACGCTGGTGGGCAGCGATCTCAAGCTCGTTGCGGGGGGCAAGTGCGCCAACCAGGCCGTGACGGCCGCACGCCTGGGAGCGGATGTGACCCTGATAGGGCGCGTCGGCACCGATGTCTTCGGCGCGGAGCTGGTGGCCAACCTGAGGCGCGAGGGCGTGGAGACCTCATTCATCGAGCGTGACTCCGCCGAAGCGACGGGCACGGCCTTCATTACGCTGGCCCCGTCGGGCGAGAACAGCATCCTCGTGTGCATGGGCGCCAACGGCACGATCTCGCCCGAGCAGGTTGAGAGCGCGGCCCGGGCTATCGAGCGTGCAGACATGCTGCTGGTGCAGCTCGGGGCGCCCCTCGATGCGGTGCTGCGCGGAGTGCAGATCGCCGACGAGGCGGGCACTGCGGTGCTCTTCGACCCCGCGCCTGTCCATGGTGACCTGACTCCCACGTGGCCGCATGTCACCATCGCTACGCCCAACGAGACCGAGGCGGAGGTCATCACCGGCGTGCCGGTCACCGACCTTCAGGAGGCGGCGGATGCCGCGGCCTGGTTCCGCGCGCGTGGGGTGCGCATCGCGGTCATCAAACTCGGTGCCCGGGGAGCCCTGGCCCTCGACGATGACGGAGCACGTCTCGTGCGCGGCTACACGGTTGAGGTAGTGGACACCACCGGCGCGGGAGACGCCTTCGCCGGTGCGCTGGGGGTTCGTCTGGCCGAGGACGCACCGGTCGATGAAGCGCTGGCCTTCGCCAACGCCGCGGGCGCGATCGCCGCAGCCCGCTTCGGGGCGCAACCGAGCCTGCCCACGCGCGCCGAGGTCGAGGCGCTCATGGCCGAGCAGCAGGCCAAGGATCGGGTCACGCCGATCGGGTCGTGACGCGACACACTCGGACACACACAAACGGGCCGCCGGATCTCGCCGGCGGCCCGTGTCGGTTCGTGTGCCGAATCTACGACTCTCGCTCGTAGGGATCGAGCCTGGTCGGGATCGTGTACATGTGGAACCTGGGGAAGCTGGGGAAGCCCGTATCCATCTCACACGCGCGCCCGGTGAGCAAGGGCTTGCAGTAGGTCACGAACTCCTCGGTCACATCATTGCCCGCCTCGTTGATCCACTCGCGCGGGACCGGCTTCGACTCGCCGGCGACCGTCATCAGCGAAGTTGCGGCGCATTCCCAGCGGTATGGGTCGTCATTCTTGCGTTCGATGGTGATCATGACGTCCGTCTGGCCCTCTACGGCCCACTCAACTGCGGTCTTGCCCACCGCGTAGGCCTGGTCGAGATCTACCTGGCTGGCCGTGGCGGCGAAGCAGCGCTGCAGATTACCCAGCTTGTCGTTGCGCGCGCGCACCCCCGTGGCCTCCTCCAGCACATCCCCCAGCCACTGCGCGACGCCGCCGAGGCGCGAGTGCCCGAACTCATCGACCTTGTCGGAGGTGGTGGACTGCTTCTCGCCGGCGAAGGCGAAGCCCTCGGAGACGGCGATCACCGCGTAACCGTGCTCGTCGTAAACGCGCTGCACATCGCTGATGAGCTGGTCGCGGGTCACCTGAACCTCCGGCAGGTAGACCAGGTGCGGGGGCGCGCCGGGCTCAGAGCGGGCGGCCGCGGTGGCGCCGGTGAGCCAGCCTTCGTGCCGGCCCATGACCTCGACGACCTCGAGTGTGCCGAAGGCCTCAGCATCGCGGGCGACGTACTGGCAGCACAGCGCCGCGTATCGGGCCGCGCTGCCAAATCCCGGGCAGCAGTCGGTGACCACGAGGTTGTTGTCGATGGTCTTGGGGATGCCCACCACGCGCATTTCCCAGTCGCTGCTCTTGGCCAGCTCGGAGATCATGTGGCAGGCGAGCTGGGAATCGTCCCCACCGGTGTAGAAGAAGTAGCGCACATCGTGGGCCTTGAAAACCTCCATCGCCCGCTCGAGGTCCCTCTCCTTGGGCTTGATGCGCGAGGTGCCAAGGCCGGCCGAGGGAACGAACTTCATGGCCTCGACCACGTCGGGGTCCTCCCGGAAGAGGTCGCAGAGCTGTTCGTTGAGCAGGCCGTCCATGCCGTGGATGGCACCGTAGAAGTGCTGAATCTCGTCAAGGTCCCAGGCCGCCTGGATCGCGCCGACCAGGCTGGCGTTGATGACGATCGTCGGGCCACCGGACTGACCGATGATCGCGTTGCCCGTGAGTGACATGCTCAGGTCCTCCCTGCGAATAGCGATGAAGCGCGTGTGGGCGCCGCTGTGTGCGTCAGTATAGCACAGCCTCCGGGCCCGGACAAGCCGGGCCTGCACGCAGGCTGAGGAGGACGGTTTGCCACCTCAGCGGGGATGCCGTGCGCCCCTGGAAGCTGCATACGCACGGCCCGATCGGTTCTTCGGCAGGTATGTGGGCCATCCGAGTCGGCGGCCTGCTCTCGCCGCCCACCGTTGCACCCGGCGGAACCGGAATCGTCGCTGCGCCGGCCTACTCCAGGAACTCCTCGGCATACTGCCGGCCGACCTCGATGGCCTGCTCAACGCGCTCCGGCGCGTTGGCGATGGTGCCGTCAACGAAGGTGACGGTCGGCCACATGTCGCGGCGCAGCGGCGGCGGACTCCACGGGTTGGTGCCCAGCTCGTGCACGCCGGTGGAGCCGCGACTGGGGTCACCGGTGTTCAGGTGTTGCCAGCGGCGGTTATAGCGCGCGAAGACGAGGTCGTTGAACTCCTCCGGCGCCCACGAGTGGCTCACCGGGAAGATCCTGCCCAGCGGCGAGTACCAGTGTTCGCCGGTCACCAGCAGGTCGGGGAACCGCTCCTTCAGTCGGTCGCGCAGGCGCATCATGCCCTCGAAGACCGGGTGGTTCGGATCGTTGGTCCAGGTCGCGTTGGTGTCGTAGAAGGTCGCGTCCACCCCGAAGTCCTCGATGACGCGTGCGCTCTCCTCGAACAGACGGTTGCCCCAGCCGGGCGCACCCGGATTCAGCCACGCCTGCCACCCCGGATCATGCGCCCGCGAGACGTCCCAGTCGGGCTTGTTGCCCTGCAGCACGTACCCGCCCGCGGAGACCAGGTGCGAGCCCGCGCCCCACTGCTCGAAGTTCTCCAGCCCCTCGTTGGCACAGTTACAGCCGAACATCGGGCAGACGTGTACGCCCAACTCATGCGCGCCATCGACCAGCCGTCGGAAGGCATCGGGCCCGCCGAGGCGCGGGTGCGGCCGGTAGTGCCCGTACTGCCAGTAGTAGCGCCCCTCCCAGCCGGGTAGGAAGGCGAGGACGCGCCGCCCCTCGATACGCCGGCACACCCAGCGCAGCACATCGAGGGCATCCGCGTAACTGTTGAAGACGTAGCCGCTCCAGTGCATCATGTGGATCGCGGCGACGAAGCTGATCTCGCGCGCCCACGCGGGCACGTCGGGCCGCGTCTCCCACGGCTCCAGGCCGAAGGCGCGCTCGGCGTGGGCCTGCTGGGCGGCAATGATCTGCGCCGGATCGGCACAGCGACCGATCTCCCAGGCGGGGACCGCCGTCTCGTTGGTCATCTCGTGGCCGGCGTCCTCGTGGATCAGCTCGACGGTGATGCCGTCATCCGCGCGGTAGATGGCGAAGCGCTTCTCGCGCACGCGGTCGTCGAGCGAACGGAAGTAGAGCCAGTCACCCGCCTCGGGATCGCGCAGGCAGATCAGCGGCATCGGGATGCCGCCCCGCGGCCAGCCGAGGATGACGCCGCCGGGCGGGATCGGGCTGCGCTCCCAGCGCGCCCCCAGCAGCGTGCCGTCAGGCAGCCCGCTGACGATGAGCTTGGTGCAGCGGATCTTCTTCTCGTGGCGTGCGGAGACGGTGATGGTCGTGCGGCGGGCGTCCCCGGTACACTTGACCAGGGCCGCCCCTCCGCATCGCTCCTGACCGCCTGCCCAGCGCAGGCCGGCACAGGTGATGGTCCCGTCGCGCACCAGCGTCTGGTCGGGGTCGAGGCCGTAGGTGTTCTCGAAGGTGATGACCTGCAGGCCCAGGCGCCAGCCGTTGACGGGGTAGCTGGGGTCGCCGAAGTCGAAGCTGAACTGCTGCATCGCGGTCCCTCCTGCACTCAGAGCGTGTCCTGCATCTGCTCGATGGCGGCGGCCAGCGCCGCGCGGGCGTCATCCACGGCGGTCACGTCCAGCGTGTACGGCTCGTCGGCCGCGGTGCGCACCACCGGCCAGCGCTCGACCAGCGACAGCGCCCGGTCGATGGCATCGCGGCCGGCCTGCGCTGCGTCGGCCCTGCCCGCGTCCTCGAGGCGCTGCGCGAGGTCGGCGGCCATCGCCATGTACTCGTAGTCCTCGAGGCCCTCGCGGAACAGCTCCCAGCGCACCGAGTCGATCGGGCCCTCCTCGTCGGGGGTGCGCGGCGGGTACATGAGCACGCCCGAGCTGCCCACGCCGGCGGTCCACGGGTCCTCGACGTCGCCCCGCCAGCACACCGTCCCCCACCACGAGTAGGTCCCGTCCACCGCGTACTTGCGCAGCAGCCACGGCCACAGGCGCACACGGAGCGGGTTGTGCTCGGGGTAGTTGACCGCGTTGTTGTACACCAGGATGTCATCGCCCGCCGCGCGCGCCATCTCGATCTGCGGCAGCGACCGCTCCCAGGCGTCGGTGTGCAGGACCCACTGGTGGGTCACGTCCAGCAGATCCGGACGGGGCGCGGAGACGGTCGCCGCGACGCGCAGTTCGGGCTCGATGTCGAGCAGCAGCTCGCTCAACGCTCGAACTGCGTTGCGCGTGGGCTCGTCATCGAGGCGCGGCTCGTCGATGAAGCGCACCGTCGGCTCGAGGAAGACCTCGGCGTCGCGCAGCGCAGCGACGAGCCGACTCATGTAGTCGCGGAAAGGCAGCTCGAACTCGGGGTTCAGCTCGGTGAGCGCGTCGTTGGCGAAGATGGGGATGCCCTGCCACTGCGCATCGCGCGGCATGAGGTGGTCGCCGCCATGCCCGATCCACAGCGAGGGGATGTCGAAGCGGGTCGCGCCCAGCTCGTCGCGCATGAACACCAGGTGCTGGATGTACTCCTCGGCGTCCAGCTCGACCCGCCCGTCCCGGAGGCGCACCCGCGGCTGCACTCCCGGGAAGCAGCGGCTGCGGTGAGCGTACACGTCCTCGTAGTAGCGGGCCATGATGTCATCGGGGTCGCCGGCTTCGCGCGCCAGCACCAGGCTGAAGCGCATACCCGAGCGGACGTTGAGCGTCGGCCGCGCGGGGATCACGAAGTCGTAGACGTGCAGGCGCAACGGCACGGTCACCACGGTTTCGTCGCCCGTGATCAGCGCCAGGTCGCCTGAGTAGTCTCCGGGCGGCTGGTCCTCGGGGACCTGCAGCGTGAACCAGAAGCCCTGGTTGACGCCGCCGGGGATGTCCACGGGCAGCAGCTCGGTGAGGGCATCGGGGTTCAGGCCCCTGTGCCCGTAGGGGCCCATCGGACGCTGGATGTCCACACACTCGATGCGGCGCACGCGCAGAGCATCGCGCGACAGCGTCCGCGGGCCGGAGAGATCGCCCCAGGCGAAATCGACGGCCTGCGCGCCATTCGCAGGCGTGACCGCCAGTTGAAAGGACTCGAATTCGCCGCGCGCAGCCGACAGCTTGATCGCCTCCAGCGGCTCACCCGAGGGCAGTTCGCGGTCGGGCAGAATCTTCGCGTTCTCGCTGTCGGTCCACAGCACGCCGCCGGGGAAGGCGCGCAGTACGCGCGCGGTGTCGGCGACCTCGCGCACCTCGGCGGCGGTCACGACGACATCGTCGAGCCACAGGCGCGCGGCAGGGTTGTCGCTGACCAGCTTGATGAGCAGTGAGATCGCGTCCTCGCCCTCGGGCGCGCGGAAGTCGCCGATGTCGGCCTGCACCCAGCCCTCCTCATCGGCCCCGCCGACCCAGACGCCATCGACGAACTCGCCGCGCTGGTCTACGGGGATGGTGAGCAGCGGCAGGTAGAGCAGCGACTGCATCTCGCGCGCGCCCACGGGGTGGCGCACGAAGACGGTCACACGGCTCGGGCCGCCCTCGGCGCGGTAGTGCAGGCTGAGGGTGTACACCGCGCCGGGCGTGACCGGGACGACGGTGCTCCAGCCACCGTTAGGGCCCTCCAGGCCGAGGCTGCGCGAGCCGCTGTGCGCGTGCTCGGCATCCCACCAGCCGCGCGAGTCCTGCCACGAGTAGTAGCTCCAGTCGGCGGGCTCGTCTCCCGCTCCCTGTTCGAAGCTGGGGTTGGGCGCGAGGCTGACGATCTCCGCCTCCTGGGCGACGCAGTTCGCAGCAAGTAGAATCAGAGGGAGCAGATGACCGACCAGCCGATGCCCCCGCGCATGCTCCATGGCACTCACGCTCCTGCGGTCCTCGGGTCACTTTCGGATAGTGACAACAGTGCCCAGCCTCGTGTGGCGGTAGATCTCTTCGGCGTGCGCGCGTTGCAGGGCGATGCAGCCCTGCGTCCAGGTCGGTGGCTCTATCCCGCCCGCGTGTATGCCAATCCCGGAGCCCAGGTTGGTGTGGCGTGGGGGGATCTCCCCGGCCGCGATGGCGCGCTTGATCGCGCGGGCTTGCTCTTCGGTGATGAGGCCGTCCCGCAGCCCCCGGCAGGCGTCCTCAGCGTTGGGGTAGCTCAGACGCATCCAGACGGAGTCCCACGCACGGCTGCCGGGCTTGAGGTTGCGCTGGCAGACGTAGAACTCGCCCTCAGGGGTCAGGCGGTCGTCGCGGCGCTGTTTGTCATCGAGCGAGCCGCTCCCCAACGCGACCGGGTATGTCTTCAGCACCTCACCGGCGATGAGCACCTGCAGTGTGAGGTCGGACTTGTCGATCAGCAGAGACACCTCGGCGTCCTCGGCCTGCGTGCGACCCGCCAGAAGCACAGCGAGCGGAGTGTCCGGCTCGGCGGGTGTGTACGCGTGCAGCATCTCCCGGGAGAGAAGGTCAGTCGGTCCAACGACCAGCAGGCCCATCGCGCGCAGGCCGACGCATGCGGCCGCGGCCACGACCAGCGCGGCCCCTGCGATGAGTGCGGCCCTGCGCCTGCGCATCGCCGCCGTCAGCCCCTTCGCCACAGGGCCGTCCGGTCCGCGGACGGGCCGGGGATGCAGCCCGCGCAACTCGCGCGCGAGATAGGCGGGAGCACCTCGAAGGCAAGATCGGCTGTGAGCACCCATGCCCAGAAGCCGCCGCCGTCCAGCGCCCGCTCATCATCCATGTTGTCGTGGAAGCTCTCCTCAGTCAGGTTGAGCTGTACGCGATACTCGCCGGGCGGCAGGCGCACCCGGCCGATGGCGGGACGCTCGGGCTCCCACTCGGCGAACATGCCCTCGTCGGCGACAGTGCCTGCGAGGTCAGCGGGGTACGCGTAGCGGCCACGCTCGATGCGGTACCAGCGCGGGGCTCCGTCCTCAGGCGCGCGCTCGCGCTGGCCGACGCGCCAGAGCACGTGCAGGCTGCTGTCGAGGGCGAAGTCGCGGGTGGCGTTCCCCGCGGCATCGGTCACGAACCAGTCGAAGAGCAGGTAGCCGCGAACGGTGTGGCCGTCCGCGATATGTTGCGCGAGGTCGGCGTCGAAGACGTTCCAGCCGCAGTCTTCGCACCACCAGCGCCCGATGCGCCCGAGCTGCCAGCTCGACCACGCCGCCGGATCGCCGGCGTTGGCCGCCTCGTCCGCGCCGAGGATGCCGCACCGGCCGACGAGCTTGAGCTGGTAGGCGAACCACGGCTTGAGCGCGCTCGCGGTGATGGTCCCGGATAGCGTCGAGGCCTGCGTTTGATAGTGCACCTCGACCCGATGCGCGCCGGTGTCGGCATAGTCAAACCCGGCGCGGAAACCCTCGCAGTAGGGGGCGCCGGTGATGTCGCGCCAGCGCGGCTGCTGGGGCGGAGTGACCTGAAGCGCCCGCATGGTTGTCTGCGTCGCATCCTGCACGATGATCACCCCGCCCGGCGGGCCTGGGGTTTGCCCGGCCTGATTGCAGCCTGACCCGAGTATCGCCGTCAGTAGCGCGCCCACCAGCGCGACCATCGCCGCAACCGAAGATCGAACGCTCTCGAGTGAGCTTGCGTCATGATTCGTCATCGGCTCTCTCGCGGTCGCTTCGCGCTCGGCGTCGGCAATCCCTTGTGCCGGCCGTACAAAGCGACACGCGGGCTTACGGGCCCGCGCGTCGGCAGATGAGCGTGCATACGCTACTCGCTTGGCGTGGTCGGATTCCAGTAGACGTTCGTGTCGAGCTGCTCCTCGCGGGCCCACTTGACGTGGCCGTCCACGAAACCGTAGACGATGCCGTCGTTGTGTCGCTGCGGCCAGTTGTTGCCCAGGAAGCTGTTGTCCGAAGGAGCACCGGTGAGGTCGGCGCCGGGGTCGTTGATCCACCACTCAGGGCTGCCGTAGCCTGAGTCGCCAAGCCCCACCTTGCCGTTGCCCCCGATCGCCTCAGGGCGCACGTCACCGATGATGATCTTCGAGGCGGCGTCCCAGAAGCTGCTCAGGCTGACTCCGCTGGCCAGGTAGTTGTAGCCGTAGCCCGGCGCGTTGTCCTTGCGGTCCGGGCAGAACATGATCTGCCGGTTACGCGTGTAGGCGAAGATCCCGTTGTACCACTCGGTCTGGGCATCAATCGGGTTGAGGATGCCACGGGGCATGACCTCGTCGTAGTCCTGCGCGTACATGAGCATCGCGGTGGAAATCTGCTTCACGTTGGAGATGCACGCCGCCTGCCTGCCCTTGCCCCGCGCCCTGGAGAACACCGGGAACAGGATGGAGGCCAGGATGGAGATGATGGCAATCACCACCAGAAGTTCAATGAGGGTGAAACCGGAGCGTCGGCTCATATGCGGAAGCCTCCTTGAAAGGCTGTGCGGCCGCTTCGGGACGCGAATTCCGCCCCAGGCTGTACTAACAAACACATCTGCCGCCTCGAAGTTTCTCCGGTGACCCAAAGCTTCGCCGGCACGGGCGAGAAGTCCTTCGCGGCGGATCATTCCCGCTGAGCGTCACACCAGCTTGACGATGAGTGTCACCTCACACGGATAGCGCCCTGCCCGCGAACTGTAGACGGTCAGTCCGCCCCGATCCGCGGCTGCGCGGTCGGTGCTGAGTCGGACGGTCACCGCGCCATCCTCGACCGCGCCCTGTGCCTGTTCGCCCGCAACCGCCGCGGTCACCAGCGTGCCGTAACGCCCGAGCAGGCCGTGCATATGCGACAGGGCCCCGCGCGAGTCCGCCGGCTGGTCGGGCAGCTCCAGCCGCGCTGCCTCGGTCGCGCCAATGAACACGGCCAGACGTGCGGGCCAGCGGTCGGCCGAGGTCTGCGGCGCGCCCTCGCGCGCGCTGGACAGCTCAGCCAGCAGAGTCAGTGACGCCACATCGTCGCCGCGGATTCCTTCCGGCAGGGCGAAGCGGTAGATCGCCTCGCCATCGAGCCGACCCGCCAGCAGGTGCACTGTGCCATCGACCACGCCTCGCTCCACCGGACCTGCGAAGCGTGTCTCGGCCGCTCCGGCGGGCAGACGCAGGACCACCGTGCCATCGAGCATGGTGGCCTCTTCACTGCGGTCAACGACCTCCACGAAGCGCACGTTCATCGCTGACGGACGGCCCCGGCCGTCCTCGCTCACCGCCTCAACCCGCACCAGCCCCGGCTCCTCAGGGACAATCAGCGAGATCGTGGCGCGATCGCCCTCCGGCTCCGGCAGTGGCCGGCGGCGGACCAGCGCGCGCTCCCGGCCAAGGCGGTCGGTGAAGGTGGCGCGCCAGGTGGTGCGCCGGGCCAGCGAAGCCGCGCGCGCCGAGGGCCGGAGAAACACCGCCATCGCGACGGTGGCGCCAGGCGCGACCGTCACGGCAGGCGCGCAGTCGAAGCCCACGAACTCCTCGCCCAGAATCAGGGCCGGGTCGTAGCCGAACTGCTTGACGCCGCGATCGTAGTCGTAGAGACCGTTGTACTCCCACTCGATATCGGTCAGTTCCGTGTACACAAAGCCGCACACCTGCTCATGGCGGCGCAACTCGTTGGTCAGGAAAAGCAGGCACCAGGAGACGTCGAGGTCGCCCATGCGCGCGGAGATGCCGCCGTACTCGCTGTTGAGCAGCGGCTCGTCCCCCTGGACGTAGCCGTCGGCGTAGTTGAAGCCGGAGCCGGGGTAGGTCTGCGCGACGACGTGCTCGAGGTGCTCGCGCGCCTGTTGGTAGTCGTTAATGTAGAAGTGCCATGAGTTGATGTCGGTGACCACATGGTCGTAGAGGCAGGCCGAGTTGTCCTCAACCAGCCGCGTCGCGTCGAGGCCCCTGGCCTGCTCGTAGCACGCGCGCACCCAATCGTGGCGCTCGGGAAGTTCCGCATACTCCCGCCCGCCCAGCCCCCACGTCTCGTTGAACAGGCACCATGCGAAGATGCTGGGATGGTTGAAGTCGCGCCGGATCTGCCCCCACGCGACGCGCTCCCAGCGCCGCTTCGCCAGCTCCGAGTAGCCGTCGTAGCCGAAACCAGGCATGTCGCACATGAGCAGCACACCGACGCGGTCGGCCCAGTAGCAGTAACGCGGGTCGGGGGTCTTGATGTGCAGGCGCAGGAAGTTGAGGCCCGCGCGTTTGGCGAGCAGCAGGTCGCGGCGGATGGCCGCGTTGCTCGGATGGGTGTACACGCCTTCCGGGTGGAAGGACTGGTCTAGCGCCCCGCGCAGGTAGACCGGCTCGCCGTTGAGGCGTATCCAGGTCGGCCCGTCCGCGCCCAGTGGGCCGACATCAATGTCGCGCATCCCGAATTGCGTGTGTACGGTGTCGATTGTCTGACCGGCGCGCAGGAGGTGTACCGTGACCCGGTACATGTGCGGCGTGTCAGGCGTCCACGGGATCGGCGAGGGGATCTCGGCAACCAGATGCACCTCGCCGTCTTCGCCAACCGGCGCCGGGCCAGACGCGGCCACGGTCCTGCCGGTTGACGTGCGCACTTCAGCCGTGACCGAGAGGTCGAAGGACTCATCCGGCGTGTGCACTGAGATGCTCAGTTCCGCCCGCTCACCGGCCAGGTCCGGAGCCACCAGAACGCGGGCGATGTGCGTCTCCGCCCGTGGCTCCAGCCACACCGTCTGCCAGATGCCGCTGGTGCGTGTATACCAGTTGCCGACCTGCTTGCCGATCGGCTGCTGCGAGTGATCGTCAGGGTCCTCGACGCGAATCACCAGCACGTTCTCCGTCGCTACCAGGGCATCGGTCATGTCGAACTCGATGGGCAGGTAGCCGCTCTCCGCCGTGCCGACCTCGTGCCCGTTGACCCACACCTGCGCCTGCCAGTCCGCGGCCCCGATGATGAGGTAGACGCGCCGGCCCTCCCAGCTTGCGGGGACGGTGAAACTGCGACGGTACCAGCCGATGGTGTGCCGGGGCGCCTCACGGTAGTTGTCGCGGGTCACGCCGCTCGGGTCCAGGTAGGCCTCGCGGCTGAACCAGTTGTCATTGCCGGCCTGTGCCTGCGTGCCCCATGCCCGATGACTCTCCCACGGGAAAGGCACGATGATCGTACGCGCGAACGCCGTGCATCCGGGATCCGACCATCCCTCGGCGAGGCCACGATCGTCGGGGTCGAATGTGAACTCCCAGGCCCCGTTGAGGTTATGCCAGTCGATCCCCGGGCGCATGCCGCGATGGAAATCGGGACGCGGATGCTCGGCGCGCGGCTGCAAGGTATGCGAAGTGCCCGACATGATATCACCGCCCACGGCGCATGTTCGGAGAACTTGCGCACGGCTGTGGTGTTGTCTAATGTGTCGGCGAGGGGGCAAGGCAGATGACATTCGTTACTTCCGCCGGCGGCGTGTGCGCACCTCCCCGGAGCAATACTGTCCGCGGGCGAGGAGGACTATCGTCGGCGCTGTTGAATAACCATTAAGATGGGTTTTGCGTGTGGTGGATGTCGTTTGCGGCGGGCACAGGGGGCACGGCGGTTGAACCGGCATGGATGAGCGCGTACGCAACTTTATCGAGCAGACCGCGCAGGACCTCGTGGGCCTGGATGTCGCACTGTTCTATCAGGCCAACCCGCGGGCGTTCGACACTGCCTCAGGCATCGCACTGCGCACACATCGAGCGGTTGATGAGGTCGAGCCGGCACTCACCCGCATGACCGAGCATGGTTTCCTGGAGGTGCTGTCACGGGGCGATGGTCGCTATCGGGTCTACGCGCTGTCGCCCGCGCCCGAGGTCTGGCGCACGCTGTGCCTGGTCAGCGAGGCCTATCACGAGGACCCGGAGGCGCGCCGAGAGATCATCCTCATGCTGGTGCAGCGTCGCCTGCAGGAACGACTGACGAAGGATGCACCGCGGGGGGGTGGCGGCGATGTTTGAGGTGGTCAGCACGGGGATCCCGGGACTGGATGAGATCCTCGGCGGAGGCTTGCGCCAGGGATCGGTGACCCTGCTCGAAGGCATCCCCGGCACCGGCAAGACCACAATCGGGTTGGGGTTTCTCTACCACGGCGCCGCCGCCTGCGACGAAGCCGGCATCGCGTTCACCTTCGAGCAGTTCCCCGAGCAGATGCTTGCGGATGCCGCGCAGTTCGGCTGGGATTTCGCAGAGCTTGAGGAGCGGGGGATGGTGCGCATCATGTGCACCTCGCCCGACGTGTTCCTCGACCAGCTCAGCGAAGTCGGGGGCGTAGTGGACCGCATTCTGCGCGAGATGGATGCCCGTCGCGTGCTCATCGACAGCGCCTCGCACCTGCAGCAGATCACTCCTGATTCCAACCAGCACCGCGCGCTGTTCTACAGCATGATCAACGGCCTGAAGCGCGCCGGGCTGACCACGATCGTGACCAAGGAGGTCGAGTCCACCGAGGTCACACAGATCCCCTTCGAGGAGTACCTCTGCGACTCGGTGGTGCGACTGGACAACCGCATGGTCGGCAGCTTTCGCCGCCACCGTTTCATCGAAGTCATCAAATCACGTGGCATGGCCCACCGCAGCGGGCGCCACGGCTTCGAACTCAGTGACCGGGGCCCGGTGGTCTACCCGCGCTACGAGCCCGCGCCACGGCCTGCTGAGGACACGCGCCCGGCGGTGAAACTCTCCACCGGAGTGACGGGACTTGATCGCATGCTCGCCGGCGGACTGCTCGCGGGGAGCGCGACACTGGTGGCGGGCAGCGCCGGCGTGGGCAAGACCACGCTGGGCCTGCAGTTCATCTGCGCGGGAGCGCGTGCAGGTGAGCCGGGCGTCTATGTGACCTTCGAGGAGTCCCCGACGAAGCTGTCCTCCCAGGCGGAAGGCTTCGGTCTGGACCTGCAGGAGCACCAGGACGCCGACACTGTCTCGATTGTGCACAACTTCGCGGTGTCGGTGCACTTCGAGAAGCTGCTGAGCGAAATCGGCAGCGAGATCGACCGTATCGGGGCGAAGCGTCTGGTCTTCGACAGCCTTACCGACCTGGACATGGCTTTCGGCGGCGACGACGGGTTGCGTGAGGCCATGTACGAGCTGGTGAGCGTGCTTGACAGCCGCGGGGTCACCAGCATCATCATCACCGAAGTCCCCGAGTTGTTCGGGCAGACCTACGTCAGCGGCAAGCATCTGTCAATCATCGTTGACGGCATCATTCTGATGAAGTACCTCGAACTGGAGAGCGAGATCCAACGTGCGCTGTCGGTGCTGAAGATGCGCGGCTGCGGACACGACACCGGCATCTGGCGCTACGTGATCCATGGCCGCGGCATCGACGTGCTCAGTCGCTTCGAGGGCGCGGAGGGGCTGATGGCGGGCACGGCGCGCACCACAACCATCGCGCTGTCGGTCCGCAGCTTCAGCGAATTCGATGAGAACCTGAACGCCGAACTGCTCGATCGTTTCTCGCAGGTGCACCCCAATGTGTCGCCGGTGTCACTGAACCTTCCGTACAACCCCGACGAGGCCCTGGACACCGTGCGCACCGCGCTGCGCGCCGAGAGTACGCAGCTCTCGGTGGCGCCACTGTGCCTGTACTGGACGCCGGACGTAGTGCGCTCGGGCCGCCTGCGTGAACTCGACGAGCTGCTGCCCGGCGACGAGATCGAACAGCACATCCCGGAGATCGTCGAGCCGGGGATGGACGGAGACACATTGTACGCGATACCTGCAATCGCGGTGTGCGGAGTGCTGTTGTTCCGCCGCGATCTGCTCGACAAGCACGGCTTCCAGGCGCCTCCGGCCACCTGGGAGGAACTGGTTGAACAATCGCTGAAGGTCGTGCGCGACGAGGGCCGCGATGACCTCATCGGCCTGCAGTTCCCCGGCTACATGTACGAGGGTCTGAGCACTTCGTTCCTGACCGGGCTGTGGAGCAACGGTGGCGCGGTGGTGCAGGAGGACGGCTCGTGCGGATTGGGTGAGGCCTCGGCGCACGAGACCGTCACGGCCATGCACGACCTGATTCACAGGCACGGCATCACACCGCTCAGCGTAACCACATACAGTGGCGGCCTCGAGCCCCAGACAGACTTCATCGAGGGCCGCACACTGTTCCTCTACATGCTGCCGAGCGTGCTGCAGGAGATTAATCGGCCGGAGAGCCCGCTGCAGGGCAAGGTAGGCGTGGCGCCGCCGCCGCATGGCCCGCACGGCGATCGCGGCTGCAGCTTCCTGGGCGGCTGGCACTTCGGCATCCCGGTGAACGCGAAGGCGCCGGTAGCCGCGGGTGAGTTCATCCGTTTCATGACCAGCGCCGAGGTGCAAAAGGAGCGGGCGATGCGCGGCGGCCCCCTGCCGACTATCGGCTCACTCTATCGCGACCCCGACGTGCTGGCGTTCAACCCGCACTACCCCATCCTCTACGCGATGCTGCGCAGCGCCCGCAAGCGCCATGAGATCCCGCACTACCTCAAGGTGTCGCGGGCGATCCAGCGCCATCTGCATCCCGTCCTCACCGGCGACGCCGAGCCCCTTGAGGCGATCGAGGCCCTGCACGAGGACGTCCGCCGACTCATCGAGCAGTAACCCCATGTCCGAAGGGTGAGCGCCGCGCACGAGGCGCTGACGCTCTCCGGCCCTTTCGGGCCCCCCCCGCGGCTCAGCATGGGAGGCTGTCAATACGAGCGGCAGGTGCGGGCGCGAATGCCGCCCGCGTCCCGCACCTAACCTTCGCCTGCGCCGACAGCCCCGTAGAGCGCTTGACCCGTGCACCGCGGCGGCTGCCTTACTTGATGGCGACCGCCTTGCCGCTGGCGGCCGACTTGTACATGGCGTCGAGGATTCTCATGATACGCAGGCCGTCGGTCCCCGGCGAGATCGGCGGCTTGCCGGCCGCCAGGCAGTCCACGAAGTGGCGCACTGCGCTGTGCCGGCCCATGGCCGGGTCGGGTTCGACCTTGACCACGCGGTCAACCGCCTCGCCCTGCTCCTG
>CAZTZN010000070.1:0-4554 GCA_964617715.1 uncultured Armatimonadia bacterium | reverse complement strand
CCGCCGCCGGCGACGTCCTGGTTCGTGAACCAGCCGCCCCAGCCGGGAATACCGTTGCGGCGGATCCATCCGCAGCGCGCGAAGTAGATGTCGCCGAAGGCGCCATCGTCGGCGTAGCCCTTGAGCACCTGGGCCTCGGGCCGGAAGCGATTGTTGAACTGGATCATCAGTGTCAGCCCCGCATTGGCGGCGGCGTCCACCATCCTCCGGCCCTCGCGTGCATTGCGCGCGAGAGGCTTCTCGCACAGCACGTTCTTCCCGGCCTTCAGGCAGTCGATGGTGATGGGCGCGTGCAACTTGTTGGGCACGCACACGCTCACGCAGTCGAGGTCCAACTCAAGCATATCCGCGTAGTCGGTAAAGAGGCGGTCGATGCCGTAGGCCTCGCCGGTCTCCGCCAGCGCCTCCTCGTTGACATCACACAGCGCCACGACCTCCGCGTTCTCGTGTGACTGGTAGCCTTCGATGTGATACCTGCCGATGCCCGCTCCGATAATGCCCGCCTTGATCTTCTTCGCCACGGCCGGACCCTCCCTGCGTATGATCTCGTCTCAGCGCTTGCGCGTGTTCACTCGTATGAATGTTTCGGCGCGTGCGACCCTTCACCTCTTGGCCGCAATGTGGCAGGTCCCGAGCACCGGCGGCACGAAGGACTCCGCGCTCTTCCGACCGTGCCACGCCGCGAGGAGTGATCGCACGTGCCGCACTACGAAGCACTGTTCGCCCCCGGGCAGATCGGCGGGCTGGCCCTCCCCAACCGCATCATCATGGCCCCCATGGGCAGCAACTTCGCCGACGAGAACCACGAGGTGACCGACCGGCTCATCGCCTACCACGTCGCGCGCGCGGCCGGTGGCGTGGGGCTGCAGATCGTGGAGCATACGGCGGTGCACCCGCTGGGGCTGACCGGCGAGCGCATGCTGGCGGTCTACGATGATGCCATGATCCCCGGGCTGCAGCGCCTGACCGACGCGGTCCACGAGGCGGGCGGGCGCATCGCGCTGCAACTTCAGCATGCCGGGCGGCAGGCCGACGCCGACGTCATCGGACGGCGGCCGCTTTCGCCCTCGGCGGTCGCGGTGCGCGGCGGCAACCGGCCGGAGAAGATGACTGAGGCGCAGATCCTCGAGGCCGTCGAGGCCTTCGGCGAGGGCGCACGGCGGGCGATGGCGGCGGGCTTCGATGGAGTCGAGGTGCACATGGCGCACGGCTACCTGGGGTGCTCGTTTCTGTCGCCGCTGCTCAACCGCCGCGACGATGACTGGGGCGGCGACACCGAGCGACGCACACGCTTCGCGCGCGAAGTGCGGCGGGCCATCGCCGAGCGGTGCGGCGACGAGTTCCCCTGCTGGTGCCGCATCTCGGCGGACGAATTCATCGACGAGGGCACCGACCTCGAGGAGGCGCGTCGCTTCGCGCCCATGCTGGTCGAGGCCGGCTACCAGGCGCTGCACGTCTCGGCGGCCATCGGCGAGACCAGCCGCTTCGCCTCCGCGCCCTACTACGTCGAGCCCGGCCATCTGCTGCCACTCGCGGCAGGTATCCGCGAGGTGGTGGACGTGCCGGTGATCGGCGTCGGGCGCATCCTGGACCCGGAGATGGCCGCGCGCGCGCTCCTCGAAGGCATGTGCGACTTCGTGGCGCTGGGGCGCGCGCTGCTCGCCGATCCCGAGTGGCCGGCGAAGGCTCGTGAAGGGCGTGCGCGCGAGATCACCCCGTGCATAGGCTGCAACCTCGGCTGCGTAGACCGTTCATACAGCGACGGGCAGTTGCAGTGCACGGTGAACCCGTTCACCGGACGCGAGATCGACTGGCCGGGTTATCCCGGCGGCGCGAAATCGCGACGCAGGCGGCGAGTGCTGGTGGTTGGCGCGGGGCCGGGCGGGATGCAGGCGGCGATTGTCGCGGCGCATCGCGGGCATGAAGTCACGCTGTGGGAGCGGTCGGCCGACGTGGGCGGAGCGTTCCGGCTGGCCGCGATGGCGCCGGGCAAGAGTGTGTTCGCCGATTTCCTGCGCTGGCAGAAGGAGGAGCTGGAGCGGGCGGGCGCCAACCTGCAGACGCACATGCACGCGACGGATGAATCGGTGCTGCAGTTCGACCCTGACGAGCTGATCGTGGCCACCGGCTCTCAGCCCCTGACCTCGGCGGCTCTGCCCTACGGCGCCGGCGGACGCTTCGTGCTGGGTGACGAGGTGCTGGAGGGACAGGTCGAGGTCGCCTCGCCGGTCTTCGTGGTCAGCAACATGGGCATGGGCGCGGAGGTTGCGCACCTGCTGGCCGAGCAGGGGCACGCGGTGACCCTCCTCGAAGCGGCCGACGACCCGGCGCCATTGCTGCCCGCGGCGCCGCGCGCCTTCCTGCTCGAGCGCCTCGAGGAGCTGGGTGTCACCATCCGCACCGGTCACCGCGTGCTCGGGCTCGACGCCGAAGGTATCCTCATCGAGGCCGACGGGCGGGAGACGCGCGTGGACGATCCGGGCACGGTGGTGCTGGCGCTGGGGCGGCGCAGTAACGACGACCTGGCGTCGGCGCTCGAGGGCGCGCGCGTGAGCATGACCGTAATCGGCGACGCCGAGCGCCCGCGCCACGCCCAGGCCGCGATCCATGAAGGCGCACTCGCCGGGCGCGACATCTGAAGCACAGGAGCGGAGGAACTGCCATGGCCGCAACCCTGAAGTATCACGGACACGCCTGCTTCTCGATGGCCGCCGACGGCCACCGCATCATCATCGACCCGTTCATCACGGGCAACCCGCAGGCGGTGGAGAGTCTCGACGACATCAGCGTGGATGTGGTGCTCATCAGCCATGCGCACTCAGACCACCTGGGCGATGGTATCGAGATCGCGCAGCGCAATCAGGCCCTGCTCATCGCCACCTACGAAGTCGCACTTTACTGTGAGCGCCAGGGCGTCGAGGACGTTCGCCCGATGCACATTGGCGGGGCGGCCGACCTGGGCTTTGCGACGGTCAAGCTCACCGTCGCCCACCACAGCTCGTCCATCGTCACCGACGAGGGCATCCAGATGCTGGGTGCGGCCAGCGGCTTCATCGTGACCATGGGCGGCAGGCGGCTCTACTATCCCGGCGACACGGCCCTGTGCGCCGACATGGAACTGCTCGGGAGGCTCAACGACTTCGACGTGGCCACGATTCCCATCGGCGACACCTTCACAATGGGCATCGAAGATGGTATAATCGCGGCGCAGCTAATCCAGGCGAACCTGAACATCCCTATGCACTTCAACACCTTCCCGGTGATCGCCGCCGATCCGCACCAGTTCGTGTGGCGGCTTGCGGAGCAGGGCCTGAACGGTCGGGTGATGGAGCCCGGCGAGGAGATCGAACTGCCTTAGCTTCGCGGGCGTCTGCTCCAGTGGATGCACCGGCGATCACTCGCTTTCTCGCACGGGAGCCTGCGCGGTCCCGCAACGACGATCGAGAGATCGACAGGAGGTGATGCAGTTGGGCAGTAGACACGACTGCAGAGTCACGGTGAAGGAGACCCTGACGCGAGGATGTGGTGCGGGCGGGTAGCGTTCCGTCCCGGACTGCATCCGGCTGAGGCGAAAGAATCTCGGTAAGGGTTTCCTCGGCCCGGCTCTGCGGTCTTACCGGATCCATGGCCCCGCCGCCAGACAGCCCTGTCTGATCCCGGCGGGGCCACTTGATTCGGCAGGTGCCACGCCGTGCCGTGCCGAAACGCTCCTGCACTTGTGCATTTCCCTGGAGGGATGAGCGTGAGCCTCGCCCGATCCGGTCTCCTCATCGCCCTGATGGCCCTGGCTACGGGCATCACCGCCGCGCAGGCGCCGACGGTCACCGATCTGGAGACGGCCATCGCCGCGGCCGGACCTGCCCCGCCGGAGGTGGCCGGCGGGCCACCCTCTGTCTGGGATGTGAACCTGCCACTGGCGCGCCTGAAGCTGAAGAAGGCGCGGATGCTCCAGGCAGGCGGCGGTGGCCTCTTCGTCACCGCCCGGCCTGACGAAGCCATCGCAGAGGGCATGCGGCTGATGGAGATGCTAAGGCGTGGCGAGGTCTACCAGCCGCCCCGCGGCGAGCTGACTGAGCTGGCGTACATCACGCGCAATGACGAGACCGTCCAGCCCTACTACGTACACATCCCTGCGAACTACGACCCCACCAGGGCGTGGCCGCTGATTGTCTTTCTGCACGGCTATGTGCCCAGCATCTCGATGGTCGATCCATGGCTGTTGTCGGAGGAAGTGTGCGACATCGCCGAGCGCAACGGCTGTCTGCTGGTGCTCCCCTACGCGCGACGCAATACCGACTTCCAGGGCGTGGGCGAAGTCGATGTGTTCCGCGTGATCGAGGAGATGGGCCGCCTGTTCAACGTGGACGACACCCGCATCCACCTCTCGGGCGTATCGATGGGAGGCATGGGTACCTGGACCATCGGCCTGCGCAATCCGGGCGTCTTCGCTTCGCTGGCGCCCATCTCCGGACAGACCGACATGTTCCGGTGGTGGGGCTGGGATCGCGAGCGCATGACGCCCTTCAAGCGCTTTCTGGTCGAGTGGGACAACGC
>CAZTZN010000069.1:0-22035 GCA_964617715.1 uncultured Armatimonadia bacterium | reverse complement strand
GGTCCAGCTCATCCGGCGAGAGCGGCGGAACGTTGACCGGCCACCGCGGCCGCCCCCCTGCGAGCACCTCAAGCACCTGCTTAACGGCCTCGCGTGCCACGTCCGCCTGCGCCTCCTCGGTTGAGGCCGCGACGTGCGGCGTTGCGACCACGCTGGGCAGCCCCACCAGCTCCGGGTTAGGCTCCGGCTCGGCCGCGAATACATCCAGCGCCGCGCCTGCGATCCGGCCCTCGCGCAACGCCGCCAACAGCGCCGCCTCGTCCACCAGCCCGCCGCGCGCGCAATTGACCAGCAGCGCTGACGGCTTCATCATCGCCAGCGCCTCGGCTCCGATGAGCCCGCGCGAGTCCTCGGTGAGAGCCGCATGCAGGCTGACGACGTCTGAGCGCCGCAGCAGATCCTCGAGGCCTACCGGCTCGGCGCCCAACTCGCGGATGCGTTCCTCGGGGACGAACGGATCGTGTGCAAGAACCGTCATCTCAAAGGCACGAGCGCGCTTGGCGACCTCGCGACCGATCTTCCCGAAGCCGATCAGCCCGAGCGTCTTGCGGCAGAGCTGCCGGCCGGTCGCCTGCTTCTTCGCCCAACGCCCGCGTTTGAGCGCAGCGTCCGCGACGGGGATGCGCCGGGCCAGCGCCAGCAGCAGGGCCATGGCATGCTCGGCGGCGGCGATGGTATTGCCCGTGGGCGTGTTCACCACGGCAATGCCCCGGCGCGTGGCGGCGTCAAGATCGATGTTGTCCACGCCCACGCCCGCACGAGCGATGACGCGCAGCCTGCGCCCGGCCTCGATCACGCCGGCATCCAGCGTGGTCGCGCTGCGCACGATCGCCGCGTCGGCATCGGCGATGGCTTCGATGAGCGCATCGCGGTCGAGCCCACATGCGTCCACGACCTCAGCACGCCCCTCCAGCAGCGCCAGGCCCTCTTCGGCGATCGGGTCGCAGACCAACACTTTGTGCATCTCAGCTCACATCCGCGCCGGCTTCACGTGCCGCAGCGCGCGCGGCCTCGATCATGGCGGTCGCGTCGCACTCGTGTCCGAGGTTCGCCAGGCCATCCGCGAGCGCCTGCAGCGTGCGCTCGATCTGCGCGAAGTTCACCATGCCCATGTGCCCGATACGGAAGATGTGTCCCTTGAGTTCGCCCTGCCCGCCGGAGATGAGCACATTGTGGCGTTCGCGGACCACCCGCACCAGCTCGACGCTGTCCACGCTCTCGGGCGCGTGCACTGCGGTCACCGTATCGGAGCGGCAGCCCTCCTGCGCGAAAAGCTTCAAGCCCGCGGCGACCACGGCCGCGCGCGTGGCCTCAGCCATGGCGTGATGGCGCGCGAAGACCGCCTCGATGCCTTCGGCCTCGATGAGGTCGAGCGCGGCCGCGAGGGCGGCGATAAGCGTGGTCGCGGGCGTCCAGGGCGTCTGCCGCCTGTGCAACGACTCCCGGGCGCGACGCAGATCGAAGTAGTAGCAGGGCATGGTCGCGCTCTCGGCCAGCCCCCAGACCTCCTCGCGCACACCTACGAAGGCGAGGCCCGGCGGCAGCATCAGGCACTTCTGCGAGCCCGCGGCGATGACATCGAGGCCCCACTCGTCGGCGCGCACCGGCACACCGCCGAGGCAGCTCACGCAGTCGGTGATCAGGAGCGCGCCGCCGTCGTAGGCGGCCGCGGCGACGTCGGCGATGGGCTGGGTGACGCCCGTCGAGGTCTCGTTGTGCACGCACAGCACAGCCTGAAAGCCGGTGGAGGCCAGGGCGGCTCGGACCTCGTCGGGATCGACCGCATGCCCGGGCGGAACGACCAGTGTTGTGACCTCGGCGCCGAAGGCGCGGGCGATCTCTCCCATGCGCTCGCCGAACTTGCCGCCCTCGATGGCGAGCACACGATCGCCGGGGCACAGGAAGCTGGTGATGGCCGCCTCGACCGCGCCGGTGCCCGAGGAGGTGAGTGTCAGTACGTCGCCGCTCGTGCCCATGAGCCGCCGCAGGCCATCGGTGCAGCGATCGAGCAGACCGGCCATGTACTCGCCCCGATGGTAAAAGGATGCCCCGCCCAGCGCCCGGCGGACGGGGGCGGGCAGGTTGGTGGGTCCGGGGATCATCAGCAGAGGATCGCTTCCGGCCATCACGTCACTCGCTTTCGCGCCCCTGATTGTGGCGGACACATCTCGCAGGCCGATGGCATCAGCCGCGGACGAGAGTGACGTTGATGCGCCGATGCCGCGGGCCGTCCAGCTCAATGAGCAAGATGCGCTGCCAGGTGCCGAGGACGAGGTTGCCGCCCTCAATCGGGATGTGGATGCTGTTACCCAGGACCATCGCGGCGAGGTGGGCGCTGGCGTTCTGGTCGATGCGATCGTGATGCCATTCGTCACTCTCCGTCAGCTTGCCGACGAGAGTCAGGATGTCGTGAGTCAGGCCTTCCTCATACTCGTTGATCCGCAGGGCGCATGTGCAGTGGGGCACCGAGACCGTGCACACGCCCGACGAGACGTCGCCGTTGCCGACGACTTCGGCGACCTCGTTGGTAATGTCGAGCACCTGGCGTCTGGAGCTGGTTGGGAGCGCAAAGGTCTTCGTCACGGATGCTCCATCTCCTTGGGGCCGATCCGTCGCCCGGCCCGCGTCCGCGCCTGGTCCATCACCGGGCGACACATGGATGATTGCGGCCATCAGTATCGCGGCCTGATGTCCTTGAGCTGCAACTGCAGCCTGGGCAGGCCGGCGTAGTCGTCCATCTTCGGCGAGAAGCACAGATCGGCGCGTCCAACTCGCTGCAGGTCGCCGAGGCGATGCCCCAGCCCGAAGCCGATGCAGTCGAGCCGACGCGCGCCGTCGTCCACGGTCAGCTTCAGGTGCGCGGCCGTTGCGCCCACCGTCCGGACGTTGCTGACCGCCACGTCACTCGCCGCCAGAAGCGGCTCGGGGTTGCCCTCGCCGCACGGTTCGAGACGGGTGAGCTGAGCCACAAGCTCAAGATCTACTTCGCGCAGATCCACCTCGGCATCGACCTCGATGGCCGGGCGCAGGGCATCGCCGTCCAGCAACTCGCGACCGACCTCGTTGAGCCGCTCACGCAGCTCAGGGACACGGTCGGTGCTGAGTTCGCAGCCCGCCGCCAGCGAGTGCCCACCGTAGCGATCGAGCAGATCGTCACAACGCGCCAGCGCGTCCGCGAAGTTGAGCGCAGGGATACTGCGCGCCGAGCCGCGGGCGCAGTTGCCCTCCACGGCCAGCAGGAGCGTCGGCAGACCGGTCGCCTCGAGCACCTTCGAGGCCACGATCCCCACCACACCGCGATGCCAGCCCTGACGGGCCAGCACCACCACGCGGTCGCGGTCGAGATCGACCTCGCGCTCGATCATCTCCAGCGCCTCGCGGAAGGTGCTCTGTTGCTCGCGCCGGCGCTCGCTGTTGAGGCTGTCAAGGTGCAGCACGCGGCGACGCGCCTCGTACTCATCGTTGGTGAGCAACAGCTCCAGCGCGTCGGTCGCGTCGGCCATGCGTCCGACGGCGTTAAGCCTCGGCGCGATTCGGAAGGCCACATCGCGCGCGCTCATGCTCTCGCCCATTTTGCACAACTCGAGCAACACCTGCAGCCCTCGCTTGCGTGTGCGCGGCAACAGCTCCAGGCCGAAGGCGGTGAGCGCGCGGTTCTCGCCCACCAGCGGGGAGACGTCCGCGATGGTGCCTATTGCCACCAGATCAAGGAACGCGCGCTGCAGCGACCGCTGGGACATGCCCAGTCGGTCACACAACGCCGACGCGAGCTTGAAGGCCAGGCCGACAGCCGCGAGGTTGCGCTCGGGATACTCCGAGTCCTCGCGCTTGGGATCCACCACGAGCGCCGCGGGGAGAGCCTCACCCGGCTCGTGGTGATCGACCACGATGACATCCTGGTCCTGTGCGCGCGCCCGCGCGATGACATCGTGGTCGCGCACCCCACAATCGAGCGCAATGATCAGTCCGACCTGGCCCGCCGACGCCCGAATCGCGCGCTCGCTCAGCCCGTAGGAATCCTCGAACCGGTGCGGCAGGTAGTAGCGCACATCGGCGCCGAGCACCTTCAGGAAGCGCACAAGCAGTGCGGCGGAGGTCACCCCGTCGGCGTCGTAGTCGCCATGCACCAGAACAGGCTCACGCGCTTCGAGCGCACGCACCACCCGCTCCACAGCCACCTCCATGTCCGGCAGCAGCAGAGGGTCGTGCAGGTTGTCCAGCGACGGGTTGAGGAAAGATTCGGCCGACGAAGGCGACTCCAGCCCACGCCCCACAAGCACCGCCGCCAGCAGCGGATGGACCGACAGATCCCGCACAAGCCGAGCTTCGGCGGCACGATCGCGGGGTCGAATAATCCAGTCAGCGCAATGGCCTGTGGGCATTATCGCACTCGTTAAGGGCTCTGAGGCGTGGCTGGCGGCAGTATAGGGCAATAGCCGGGGGGCTGTCAACTTGGCCTGCCAGGGCCGCTCATAAGGCCGAAAGCGTCCGTGAGGGGGCACGTGGGCCTTTTTCCGCCGGTCGGTTGACAGCTCTGCGACGCTGGCCTAATATGTTGGCGGCGTCGAGGCGGGGTGCCCGCCAACCCACCCATGCAGGGGGGATGACGCTGTGCGATCGCCAATCCCCGCCCCGGCCTGACGGCCTCGGGCAGCGACCAGGTACGAGGAGGCGCGCGATGAGTTCGGGCGACATGCTTTTCGATGAGAGCCACATGTGGGTGCGGCTCGAGGACGATGACACCGCAGTCATGGGCCTGTCCGACTACGCTCAGGACATGATGGGTGAGATCATTTTCGTGGAGCTGCCGGAAGAGGGCGCCGCCCTCATCCGCGGCGACGCGTGCGGCACCGTGGAGTCGGTGAAGTCGGTGGAGGACCTGCTGGCTCCGGCCAGCGGCGAGGTCATTCGCGTGAATGAGGAAGTACTCGATGCTCCGGAAACGATCAACCAGGACCCCCACGGCGAGGGCTGGCTGATTGAGGTCAAGCTCGAGGACATGTCCGAATTGGACGCCCTGATGAGCGAAGATGACTACGAAAGCTTCCTCGACGGCCTCGAGGGCGATCTTGACGAGGACGAAGACGAGCCCTTCTGAGTGGTGCGCGCGCACACTGAGCCGAGCAGACTGTGACCGGCCGGCCGCCCCAGAGGCCGGCCGGCTTCGTTCCCGGTGATGACATGACCCGATGGCGATTGATACGCAATCCCGCCGCGGACGGCGCCACCAACATGGCTGTCGATGAGGCAATCGCGGCCGCGGTGGCGCGCGGTGAGCAGCCGCCCACACTGCGGTTGTACGCATGGCGGCCGCCGGCAGTGTCGCTCGGTTACTTCCAGCCGCTGGATGACGGCATCGACCTGACGGCGATCCACGCTCGCGGTTACGATATCGTGCGCCGCCCCACCGGCGGGCGAGCAATCCTTCACGCCCACGAACTGACCTACAGCGTGTGCGTGGGTCAGGACGCTATCCGCGGCGGCCACAGCACGATGGAATCATACCGGGAGATCTCACGGGGGATTATCGCGGGCCTGCATCTGCTCGGGGGCGATGTCAGGCTGGGCGACAGTGATGGCCGGCGCTCCTCGACGCCGGCAGAGGGCACGGTTCGGCCGATCTGTTTCGCCAAGACAGCGCGTTGCGACCTGCAGGCCGACGGGCGCAAGGTGGTGGGGTCGGCGCAGGTGCGGCGCGATGGCGGGATCCTCCAGCACGGCTCGATTCCTATCACCATCGACCTGGCCGATCAGATCGCAGTGATGCCCGGTGGCGACCGCCGCCAGGCCGCGCGCGTGCTGGCCGGCGCGGCGATGAGTGTCAGCGAACTGCTGGGGCGCGCCGTCGGCTACGACGAGCTGGCCGATGCGATAGCCCGAGGCTTCGCGCAGGCGCTCGGCGTGGAGCTGTCAGAGGGGGAGCTGTCCGCTGAGGAGCGGACAATCGCCGAGCGCTTGCGGCGGAAGAAGTACGCAACCGCGGAGTGGACGCAACGGCCGGGGACCGCAAAGCGCGCCTCGGGCGACTGAACGGTTCGTTGCGGTCCCCTACCCCAGGGCGATCTCCGTGACCGTCCGCAGGCCGGGCCGAGCGTGGATCATCGGCTCGAGCAGATTGATGACGATCCCCGCGGTGGCCGGATCACCGTGGATGCCCCCCTCAATGACCGCCCGCACCGGCGGCTCGCCTTCGATGCGCACCTCATCGCGATCCGCTTCGCCCAGCGCCATGACCAGCTCCAACGTGATCCGGCCCATGCGCAGCGCCTGCGCCTGACCGCGTACGCGGCCCGGCTGCACATCGAAGTACCCGGTCGAGATCGCCTCGGAGGCGATCACCGGATCGATGGTTTCGTCGAACTCGTCCCACGGCCACCCCAGCGAGTCGGCCAGCAGGGCCGCGGACTCCGCCAGCCCGACGTGGCCTATCTTCCCTTCCGCAGCCAGCGCGCGGAAGTCCTCGGGGTCCATGCCGGCGCCGATCTTGGCCTGGAGCTGCCTCCGGCGGCGGCGGGCATCCAGGCAACGGCTGGCGTGCACCGAACGAACGCTCTTGCACACGCGCGTGAGGACAAAGGGCAGCAGATCCAACACGAAACCCGGGTTCACGCCCGCCCCCAGCAGCACCGCGTCGTTCTCGACTGCCACGCCATCGAGGCGGTCGGCGGCGGTGGCCGAACGCAACCACGGGAAGGTCAGCTCCTCGCACGTGGAGATGCAACACAGGCCGCGTCCGAGCACCGCGGCGAACTGCTCCTCGATATCCTCGACGTGAGAGCCCGTGCACACCACTGCCGCCTCAGCGCCCGCCTCGACGGCGGCGTCCAGCGCTTCGCTGAGGTTGCCGGCCACCTCCACCTCGGGCACGTCATCGCTCTCGGTCACCTCGCGCAGCGACCGTCCCGCAATCTCGGGCGAGATGTCGGCGGCGGCCACGGGCAAGCACTTGCCGCCCGCCGCTCCGGCGCGGATGATCTCGAGACCGATTGGCCCCAGCCCGACATGCACGGTCCTGATGATGTCATTCATCGCTGATCCCTCGCCTGCTGCCACGATGCCGGACGACTGCGGCCGCAGCGCCGCACGGCGCAGTCTACACGAAGCGGAGACGGTCGGCAAGCCTCGGGAGAGCATTCAGGATGGCACCCGGCCGCCCCGGTCTGCCGAACACAGGGGGTTGAGGCCCGAACGCGGCACAGTGGACATGTGTATTTGAGGACGACCACGCCGCCGGGCGAGTCAGAACGCCGAATCGGCGTACGTTCCCGTCTCACTACTCCGTGGCAGGCGGACGCGCATCGAGGGCAGGTCCCGGCTCACTCAACTCTCCCCGGGCACTCGTGCGGCGGCCAGGGCCGTTTTGTGGGGAGCGGGTTCGGCGAAGCAGTACCCTCCGGTCGGGCAGACGACGGTTGACCACTGATAGTAGGGGTCGCCGATGCTCATGGCGGGCATGGGAGGGGGGAAGTCCGCCATGTGCGCGCTTATTGCCGCCCGCACATCGGCACGCACGCGCAGTGCCGCCTTACCGGTCAGGCCGGGCACCATCACGCTCGCCATCACGGCGAGCAGCGCCGCGGCCATCACGAGGGTGCACAGGGCGCTGGTGCGTCGTTCGACGGGCTGCATCGGTCTCGCCTCGCGTCATGCTTCATCGCTGTCCTTCACCATGCATATCGGCGCGAAATGCGGCAACCTTAGGGGTGGCCCTGTGATTCTGACAGCCCATCCGGGGCGCATGGCGGATTCTTGACTCGCCCTCTGCGATGGCCTACAATCGCTCCGCACGGGCCGCACGCGAGGGGGCAAACGGAGGACCTTCAGTGACGAAGAACGCGAAAGGCATAATCTTCATCGGCGACGGCATGGGCGGACGTCCCGTTCCGGAGCTTGGCGAGCTGACAACGCTTGAAGCCCAGGACACGCCGGCGCTGGATCTGGTCGCGCGCGCGGGCGCCTGCGGACTGATGGATCCGATCGCACCCGGCATCCCGGCGGGCAGCGACACGGCGCACATGGCAATCCTGGGGTATGAGCCGCATAGGTACTACCGTGGCCGCGGGCCTTTCGAGGCCAGGGGCGTGGGCATCGACGTGCGGCCCGGTGACGTGGCCTTCCGCTGCAACTTCTCGACCGTCGAAGGCCGCAGGGTCGTTGACCGCCGCGCGGGACGCATCAAGCAGGGTACCGACCAACTCGCGCAGGCGATCTGCGAGCAGGTACCCACAGTCGAGGACGTCGAGATCATCTTCAAGCCCTCGGTCGAGCATCGCGCGGCGCTGGTGCTGCGCGGCCCCGGCCTGTCGCATGAGATCAGTGAGGTCGATCCGCACGATCCCGGCGTGGACTACCTGGAATCGCACCCGCTGCCCGGCGCCGAGGACGCCGAAGCCGCCGCGAAGACGGCGCGCATACTGAACGAGTTCGTCGAGCGCGCCCACCAGGTGCTCGAAGATCACCCCGTCAACCGACAGCGCCGGGACGCCGGCGAACTCCCGGCCAACATTGTGCTCCCGCGGGGCGCGGGCACCGCTGTGCAACTGCAGCCGCTGAGCGAGCGCTACGGTCTGCGGCCGGCCATGATCGTCGAGGTGGACCTGGTCCGCGGGCTCGGGGAGTATCTGGCCATGGATGTCATCAAGGTGGAGGGGGCCACCGGCGGCCAGGACACCGATGAGCTGGCAATGGCGCGCGCGGTCGTGGCAGCGCTGGACGACCACGACTTCGTGCTGGCGAACATCAAGGCCCCAGACCTGGGCGGGCACGACGGGAACTGTCCCATGAAGATGGAGGCCATCGCCAAGGTGGACCGCGCCGTGGGGCATATCCTCGATGAGGTGGACTTCGCGGAGACCACCCTCATGATCACCGCCGACCACTGCACGCCGTGCAGCGTTGAGGATCACAGCGGCGACGCGGTGCCCGTCGCGTTCTACGGGCGCGGCGTGCGCCCCGATGACGTGGACCGTTACGGCGAGCGCGCATGTGCCGGAGGCATCATGGGTCATCTGCGTGGCATGGAAGTCATGCACGTGCTCACCAACATGATGGGCCGGGCGGAGAAGTTCGGGGCATGAGAACGCTGCTCGTGGCGATGGCGCTCGGCGTGCTGGCGATGACAGCGGCGGGCGAGGTCGCGCACGGGCCATCGCCCGAGGTAGCCGCTGAGAATGGCCCGCCCGGGCCGGAGATCTTTCGTATCCGCATAGCCAACTCCACCGGAGGAGCCATCGCGGTCAGCCGGGACGAGGGGGCTTCGTGGCTGCCCATCGGCAGGGTGACCGGGCCTGCGACCGGGGCGAACCCGGCGGGCTACACAGCCAGCCGGTGGGCCACCGACTCGAGTGTGTGCGCCTCGGCGGTCAACGCCGTGCACGTCAAGATAGCCAACCACGCAGAGACCGGGCGCGGGGTAATCTTCTCGATCATCCCCGCCGGCGAGACCGTAGGAGCCGCCCAGGGCCATCGCAGGACCTCGATCGCGACGGATATCGCCCCCGGCGCGAGCATCTTCGGCGGTGGTCTCGCGCCGCCCGTGGACTCGCCCGTTCTCGTGGTGCGCGATGCCGGGCCGGTGCGGCTGGCGCGCGACTACGTGCCGTCGGCGGGTGACGTACTGCTCATCGTCGTGCACGCGCCGCCCAGCCCGGCCGCAGAGATCGAGTTCGAGAACGCATTCGGCGGGCTGATCCGGCTGCGCTATGCCGGAGGCGAAGAGAAGGTCATCGGCCAGGTGTTGCGGCCGGTAGCGGGAGTCGGGCGCTTTCCGGGCACCATCGATGCCGCCCCGGGGCGCATTCGCGCGAACCATCCAGGCGTCATTGACATCTCGACCTCCCCGATCGGCCAGGTGGGGGGCTTCCAGATCGTACCGCGCGGGCATGCGGGCAGCCCGGAGCTGAGCTATGTGCTCACCTCGACCCAGTGGATGGTGGTCGGACCGGTGAGCGCGCTCGAGCCGTCGTGGGAGGGCGTGGCGCCGCTGTTCGCGCGCTATCTCGTGCCCAGTTACCGCGCCGACGACCTGCAGCACGAAGACTGGATGCGGCGCCTGCTGTCACGCTGCCAGGTGCAGGTGCGTTTCGGGGACGGCGACTGGGAACTGATGCCGCGCATCGCCATTGACCCGAGCGCGCCCGCGGACACCGACACGCACGAGCGCGGGCGCACCGGGTTGTGGCGCATCGGCAGCAGCCTGCGTACCTACAGCACGCTCTCGAGCGTCGCGAACACCGCGCTCAGTGGCGTTACGGCCATCCGCATTATGCTGCCGCGCGCGCAGTTCTGGCCGCAACGAGAAGGAGCCCCTCGATGAGCCCCTCGCCGCCGGGACGGACTGAGAAGCTGCTGCGGGCGAAGTTCGGACTGCTGGTAAGTCTCCCGCGCAACGACGTTGAGATGGCCCGCGCGACCCTGGAGGCGGGCGCCGATGCCCTGAAGGTGCACATCGGCCTGGAGCACTTCGCCTCGGGCCTGAGCACCGGCAGTTTGGACGAGGAGGCCGACGCCATCGCGGCGATCTGCGCCCTGGGGGCGCCGGTGGGCATAGTGCCGGGCGTGGCCGAGAGCCAGGCGACGCGCGCGGAGATGCTGCGCCTGGCCAGGATCGGCATCGACTTCTTCGATCTGTACGCGACCGACATGCCGGCATGGATGTTGGACATGGAGGACTGCCCCCTGTCGGTCATGGTGGCCTTCAGTGCCACATGCAGGCCCTGGGCGCTGGTAGAGAGCGTGGACGCGCGCAGCCGGCCGGAGCTGATCGAGGCGTCCATCATGCCGCACGAGGTCTACGGTTCCGGGTTGACGGCGGCGGACATATCGGAGTACGCTGAGATCGCGCGCCGAGTCTCGCAGCCGATGATCGTGCCCACGCAGAAGGCCATAAAGCCCGTTGAAGTGGGGCCGCTGATGGATGCGGGCGTGGCCGGAGTGCTGATCGGCGCCATCGTCGCGGGCAGCGAGCCCGCCACGATGGCCGCGGCGACGGAGCGTTTTCGCAGTGCCATCGACAGTCGCGGCTGAGTCAGGCAGGAGGGACAGGGCGTGTCGCTAAGACATCGCGCGCACCGGGTCATCTACGTGCCGCTCGACGACCGGCCGTGTAACGCGAAGTTCCCCCGGCTACTTGCGCGGATGGTGGACTTCGAGCTGATCATGCCCCCGCGCGAGCTGCTGGGCGATGGACTCAATGGCGCGGAACCGGCCCGCATCGCGCAGTGGCTCCTTGAGCCGCACGGGCGCATTGACTGCGCGATCCTCTCGCTGGACATGTTGGCCTACGGCGGGCTGGCGCCCTCGCGCACGATGAGCGTCCCGGCCGACACCGCTCTCAGTCGCCTCGATGTGCTGGCCAAGCTGCGTGAGATGTACGCCGAGAGCGCCATCTACGCCCTCAACGTGATCATGCGTCTGTCGATCACGGCGGACTCCGCGCAGACGGGGCGCTACTGGGAAGCGATGCGCCAGTACTCCGAGCTGGCCTGGCGCGTCAGCCGGCTCGGGGAAGCGGACCTGGCCCCGCGCGTTGCCGAACTCGAGGAACAGATCCCCCCGGAGATTATCAGCGACTATCGCAGCGCACGGGAACGCAACCACCGGGTCAACCTGCGCGCTATCGACGAGACCGCCGCGCACAACATCGACTTCCTCGCCCTCACTCAGGAGGACGCGGCGCAGTTCGGGCCGCACATCGATGAGCAGGAGCGGCTGCGCGACCGCATCGCCTCGTGCAACATCGAGGATCGCGTAATGATCTACCCCGGCGCGGACGAGGCGGGGATGACGCTGCTGGCGCGGTTCATCCACCGGCACATGCTGAAGACCCCGACGGTGCGTGTGCTCTACTCATCGGAGGAGGGCGCGGGGCGCGTGGCCCTCTTCGAAGACCGGCCGGTACGCGAGACGGTGGAGGCGCACGTGGCGGCCGTGGGGGCCGAACTGGCCGTGGACGGCGAGGCGGCCGACATCGTCCTGGCGGTCAGCACGCCGGCGGAGGGCCGACGGGATGACTACGTTCGCGGCGCCGAGCGTGATCGCCGCCGGCGTGAGGTGCGGGGCTTGCTGGAGGCGGCGGCCGATGCTACCGACCGACGGCTCGTGCTGGCCGATGTGGCCTTCCCCAACGGTGCGGACGAGGCGTTGATGCGCGAGCTGCGTCACAGCCAGATCCCGCTACACTCGCTGCTGTCATTCGCAGCGTGGAACACCGCGGGCAACTCCATCGGCTCGGCGCTCGCCCACGGTACACTGCGGCTGCTGGCCCTGCAGGACAAGGGCGCCTTCGACCTCGCGCAACTGCTGGCCGACATCCCACCCATGCGCTATCTCGAGCTGCTCAACTCGCTCATCGACAGCGAGCGCGCGCACGTTGAGTTCCTCTTCGGACGCTTCACCGACGACTGGCTCTATCAGTCGCGCGTCAGGCCGGAAGTCACCGAACGGGTGATACGGCTGCTTGAAGCGTCAACCTTCGACCTGGGCAACAGCTACCGGCAGACCGAGCGCATGGTGGCCCAGGAGTTGGGGGCGGCCGCGAGCGACCTGTGGGCCGAGCACTTCCTGGCACAGGAGACGGTCCAGATCGGCATTGACCAGAGTCGTTCCAGCCTGGTGCTGGACGCGCTTGAGGAGACGAAGGTGCGCCTGCCGTGGCGGCGCATGTTCGAGGTGGATCTGGAGTTCACATTCGGCATGGAGCTGGTCCCCGGCGGCGACTGAGCTTGTGGGCCCGCAACCTATCGCGAACGGCGCGCCCGCGTGGCGCGCCGCCTTCGTGCTGCGGGAAAATGGAGCGAAGTGACAATGGATGACATCCGACTGGTGTTGATCGGGACCGGGCAGAACATGCTCGGGCACCTGCGGTCCCTGGTGCACATCGACGGCGTGCGCATCGCCGGCATGGCCGACGTGGACCCCGAACGCATGGCGCTCGCGCAGCGCCAGGTCGAGCACGAGGTGCCCGGCTATCTCGACTACCGCGACCTGCTGGGTGAGGTCGAGGCCGACGCCGTCTTCATCGCGGTGCCCAACTACCTGCACCGCCAGGTGACCTGCGACTGCCTGGACGCCGGGCTGCACGTCATGTGCGAGAAGCCGATGGCGACGGCCACCGCCGACTGTGACGCCATGATCGCCGCCGCCGAACGTAACGACCGGATCCTGCAGGTCGGCCTCTCGTGCCGGTTCTCGCGAGTCGACTCGAAGGCGTACGAGCTGGTGGCGTCGGGGCAGATCGGCGAGCCGGTGATGGTCTGGGCGCGCGAGTTCCGTGCTCCGTTCGCGAAGAAGTTCGAGGACTGGATCCTCGACGAGAGTCGCTCCGGCGGCACCCTGTTGGAGAAGACCTGCCACCACTTCGACCTGTTCAACTGGTTCGCGGGCGCGCAGGGCAGTGCCAACCCTCAGCGCGTCTACGCCTCCGGCGGAGCCGATTGGGTCTACGCCGACATCTCACGCCTGCCCGAGGGCCGAACTGAGACCAGAGACGCAACAGTGAGCATCCTCGACAACGCCTTCGTGACCGTGGACTACGACAGCGGCGCGCGCGCGAACCTGGCCCTGTGCATGTTCGCCAACCACGCCCGCAGGCTTGAGATCGGCATCCAGGGCACGCACGGCACGGTGGTGTACTACCGCCTCGAGTTCCGGGTAGAGCTGTACAACGCCGACCATCGCGGCGAGGCGTCGGTCATCGACATCGAAATCCCCGAACGCGAGCTGCACTGGAGCCATCACGGGCAGGCGTACCTGGAGCAGCTCTACTTCTTTGAGTGTGTGCGCGCAGGCCGCGGGCCCGAAGTGGATGGCTACGTGGGCAAGCGCGCGGTTGAGATCGCGCTGGCCGCGGAGCAGTCGGCGAAGACCCATGCGCCGGTGGAGTACGAGGCGACGCGCCTGCCGGGATAGGCCGTGCGCCGTCACCGTCCCGGTTGCCGGGCCTTCACTTCAGCCCCACCAGCTCCCGCATCTGCGCGACGACCTCCCCGGCGCGGTCAGGGTCCTTGATGGACATCCGCTCATAAAGCCGCACGGTCTCCCCACTCTTCAGGCGGAAGACCGGCAACAAAAAGGGCACGTTGTCACCGGTCGAGACGTCCCGCGTGATCCGCTCGAGTTCGATGGCATGGATCTCGCTGAAGCGGAACTCTCGCTCGGTGACCCGCCCGCCCTCGCTGGCGATGAGGCGCACGACGCGACGGTCGCCGTCAAAGCTGATCTCCCAGCGCCCGCGTCGCGGTGAGCGCACGAACAGCAGCAGGCCCACCCCGGCCAGCGCGCACAGCCCGCCGAGCCCGATCAGCCACCAGCTCGGTCCGCGCAGCACCCCCACAATCGCGAGCGCCAATCCGACCGCCATCAGCACAAGAATACTGCAGCCCATGGCGCAGCGCGCGCCGCGGTCGGTGGCCTCCCAGGTGACGACATTCTCATCGGCGCCGCTCATGGCGTGTCCTCACCACTGGATGCGGATGGTCAGCTCATCCTCGCTCGCGGTCATTACCAGCCGGTCGGCAAATTCGATGAAAAGCTGTCCGCCGTCCACGCGCGTGTCGATGGCCATCTCCGCGCCTCCCAGATAGGCGAAGACCGCCGGACTCTCCCCCGCGCCCTCGGGCAATCCGAGGCGCAGCGTACTGAGTTCGAGCGTTCCCCATGCGAGGCGCAGCTCATTGTTCTGCGAGTTCTCGCCGCGGCGCTGCGCGAAACTGCCCCAGCCCTCGGCGGTGATGAAGAAGCCGCGGAAGTGCTCGGGCGTCACCGGCGGATCGAAGCCCAGCAGCGCGCGGGGCGCATGGTAGACGCGGCCGCCCGCAGCCTCGAGCATGTACCACGCACTCATCGGCCGGGCGTAGTGATCGCCGCACTCGATCTCATTCCACGGATTGCGGTATGTTCCATCGTGGCGCTCACATGCGGCCTTGATGATGTGCATGGCCTGTTCTACCAGCCCCTCAGCCAGCATGTGACCGGCCACCTGAAACTCGATCCCGGTCCACACCTCGTCCGCATAGAGCATCGCCACCTCCTGGCGTCCACCGCGGGGCCAGGTGGTGGTGAGCAGGCCCTTGTCCCAGTCGGAGGCGTAGACGCGCGGTTGCTGCACGTGATCGACGAAGTCGTGGCGGAAGTTGTATCGGTAGATCGCATCGAGCGCGCTGCGCACATTGTCCGCATCGAGCAGATAGCCGAGGCCCAGGCTGTGCGCCCACCACTGCCCGAAGAGCTGGTCTGACAGGCAGCCCTTCCCGTACTGGCGGCGGTCGGCGCCGGGGACGGTCTCGTCGAAATGCTGCTCGTAGTACTCGCCGTTGAACAGCGTCGCGTCGATCTTCGCGCTACCGCTTTCGAAGCGCCGCCGGCACTCCCGGGCAAGCTCGCCCTCTCCGCGGTGCAGCGCCATCTCCTCGACGGCCAGCAACGCCGCCAGGTAGAGCAGCGAGCAGTAGGTATTGTGGCCGTAGAAGTAGAGGTCGTAGGTGTTCCACTGCGGCCCGTCGAGCACGCCATCGGCGTCGGGATCCCACTCGTCAAAACCAAACCGCAGCGCACGCACCAGCTCGGGCCACAGTTCATCGAGGAATTCGTCGCAACCGCTCTGCTGCCACTCGCGGCAGACCTTCAGGATTGTCCCCCAATGTCCGTCACAGGCAACGTTGGTGTGCTCGCCGCCCGTGGGCACGCGCCAGCGCGGCAGATACAGCGGCAGCACCGTGCGGAAGATCACGCCCCCCTCAGGGGTCATCTGCACCTTGAGGTCGGTGCGCCTGAGGGTGCGTTCGAGGTCGGGGAACAGACGCGAGAGCGTCATCTCATAGTTCCACACGTGTGTGCAGTTGAGCGGGCAGCAGCCACAGGCGCAACCCCAGTCGGAGTTCACCGCCCCACGCACGCCCTCGAAACCGTGGAAGTTCCCGTCCTCGTTCCACATGCACGTCGGGCTGCGCAACGTTGCGGCCTGGGCGCTGACGCGGTCCGTAAACCAGTAGGGCAGCGTGGTGTCGTAGAGCGTGTCACGATAGAGGCGGGTGTCGTGGACGAGGCGCTCGAGGTTCTCACGCACGTACTCAAGCACGTCGAGCGCGGAGCCGAACCAGTTGTTGTACATGTTGCCCAGCCAGAAACGGCTCTTCGTATCGGTGATGCCGAAGCCGACCTGGCTCCAGTTGACGTAATGGTTGGGGAAGTGCCAGGCGATCACGAACACGACCTGCACGCTCTGCCCGGGCGCGAGCGACAGGTGCGCGGCGACCGCGCCGTTGACCGTGCGGCCGTCGGGGCTGGGACCGGCGGGCGCCGCAGACAGCAGCCGTCCACACTCGGCGAACCCCTGCCAGAAAGCGTCGAAGTCGGTCCAACGCTCCTGCACGGAGCATCCGTCGGCGAGGGCGGCGATCACCATCGAGCCCTGAGCCGGGTCGTCGGTGGCGAGCCGCGTGTTGGTCATCTCAACCGCCGTCAGGCCGCGCTCGCGAATCGCGCGGTTGACGTTGCCTCCATAGCACGGGCACTCGACCCCGGCGATGCCGCCGGCCGAATCGTAGCCGACCGCGTTCTGCAGCGAGCCCGCAAGCGCCACCTGCACCTGTGCCTCGGTGGTGTTCTCGATCGTGAAGAGGAACATCACTGCGGGCAGGCCGGAGTCCTTTGAGTTGAGGGGGATCATCGGTGAGAACGCCTGCAGCGACACCTTCACCGGCAACTCGTCATCGATGTAGGTCAGCTCGGCGATGGGATACTCACCGACAAACTCGATGTCATCGACACAGTCAGCCGCCTGCGCGAGCCTGCGCGCCTCGCGCGGGATCATGTGGTCTGAGGTGCTCAGCGCCGGCTCGAACTCGTCGTCGTAGAAGCAATCGGTCTGCAACAGCCGGGTGACCGGGGGCCCGCCGCGCTGCCCGCCGTGGGCGCGGATGGCGAAGAAGGTGCCGGGCAGGAACGCGGTGTGGTTGACCTGATTGAAGATCTGCCACTGACGTAGACTGCCATCACCCGCGAGCGCGCAGTTGCCGGCGCCGATGCCACCCATGGGCATGGCGACCGCACGCAGCGACGAGCCGCGGTAGACCTGGCGTTCGGTGGGGTCGAGCACGTGATCGGCCCACTGCTGGAACTGCTCGGGCGTGCAGTGTGGGGCATCACGGTCGGGCATTGGGATCTCCTCCCCAGGCGTCGGACTGGTGGCGGCTGTGGCGGTGCAATTCCCGCCGGCTCCGGCTCTGTCCTCCTCCCAAGGTCCGAGTGCACAGGTTTCGCATTACCTCTGCTTGACCTCAAATCTTAAGGTCAAAAAAGTTAAGCAACGCGTTTATTGCTCTAGTTGACATGGAAGACTGATTGTGGTATCGTCCTGTCGTGAGGTTCCCTTGAGGTTGACGAGAGCAGAGACTGAGCTAATGGATCGCAGCACCAATCGCAGCCAACACTTCACGGGACTGACGGACACGGAGGCGACGACGATGGCTCTGGATACGCTGCGGCTGCTGCGGGACGAAGAGGGCGTCGCGACGGTGGAGTACGCTCTGTTGCTCAGTCTGGTCGTCGTGGCCGGCATGGCCGCGTGGCAGGGGCTGAGCGAGACGATCGGCAATGTGCTGCGCGAGTCCACGGTCACGATCGCCACAGGTGGCAACAACTAGAGCCACCTGAGTCGCACATAGCAGTTCACGACGACGGCCGCCCGCACGGGCGGCCGTTGTACGTTCTCCCCGACGGTCAGTCTTCGCCGAAGATCGTTCTGATCTCGCGGTCGGCCGACTCGGGCGAGTCGGAGGCGTGGACGCAGTTGCGCGGCAGGTTGTCGCCCAGGTCGCCGCGGATAGTCCCCGGTGCCGCCTCGCACGGATCGGTGGCGCCGACGAGGTTGCGGGCACGGTGGATGGCCTGTTCGTGCCGCATCTCCACGAACAGCGATGGCCCCGACAGCATGAACTCGATCAGGCGGGCGTAGTACCACTTGTCCCTGTGCTCGGCGTAGAAGCGTTGGAGCCGGTCCTTGGGCAGCAGCTCGAAGCGTATCCGCACGATCTCGAAGCCCGCGGCCTCAAAGCGTGAGAGCACGTGGCCGACCAGGCCACGCGCGACGGCGTCAGGTTTCACGATGACGAGCGTGCGTTCCATGACGGCACCTCAGGTGAGCGGCTTCTCGCCAACAAAAGCGGTGCCACCGATGCAGTCGTAGCCGACGATCACCGGGAACTGCTCGACCTCCAGCCGCCGGATTGCCTCGGGGCCCAGCTCGGGGTAGGCCACCACCTCGGCGGCCACGATCCGGTCGGCCAGCAGAGCGCCGGCGCCCCCGACCGCCACGAAGTACACGCCTCGGAACCGGCGCAGCGCCTGGCGCACGTGCGCCGAGCGGTTGCCCTTGCCGATGGTGCCGCGCAGACCCCGGCGGTACAACTCCGGAGCGAAGTCATCCATGCGATAGGAGGTCGTCGGGCCGGCCGCCCCGATCGGCCGTCCGGGCGGGGCGGGCGTGGGGCCGCAGTAGTAGATGACCTGCCCCTCCAGTGCGATGGGCAACTGCTCCCCCGCCTCGATAAGCGCCATCAGCCGCTGGTGGGCGGCGTCGCGAGCGGTGTAAAGCGAGCCGCTCAGGTGCACCACAGCGCCCGCGCGCAGCGAGCAGACGCTCTCTTCAGTGAGCGGCAATCTCAGGTCGATCACATCAGTTGCGGTCACAGTTGATCCCTTACCTGCGTGGTTGGTGGTATCAGCACGTCCGGTCACGGCTCGAGATGGCCACACTGTCCACGGGCGGCGCGGCATCGCGCACGCCTGCGTCACAGTTCGGCCGTCATGTGCCGGGCGGCGTGGCACTGCACGTTCAGAGCCAGCGGCAGGCTGGCGATGTGGCACGGGTGGCGCTCGACGTGCACGGCCAACGCAGTCGTCATCCCGCCGAGACCCATCGGGCCCACGCCGGTGTCGTTCACGGCCGCGAGGATGTCGCGTTCGAGCGCGGCCACGT
Organism: uncultured Armatimonadia bacterium; assembly: GCA_964617715.1. Lineage (GTDB taxonomy): Bacteria > Armatimonadota > Zipacnadia > Zipacnadales > UBA5352 > JALGVA01. Next base: position 3,059 of record CAZTZN010000069.1, on the reverse strand, counting down.
CAGGCTCCGGTGACGGCTGACCGAGCGGGCGCAGCAGCGCGCGCTTGGCCAGCAGCGCCGACAGCTCGAAGGTGCCGCCCAGCCCCACGCCCAGGACCAGCGGCGGGCAGGGCATCCCTCCGGCCGCGCCCACCTGCGCCGCGATCGCCTCTATCACGCCGCTGCGGCCCTGTGCGGGGGTGAGCATCCACAACGCGCTCATGTTCTCACTGCCGCCCCCCTTAGGCGCGAAGTGCAGCGTCACCCGATCTCCCGGCACTACGCGCACATGCACCACCGCCGGCGTATTGTCACCGGTGTTGCTCGAACGATCCAGCGGGTCGCGCACCACCGATTTGCGCAGGTAGCCCTCCTCATAACCGCGGCGGACCCCCTCATCCACGGCCGCCTGCAACTCACCGCCGACCAGGTGCGCATCCTGCCCGAGATCGACGAAGACGACGGCTACGCCAGTGTCCTGGCACAGCGGCAGCCCGGTTTCGACCGCCCGCTCAGCGTTGAGCAGAAGCTGGTCGAGCACCTCGCGGGCGATGCCGGACTGCTCGCGCTCACGTGCCGCGCGCAGTGCCGCGACGACGTCGGCGGGCAGTTCGACGTTTGAGCGCCGCGCCATCTCGGCCACGGCCGCGGTGATGCGATCAACGTGCACGTCTCTCATGGTGCGGAAGGTCTCCTTCATGAGCGTCAGGACAGGTCCACGACCGCCGTGGTGTTGGCCGCGTCGCGCAGCTTCAGGCACACCTCGGTCATGCGCAGGCAATCCTCGGCGGGCACGTGGCACGGCTTGTCGCCGCGCACAGCGGCGACGAAATCAGCGAACTGATCGAGCTTGTGGTCCAGCTCGACCGCGCGCGGCCCCTCGTCGGCGGTGACGAGGGTGACCTCTCCGGCGGTGTATATCCACTCGATGACGCCCTCGCTGCCCGCCACGCGCAGGCGGTCGTCACCGTGCGTGGGCGCGGCGGCCGGGCGACAGTAGTCGAGGCGGGCGGTCGCCGAGCCCGAGTTGTCGAGGCCGAGGGCGATCGAGGCGCTGTCCTCGAGGTCGCCGATCTGTGGATGCGCCACGTTCGCACACCACGCGGCGCCCGCGGTGAACTCGCGCCCGGTGGTCCAGCGGATCAGGTCGAGCGCGTGGATACCGATGAAGGGGATGATGCCCGAGAAGGTCTCGCGGCTGCGTTGCCACGCCGGTCGGTCACCCAGACGGTAGGACTTTTGCATCGTCGCGAGGCACACCTCGCCGATGGCGCCCTCAGCAATGAGCCGGCGCATGGTCAGGTAGGGGGGCTCGAAGCGCATGGTCAGCAGCATCGACAGCAGGATGCCACTGTCGGTGACCGCCTCGCGAATGTGCGCCAGCTCGTCGAGGTCCATCGCCAGCGGCTTCTCAGCCAGCACATGGATGCCGCGCTCAGCGGCGGCGAGGATCATGGGCGCGCGTTCGGCATCGGTTCCGGCGATGCCCACGATGTCCATCTCGACCTGGTCGAACATCGCGACGGGATCGGTGTACGTCGCAGTGTCCGCATCAGCCGACGGCCAGTCGGACACGCCGGCGAGTTTGCCGTCGTCATCGTCGCAGACGGCGACCAGCCGGGCATCATCCATCGCCTGCACGCCGCTGAGGATGGTGCCCTGGTGGCCTTTGAGGCCGATGAGACCGACACGCAGACACATGGTGCGACCTCCGGTAATTCGAGGGGCGTGGTAATGTGCGCAGGTACTTTCCGCGCCCGATGCGTCATTCCTGCGCGGGCGCCTCAGAATGAGAGAGCGCCGGTGCGACGGCGCGCTATCGCACGCAAAGCCGATACGTGCTTGACGCTACCTCTGTGCTTCGGTATACTCACCGTGGCTGTCCGCCGCCAGCAACACAGAAGATCCTGGAGGTGTTGGGCGTGCGCGCTTATATGCTCGCAGCAGTAGTTGCAGCTACGCTGGTCATGTGTGCCGGTCTGGGCTGGGCCCAGGGTTGGGACGCTCTGGACATCTGGAACGCCGATGATGCCGCCAACACGCCGCTCACGAGCTGGTTCGGCACCAGCGGCCTGATCGTCGTGCCGACGGCGGAGACACTTCCTCCGGAGGCCATTCAGGCCCACCTGAACGTGATCGAGACCGATAACAATGACTGGGCCACGGTCTGGGGCGCGAATGTGAGCCCGTATGAGGGCTTCGAGGGCGGCGTCACCGGCCTCGACGACACCTGGACCGGCGCCGACAGCGAAGTGCTCTTCCAGGCCAAGTGGCGCATCCCGATTCAGGACTACTTCGGTCTTCCCGACCAGGCGCCGATGGTCGCGGTCGGCGGGCGCGACCTGGGTAACCAGATCAACCGCGCCTGGTATGTGGTGCTTACCAAGGACGTGCCGCTGGACGCCACGCGCCAGCACGTGGTCGGTGTGACCGTCGGCTTCGGTAGCACGGAGCTGTCCGACACCCCCCTTGACGGCCTGTTCGGCGGCGTGGATGTGCCACTGTTCGAATACGCCCGCCTCCAGCTTGAGCACGATGGCGAGAACTTCAATGCCGCGCTGCGCTACTGGTGGAGCGAGTGGGCGGTTACCGAGGCCGCGCTGCTCGACGACAACCTGGCGTTCGGCTTCACGGTTAACTCCGGCTTCTGAAGCCTGACACACTCACACACAACAGCGCCCCGCTCCGTTCGGAGCGGGGCGCTTCGGGTTCTGATGGCAATCGTCTGAGAGACGCCACCGCGTTCAGGGCACCGCTTCCAAGGCCTCCGCGATCGTCGCCACCGCCTGCTCACACTGTTCCGCGCTGATCGTAAGCGGCGGCGCCAGGCGCAGCATGTCCGGCCCCAGCGCGTTGACGACGAGCCCGTGCGCCATGCAGTACGCGACCACCGCCTTCGCGAACTCCCCTCCGAGCTTCACGCCCAGCAGCAGGCCCTTGCCGCGGATGTGATCGACGCGCTTAGTCTCCCCCACCAGATCGGTGAACCGCGCGGTCAGCAGGTCGCCCATGGCGCGGGCGTGCTCGACGAGCCCCTCATCCTCGATGATGGCAAGCGTCTCCAGCGCCGCGGCGCAGGC
>CAZTZN010000068.1:0-22185 GCA_964617715.1 uncultured Armatimonadia bacterium | reverse complement strand
CCGAGACCATCCGGGCCGAGATCATCGGGGGCAAGCCGTTTGAGGAGGCCGCGCGGGAGTACTCGATCGACCCTTACACCAAGGACGAAGGCGGCAGCTTCGGCATGATCACGCGGGGGAACAACCCGTTCCAGCAGGCCGCATTCGGGCTGACCGCCGACGGTGAGATCTCGGATCCGGTGCAGACGCAGATGGGCTGGCACCTCATCCGCCGCGACGAGTATCTGCCGGCCTCGGTGCCGGAGTTTGATGACGTGAAGGACCAGATCCGCGAGCAGCTCGAGCGCCAGAAGCTGCTGACGCTGATGAACCGCAAGCGCGCCCAGATCATGCAGGACGCGCGTGTGGTGCGCGAGCTGGACCCCGACGAACTCGCGGCTCAGTAGCCCCACTCATCACCCTGCGGGAGGAAGGACCATGCAGCCGACCCTGCGTGCCGCCACGCTCGACGACATGCCGCGCCTGCAGGAGATCGTGCGCGCGGTCTGGGCCATCGGCTCCGACTTCGCGCTCGAGGAGAAATACGGTGCGGTGGGAGATGAGTCGTGGGATCGCTGGCTGGTGCCCAAGGTCATGTCGCGGCTGTGGGATGAGATCGGGAGCGTACTGGTGGCCGAGGTGGACGGACAGATCGCAGGCTTCATCAGCTACGCCATCGATCGCGCCCGGCAGGTGGGGACGATTCACTACAACGCGGTCGATCCGGCCTTCCAGGGGCACGGAGTCGGCACCGCGCAGGTGGACCGGGTGCTCGCGATCTTCCGCGAGGAGGGCATGCGCATCGCCTGCGTGGGCACCGGCCTGAATGAGGGCCACGCGCCGGCGCGGCGCATGTACGAGAAGGCGGGCTTTGAACCCGTGATCGAATATCGCATGTACGCCCGCGAGCTGGATTGACGCGCAGGCCGCAACACGACACGCCGGGGCGGCGAACGCCGCCCCGTTCGCGTGTACGCACCGAGTGCGAGCTACAGGATCAGACGCGCGGCCTCGGGGTAGTGCTCGCGGACCACGGTGAGTGTCTGCTCGGCGTTGCGGCGCAGCATCGCGAGGACGTCGGGCAGGTTCAGGCCCGAGGAAGGTGGCGCCAGCAGCGCGGGGTGGGCGGCGAGCATATCGAGATCGGTGCTGGTCGCCAGCCGCCGCGCATTGCGCAGCAGGTCAACCAGGTTCCCCCACGCGTCCGTGCCCACGTAGCTTCGAGGCGAGCCCAGCAGGTCGATCATGTGCGCCTCCGCAGGCAGCCCCGCCCATGCCATGGCGATGGCGCGCTGCAGACAGGGCACGCACCCCCCACACGGTCGGTTCGCGCGCCCCACCGCCCAGCATGACACCGTGGCCTGGATCTGCTCCGGCGAGAGATTCGGCGCCAGCACATCACGGACCAGATCGCCCTTGGTCTCATAGACGAACGGGTTGGAGATGCGCCCGCGCAGTCCGAGCGCGGCGACGACCGCGTTGAAGTGCTCGATGGCCGCCGGGTGCGTGGACTGAGTGGACATGCTGCCGGCGCGCGCGGGCGACAGCGGCACCCCGGTCGTCATGGGGCCGTTCTCGCACATGAGCACCTCTTCGACGCCAGCCCCCTCGGCGGTCGCCGCGGCCAGCGCCATGAACAGCAGCGAGCGCAGGCGCCGTGAGGGCTCGCGCTCCTCGGGGGGCGGAAAGGGCAGGGCGTCGGCGCCGCGCGGGCCGGGCGCCACGGTGGCGTCGCACAGGACGCCGGCGCCGGGCCGGTGCCGTTGCAGGGTGGCCACGGTCGCGTCCTGCGCCGCGCGCACCGTTGGGTTGCCGGAACGGTGCATGCAGTAGGCCGGCCGCCGGCCCGCCCGCTGGAGCATCACCGCCCCGGCCAGGGAATCGAGGCCGCCGGAGAGCATCGACACGCAGTCGGGCTCGAAGTCGGGCATCCGCGGCCGGCCGTGAGTGCGGCCGGGGCACTGCGCCGCCGGGTAGAAGGTCAGCGCAATGTCGTCGCGGGTAAGCACGTAGATGAGCCGCCCCAGCTCGGTGCGCACGCTCTCCCACAGTTCGGGCTCCCGCACCGGGACCGCCAGCTCGATGTGGCGGGCCCAGGCCTCACGCTTGCCGCGAGGGACGGCGATGTCGGCTACGTAGAGCGCCACCGCGATGTCCAGCAGATCACAGGCGACGTCGAACAGCGCAGAGGCGCTCAGGTGGCTCAGGCAGGGCACGTCGATGCGCACGTTGGCGCGCTCGGTGCGCCAGTCGAGCAGCAGTTCGGCCGCGCCGACCTGGGGGCAGCGCGCGGCGGCGCGGTCGGGCGGCTCGCAGACGACGGCGACCCGGGCCGGCATCGACTACCCCCCTCCCGCTCCCAGCCAGGCCAGCCCCTGCTCGATCCCCGCCGCCATCACCGGCTGCAGCCGCAGGACACGTTCAGTCGGGGGCATGGTCAACGTGGTCGCAAGCGCGTCCTCATAGCCGTCGAGCGTCATGGCCTGCCAGGCCTCGCGACACTGTGCGGCCACGGCATCCTGCAGGCGATTGGCGTGGCCGACCGTGGGCAGGCCCTCACCGCCCACGAAGTCGGCGACGTCGCGAGCGACGAAGTGGCGGAAGCTGCGGTCCAGCTCGTGCCCGGTGAAGAGGGCGGCGATGTCGTGCAGCCGCCTGTCGTGGTGGAACCGGGCAAAGCTGCTCTCGGCGATCGACAGCGGCAGCTCCATGATCCCGGCCCCGGGGGCGTGCAAAGTGGCGATGGCCAGCGCCGTGGCGCCCACCGCCTCGAGCGCCAGATCGCCGAAGCGGGACGCGAAGCCCTCGTCGGCGATGATTCGTTCGGCGCGGTCGCGCAGGCCCGCGGCTATCTGCACCGCGACGGGCTCGCGCTCGGCGCCGAGGTGTTCGAGAGTGGCGGCCATGCCCCGGGTGGCCACGAGCTGTGCGCCCTCCACCAGGGTGCCCAGACAGGTGACCACCGCCGGGTCGCTCATGCCCGCGCGGGTGTCGGGGTCCAGCGCGGCCACGATGCGGGCGGCGACCTCGCGCGGCGACGGGTCGGGCTGCGCATAGAGTTCGCGCACCCGCCGCCACGCCTCGGTCTCAGGGGATCTGTGCCAGGTTGAGGTGCCCATGGATCACGTCGTGAGAGCGATGATGGTCGGCACCGGGCATCATGCCTGCCCGGCCAGTCCGCCCGTGCCGAACCGCCCGCGTGTGTGTCTGCCTGTCGGTTGCACCGACGCGTTCGCAGGACTTCCTCGCCCGTCCCCGCCTGTCCTCCTCAGGTGTCCAAGCGGTCGCTCGCCGACCGCCACGCGCCTTGCGAGGCCCGGTTGACACGTGCTCGGCGCGGGTGGTATCATCGGCAGGTTGAGGATGGAGCTTGCGTGTCTGCTCGCAGCGCCCCAGGCAGAACCGACAGGTGGCAACCGTGGCGGCCGAAGAGGCAAAGCCTCGACATCTTGAGCTTCCGGACTACATCCGGATTCTCTCCAAACGCAAGTGGTTCATCCTTATTGTGACTGCCGTCGCCGCCCTGGTCGGCGGCCTGTACGCGCTCTCCAGCGAGAAGAAGTTCGAGGCCACCTCCCTGGTGCTCGTCCAGCAACGCCCCCAGGGATTCTTCTGGATCAGCGGCGATGAGGCCGCGCTCGCGCCCAATGTGGCGATGGAGACCTACGCGCGCATTGCCCGCAGCAGCAACGTGGCCGAACTGGCGGCCAAACGTCTCGAAGAGCTGCCCCCCGAGGCGCGTATCATCGCCGCCCCCGGCGAGATCCAGAATACGCTGAACGTTACCGTCATCCAGCCCGACCTGCTGCGCATCGACTCCACCTGCCCCGAGGAGCGCAAGGCCCGCTACTTCGCCAACTATGTGGCACAGGCGTTCGTCGAGGTGAACAGGCAGGAGCGTCAGAAGGAAAGCAGCCTGGCGAGCGACTTCCTGGAGCAGGCGGTTGAGGAGCAACGCGCCAAGCTGGCCGGCATCCTCGACGAGATGAGCCGCCTGGCACGCGAATCCGGCTTCGTGGACATGGACCAGGAGGTCGCCAAGATCGTCGGCTCGCTCTACACCTACGAGGACGAGCTGTTCAAGGCTGAGGCCGAACTCAAGGCCGCGCAGGCCCGACTCGCTGAACTCGAGCGCACCCGGGCGACCCAGAGCGAGGCGCTGGTGTCCACCCAGCCCGTGCCCAACCCCGAGTATCAGGCGATGCTCTCCCGCCTGACGCAGGCGCAGGTCGAGTTGGAGACACTGTCCGCCCAGTATACTGAGGGCCATCCGCGCGTCCTCAACGCGCGCGCGCTGGTGCAGCAGCTCCGGGGCCAGCTCGCCACCATCCCCCAGGTCATCGAGTCAGAGGTGGTGCAGCCCAACCCGGCCATGAGCGGGATCGAGGCGGAACTCAAGGCTGCGCGTATCGAGGTCGATCAGGCGCAGGCGCGCTACGACGCCATAGCCGGCTCGCTGTCACGGCTGCGCGACCAGATGCACGGACTGCCTGAGCAGCGGCAGCGTTGGCAGGCGCTGGTGGACCAGGCGGAGGTCGCGCGCAGCGCCTACATGAACCTGCAGGAGGACTTGCGCCAGGCCCGGCTGGCGCAGGCCATCAAGGAGGGCAACGCCCGCGTGGTAGACGTGGCCAACAGCGCGCGTCCCATCGAGGCGTCATTGCCCAAGTCGCTGGTGTTCGCGGGCGCCCTCGGGTTGTTCGTGGGGCTGGCGCTGGCCATCCTGCTCGAAGCGCTCGACGACACCATCTACTCGGTCGAAGACCTGCAGCGGATCACCGACCTGTACCTGCTGGGCATCATCCCGCTACGCACCGATGAGGCGGGCAGCCTGGTCGCGCTCACCGCCCCCAAGAGCCCGCCGGCTGAAGCCTACCGCACGCTGCGCAGCAACATACGATTCTCGTTGTTCGACAAGCCCGCCACTACCTTCATGGTGACCAGCGCGGGCACCGGTGAGGGCAAGTCGGTCACGGCGGCCAATCTTGCGATCGTCTACGCCCAGAGTGGCGACTCGGTGATCCTGGTGGACACCGACCTGCGCCGCCCGGTAGTACACCGGCTGTTCGGCGTGGATGCCGATCTGGGTGTGACCAACGTGCTGGTGGGTGACACCACCCTGGAGGAGGCGCTGGCGGAGACCGAGCTGCCGGGACTGAAGGTGCTCGCCAGTGGCCCGCTGCCGCCCAACCCCGCCGAGCTGCTCGAATCCACTCGGATGATCGAGCTGGTGCGAGAGCTGTCGGAGCGGGCGGACATCGTGATCTTCGACTCGCCGCCCGCAGTGATGCTGACCGACGCGGGCATCCTGTCGTCCAAGGTCGATCGCACGATCATCGTCGCCGAGTCCGGCCAGGTGACCGAACGCGCCATGCGCGACCTCGAGCGCCTGTTCCGCCACGCGCGCGCCGATGTGCTGGGCATCGTGCTCAACAAGCTGCGCGTGACCGGCGGCGACTACTACTATTACTACTACTATTACTACTACGACTACGCGGCCCGCTCCAGTCAGGCGGAGGCAGAAAGCGGCCGCCTGTCTGATGAGGCGGCCAACGGCGTGACCGACGATAAGGGCGGCGCCGCGGGATCGACACTGCTTGAAGAGCCACAGCCGGAACCGCCGCCACAGGACCTGCGCGATCTGAGCGCTCCCCGCGTCGAGATCGAGGAGGCCGACGACGAAGCGCCCGGCCTCGGCGACCGGGGTCTCTCGGGTGATGACGGACCGTCGGACCCCTCGTCGCCGTAGTACATCCGGGCCCGTCGCCCGCGCGCAGGAGTATGTGGGGGCGCGGGGAACTCTCTCTCCTGTCGGAGGTGCCGGAGTGCGCTCTTCCCAGCCGTCGGGCCAGCCGCTCGCCTGGTAGTCAAGGAGGAGACGCGATGAGGCCCGCGCCCCGCGTGGTTCTGATAATACTTGTGTTCATTGCCGGGACCGCCGTGCTGATCGGCTGTGGCTCCTCGAAGAATGAAGCGCCGGCGGAGCCCGCCGACGCGTCCCCGGCGGCGGCCGACCAGGTCCCCGAGCGTTTCAGGGTCAGCATCACCCCCCAGATGGTGACCTACGAGATTCCGCGCGACCTCGGCACCGTGCGCAACCTCGACCACTACTCCGAGCTGACCAACGCCCAGAAGCGCCGGCTCTCCGAGGTCGGCTTCGTCGTCGTGCCCGACGAGGTCGAGCAGATGTTCTGGCTCTACGAATACTACGCCGAGAGCGATGCGGCGGCGAACTTCATCACCGTCGACTCGCTGCTGCAGGCCTACCACGTCTTCTTCGACTTCAGCCTGCGCACCGTCGAGCAGGAGCATCTCATCGGGCTGGCGGAGCAGATGACCGGGCTGCTGCTGGACGCCGCACAGGCCCAGCTTGCCGAGGCCCCCGAGGGCCCGGCGCGCGAAGCGGCGCTGCGCAACGTCGCCTACTTCGCGGTCGCGCGCGGGCTGCTCGACCCGACCGCCGAGGCGCCCGCGGAGGTCGCCGAGATGGTCGATGAGGAGCTGGCCCTGATCGAGGCGCACGCGCTGCGCGCGCAGTCGCCGGTGATGGGCACCACCATCCATTACACGCAGTTCAACCCGCGTGGGCACTACACGCGCAGCGATGAGCTGGGGCGCTACTTCCGCGCAATGATGTGGTACGGGCTGGTCGGCTTTAACCTGGAGACCGATGACCAGGAGATCAACCGGCTCCAGACGCGTCAGGCGCTGCTGATCGTGAAGGCGCTGTCCGAGGACGAGCAGGCGCGCGCGGCCTGGGAGCGACTCTACGAGCCCGTCGAGTTCTTCGTGGGCGGCGCCGATGATCTGAGCTACGCGGACTACCTGCCGATCGCCCGCGAGGTATTGGGGGCGACGCTACCGATCGAGGAGCTGGCGTCGGACGCCAGGGTCGATGAGTTCATCGCTCGCGCGCGCGACACGCTGCCCGTGCCGGAAATCGCGCCCTACTTCTATGAGGCCGACGCGCAGGGCAACTTCGTCGGTGAGCCGAAACTGCAGGGCCGGCAGATGCGCGTGCTCGGTCAGCGCTTCATCCCCGACTCGTGGGCGCTGCAGCAGCTTGTGTCGCCGCTGGTGGGCACCCCCGGGCCGGACACCGCGCGCGATGTGCCGATGGGGCTCGACGTCGCGGCCGCGCTGGGCTCGGCGCGCGCCCGGCAGATCCTGACCGAGCAGTATCACCAGGACCGCTACGCCAACTACGAGGCGCAGCTCGACAGGGTCACGCAGCGTTTCGAGCAGACCGACGAAGCGACCTGGCGCTCGAACCTCTACTGGGGCTGGCTGTTCAGCCTGCGGCCACTGCTGGAGCCCAGGGGCGAGGGCTACCCGACCTTCATGCAGAATGAGCAGTGGCTGGACAAGGAGCTGGGGACGACGCTGTCGAGCTGGGCGGAGTTGCGCCACGATACCATCCTCTACGCCAAGCAGTCAGGCGCGGAGATGGGGGCGGGCGAGCCCGCCGCGCCCAAGGGCTACGTCGAGCCCTACCCCGAGGTGTTCGCGCGCCTGGGCTGGCTGGCGTGGCGCTCGAAGCAGGGCCTCGAAGAGCGCGGCATCCTGCCCGAGCGCCTGGGCGCGGCCTACGACCGACTCGAGGACGTCCTGCTGTTCCTCAAGGGCGTGGCCGAGAAGGAGCTGACCAATCGGCCGTTGACCGCGCAGGAGTACGAGCGCATCCAGTACTTCGGGGGCGAGCTTGAGCGCCTGACGCTGAGCGTGGTCGAGGGCGGCGAAGGGGCCAGCAACTGGTTCAGCATTGAGAACGCGGCCGACCGCAACATGGCGGCCATCGCCGACGTGCACACCTTCTGGGACCAGGTGCTGGAGGTGGGCGTCGGCCCGGCGTATCGCATCTACGTGGTCGTGCCGCACCCCGACGGCGGCCTGCAGATCGCCCGCGGCGGGTGCTTCAGCTACTACGAGTTCCACTGGCCGGCGTCCGACCGGCTGACCGACGAGAAGTGGCGGTCGCTGCTGGCGTCGGGGGCGGCGCCGGCGCAGCCGACGTGGACCGGCAGCTACATCGTGCCCGGCGTGGAGCCGCAGACGCCCTGACCCGGGGCTGACTTTCTCAGGAGGCGGATCATGAGCGAACAACCCGACCTGAATGCGATCTGGGAGCAGGCCAAACAGTCGATCCTGGACGCGATGCCGGACCTGAACCGAAGCCTGTGGGCAGGCGCACAGGCGGCCCAGCCTCTGGCACTGGACGGCGACACCTTCGTCCTCGGTGTGCCGCCGGGGAAGATGGCGCAGGGCAGCCACCTGATCAGCACCGCCAACGGGCCGATGGTGCGTGCGGCCGTGTCGGCGGCCGTGGGCCGGGAGGTGCAGATCGAGCTTGTGGAGGGCACTGACCTCGGTGCGTGGGAGCGCGAGAAGGAACGTCGCGAGCTGCGCATAAAGCTGGCGGAGCGCCAGGCTGCCGCCCGGCGTGCAACCGCCACCGCCCAGGGAATCTGGACGGAATTGTATGAAGAGGTCGGGAAGATCTTCGGCGCAACCCGCGATCGCCGCTACGCCACGCGGCGAGCCGGCATGATGACCAGGGCACTCGGCGCCATCTACGAAGCCGAGCGCAAGGCGACCGAGCAGGAGCCACAGGCAGGGGAGATGCACGAGCAGCAGCTCAACCGGGCCCTCGAGCGCATCGCCACGCTAGCCGAGGTGCCGGGGACCTTCGTAGCGGTCGAGTACCTGCGCATGAAGTCCGGGCGTCGAGACTGATACCCGACGGCGTGACGACCGTGGCGGCCGCCCCCATGTATCGGGGGCGGCCGTTCTGCGTCTGCAACCCTTCCGTCATCATCTCATGCAGGCGACGCGGCCGGAGCCGTCCACGGAGAAGTGATTGCGCACGCAGTTGCAGCATACGGCCTTGTTGTCGCACGGCTCCCAGGTGCACACGCAGAACTCAAGGTTGCGCGCCCGGTTGACGTCGCATTCCTTCACCGCTCGCCCGGCCAGGCCCACGGTGGCGGGATCCCGCTCGGCCCCGCGCATGCACGCCGACTTGCCTCCCCTGGCGTAGTGGGCCTGGATGCACTCGCAGCAGATCCCCCGCCGCTCGCAGCTCTCCGAGGTGCATGGGCACATCTCGATGTTGACGACGTAGTTTGCGCACTGCTCGCGGGTCGTGGGCATGGACTTGCCCTCCATGTTCGTGTAATTCGCATCAGACCGGTGTAGTTGTGGATCGGTTCCTCGCCCGGCGCGCAATACCCTGCCGCCAACTCGACCGACGAGCGTGTGCCGCGCCCCCGGCGACCACAGTCGGCGGGGCCATGCCCGGCGCGTTTGCCGGGCGGCAGAAACGGGTACAATACGACTGCCACAAGCGTTACGGGACGGTGGTTGATGCCTATGATTGTCCCGGCACTCCGAGAGACGTGACAGCAGCCTACTTCATTGCTCGGAGGTGGCAGACACAGGCGCATTGAGACGCGCTGAACCAGAGGCCCGCCCGGCGCCCGCGCCGGGCGGGCCTCGCCGCCTCGGATGTCCACGCGCGGATGGAAGGGAAGCGCAGTTAGGCGGCGAAGACAGGTTCGATGCCTGCCGGAAGGAACGCTGCGCGATCGGGAGGAGCCATCATGCGATTCGTGCGGCACGCCGCGGCTGTGTGGCTGGGGGGCATGTTGTGCGTGTGCCTCGCCGCGGGGCAGGACGGCGTTCCGCTGCCGCCGCTGAACCTGCAGCCCGACACCGGCCCCAACCTGCTCGGCAACCCGAGCTTCGAGGACGCCGACGCGGGTGGCTGGCGCTTCAGCGACTGGCCGCCCCGCCCCGACACCGGCGACCGCCTGATTGCCGACTCGATCCGCTACACGGACGAGCAGGCGCAGGACGGTCGGCAGTGCCTCGTGTACGATCTGACCACCGTCGGCGAGGAGCGCATCCTCATTGTCCAGCAGAAGCTCACCGGCGAGCAGCTTGCCCCCTGGGACGGTCAGCGCATGCGCCTGAGCGCCTGGATCCTGCTCGCCAGCGGCCCGACGGCGCAGGAGGTCATGATGACCATGCGCCAGTGGGGCGAGAGCGGGCCGCCGATCGCCGCGCATTCTCTGCGCATGACCGCCGATGTGAACGAGTGGTCGCGCTGGAGCACGGAGTTCGTGTTCCGCATGGGGGAGACACGCCGCGGCGACGTGAACATCGCCGTGCGCCAGCCGCCCGACCTGACCGACAGCCCGGTGGTGTACCTCGACAACGTGTCGCTGGAGGTGCTGCTGCCGCCGCCGCTGGACGCGCGTGTGCTGTCGGGCGATACGCTCATGACCCCCCTTGACTCGCTGCCGGTGGAGGTCACGGTGTCTGAGGAAGCATGGGACGATGGCCTGCGCGCACTACGCTGGGACATCACCACGCTCGATGGCCTCACCAGCTTCGCCGGCGATGACCTTGCGCTCGACGCCCGCACCGGCGTCGTGGTCGTGCCTGTTCCCAGCCTCAGCGAGGGGCGGTACGCAGTGCGCCTCGCCCTCGGCCGCGTGGCCGGCGAGCGCACGTACGAATTGCTGCTGCCCTTCCGCAGAGCGGAGGGTCCCTTTGCGCGCTGACAGCCTGCCGTGGAGACAACTGATCGCGCTCACCATGCTCGTCGCGACACTCGTGGCCACCGGCACCGCGCATGCCGAACTCCTGGAAGAGATTCGGTTCATGCGCTCCGAGGCGCCGGAGGCGGCGGTGCCGGAAGCCGACCGCCTGCACTTCACGCCGCCGCGGGTCGAGCAGCCACCCTCGCTCGACGGCCGCCTCGACGAGCCCGTCTGGCAGGAGCCCGAAGCGCACCTGGGCACTTTCCGGCTGGGGCTGTCGGCCACGCCGGCCCGGCACGCGCGCGAGGCGTGGGCCGCGTACGATGACGACTGCCTCTACCTGGCGGTGCGGCTGCAACGCGAGCCGGGCACCGAGCTGCGGGTGCTCACGCTGGAGGACGACGACAGCGCCGTGTGGGAGGACGATGAGGTAGAGGTGTTCGTGGACCCGTTCAGCACCGGCACCGAGTACTTCCAGATGATCGTGAACTCTGCAGGCGTGCTCTTCGACGCCAGCCACGTGATCGTTGAGGTGCCCGACCCCGGTGGCGCGGGCCCCGGCGACATGAAGCTCGAGCGCCGGTCCGATGAGGCGTGGTCGTCGGGCCTGCGGCGTGCGGTGCTCATCGAGGACGAGCAGTGGACCGTCGAGATGGCGCTGCCGCTGGCGAGCCTGGGGCTGGCGGGAGCGCCGGCCGGCCACGAGCTGGGCGTCAACATCACCAGTGCCGACTGGGACACCGAGGAGTACACCTGCCTGTCACCTACCAGCAACTGGCACGACCCGCGGCAGTTCGGCGTGCTGCGCCTGGGCGAGCCGCGACTGGCGGTCGATAAGATCGATCTGGTGGGAGTGGGGCCCGGGCGCAATCTCATGCGCACCGACGTCCGGCATCTGGCCGGGCCCGCGGGGCGCCACCGGCTAAGCCTGACCTTCGAGGCGCCCGGCCAGTGGCTCCAGCGTTCCACCGACTTCGAGCTGGCCGAGGGCGGGCGGCGCGAGATCGGCCTGGTCTTCGACGTGCAGGCGCAGGAGGGCGCCTGGAAGGCCCGCATCGACATCGCCGACGCCACCGGCGCCGCGGTCTTCGCCACCCGCCGCACCGGCGTCCTGCCCGGCCCGATGGTGGTGCGGCTGGGCAGTCGCGCGACGCTGGTTGATGGGCCGCCGGTAGCGGTCACGGCGCGCCTGGGCGTGGGGCGGCTGACCACCCGCGGGCTGCGCCTGGTGGCGCGCCTGGTCGATCAGGCCGGCACCTTCGCCGCCGAGCAGGAGATCGGGCGGGTGGAGGGCCCGGTGCTGTCGGCGGTCATGCCCGTGGACGAGCTGCGCCCGGGGCTTTACCGCCTGGAGATCGCGGCGATCGGTGATGACGGTGTGGTCGCGAGCAGCAATGACTTGCTACGCGTGGCCGGATCGCCCTTCGAGGAGACGGAACCGTGAGGGGACGCGTCGCCGCGCCGCCGGCCCGCAACCGACATGATCGATGGGGGCGGCCGGCGCGGAACGGACACGATGAGCTGACGCGGGAGGCGCTGGTGCCGATGAGCTACGTGCGGCGGGGACACCGAACGATGTGGGCGGGTGACTGCGCGTGAGCTGCAGGACGAACAGGACGCACGCGGCGAAGCGCCGTTCAATGAGCAGGGCTGACGCGGCGCCGTGCGGGCGCCGAACGGAGGGTGCTGTGATGACACAAGCGGGCCGACTGTTCACGTTGGCGCTGACCGCCATGATCGTGGCCGCGGGGAGCGCGTGGGCGCAGGATGCGCCGGAGCAGCCGCTGCCGGTGCCGCCGGAGGATGGCGTCTGGCGCTTCGACTTCTGCGCGCCCGGCGCCCCGACGGGCGAGGGCTTCTACCGTGTCCAGGCCGACACCGCGTACGACGTGGAGCGCGGGTACGGTTACACCGAGGGCCGCGCGCGCGTCGAGCCCTTCGACCAGAACCGGCGGGTGCTGCGCGACACCCTGGTGCTCGATGATGTGACCCGCGACGGCATCTACGGAGGAACACCCTTCCGCGTGGACCTGCCCGACGGCGCCTACCGCGTGGTGGTGCTCACCGGGCAGTACTCGCGCCCCGGCGCCAACCGTCCGGACTCGCACTTCCGGGCCTGCCGGATCACCGCAGGCGATCAGGTGCTCTACGCGCAGGGCGACTCGCCGGAGGAGTTCTTCGACCCCCAGGGGCGCTACTTCGCCAACTACTACCGCGACTGGCACCCGGATGTGAACCTCTACCGGGCCAACATCGCGCGCTGGATCCCGTTCGGCGAGGCGGAGGTGCAGGTCGCGGGCGGTTCGTTGGAGATCGCCGCGTCGCGGTACGCACCCATCAACGCGCTGTGGATCTTCCCCGCCGACAGCGAGGCGGGGGCGAGTGCGCTCGCGGGGTTCCGCGCGGCCCAGGAGGAGTTCTTCAACCGCCAGTACCCGTGGCTGGCCGCCGAGCCGGAGCGCGCGATGCCCGAACTTCCCGCTGCGATGGCCGATGCCGGCGTGGCCGTGTGGGTGCGGCAGGGAGCCGGTGACCTGCGTCCAAACACGCGACCGACCGCATGGGACCTCGGCCGCCCGCTGCGGCTGTTCGCCAGCCCGGGCGAGCGCGAGCCGGGCGTGGTGGCGGTCACGCCCCTGCGCGACCTTGAGGGCCCCGTCGATCTCGTCGCCGGTGACCTGCAGGGCGAGGGCGGTGCCATCATTCCCGCCGATGCCCTGGACATCCGCTACGTCCGCTTCGGCGAGTACCCGGTCACCGGCGGCTATGAGGTGCGCCCCCACTTCCTGGTGCCGTGGCGGCCGGACCGCATGGAGGCGGGAATCACCCGCGGCTTCTGGGTGGACCTGTTCACGCCCGAGGACGCGCAACCGGGCTTCTATGCGGGGACGCTGACGCTCACCGGGCCCGGCGCGGAGGTGGAGCTGCCCATCGAGGTGCGCGTGCTGCCGCTGGAGCTGCCGAGGTCGCGCTGCTACTCGGGAGTCTACGCCGGAGACCTGTCGGGCACGACCTTCCGGCACTTCCGCACCATGGAGGCGCTGCCCGAGGAGCTGGTCTGGAAGGTGCTGCGCGCGCGCATGCAGTTCCTCGCCGATCAGGGCTTCACCGGCCTCTACGACAGCCTGCCCTGGTATCCGCTGGAGTTCGGTGCGGACGGGCAGATCGTGACCACCGACGCCTGGGACTACTATCTGCAGGTCTGGCGCATGGCCGCCTCGATCCCGAACTTCAGTGAGCGCGTGTTCAACTACTACCTGGGCGGCCCGCAGATCTTCCCCAAGTGTGAGGGCTTCCTCAGTCGCGGCGCGCTGGGCAGGACCGCGATGGAGGATATCCGCTTCAGCGACGAGACCGTGGCGCAGATGGCGCGGATGGTCAGCTTCATTTACGAGCAGACGCGTGCCGAGGGCCTGCCCGACATCGTCTTCTACGTGCAGGACGAGCTGGGCAACGACGGCGCCAAGGGGGCGCGCTACGGCCGCGAACTCCTCAAGGCCATCAACCGTTGTCGGGAGGCGGTGCCCGGCGGCTTCCGCACCTGCATCTCGACGCTGCGCGCCTCGATCGCGCGCGAGTACCTCGACGAGGCCGACATCGTCATCCCCAACGCCGCCTACCCGGTCAACGCGGATACCATCGCCGAGATCCGAGACCATGGCTGCACTCTCGGCCTCTACAACATGGGCGCGACCCGGTTCAGCTACGGCTTCTACCCCTGGCGCGTCGGCGCCTACTGCCGCGCGCAGTGGTCGTTCAGCTACGACGGCGACTCGCGTGATCCGTTCGAGGCCCTGCCCTCAGGCGCGCGGGTTTCGTGCGACTGCCACTACACGCCGCAGTGGGAGGTGCTGCCCTCGATCGGCATGCTCGAGCAGCGCGAAGGCGTGGACGACTACCGCTACGTGCAATTGCTGGAGGAACTGCTGGCGCGGGCGGGCGAGCAGGGCCGGATTGGTGGCGAGGCCGCGCGTGCGGCCCGGCAGACGCTGGAGGAGTTGACCAACGCGGTGAACCTGGACTATCGCGACTCGTCGAATGCTTGGGACCGCAGCACCATGGACTACTGGCGCTGGCGGGTCGCGCGGGCGGCGATGGACCTGCAGGAGGAGCTGCGCTAGCGGGGGCTTGAGGGGAGGTTGCGGCTTCCACGCAGCCGAATGGTGTCAACATCCCCGTAGTCGCGAAGGCCGTTCACATAGCCCGTAAGAGGTGAGTGTGATGAAGAAACACCCGATTACCCTCATGCTGTTGGTGGCCTTCGTACTCACGGCATGCGGCAGTGCGGTTGCTCAATTCCGTCTACCCCGACCAAGAGTCCCGGACGCGGGCGACATCCTGCGTGACCAGCTTGACCTGAAGATCCCTGACCTGCGCCGCATCCTGGACGAGCCGCCGGCGTTGTCGAGCAGCTTTGACGACGCGGTCACCGGCGTCCCCTTCCTCGACGACCTCGACCCGGCCATCACCGCACCGATGTGTCAGCTCCCGTTCACCGGCGACGGCGCCTTCATCGTGGCGCTGCCGGGTATGTACGAGCTGCAGGCGCGTTCCTACTGTCTGCACGCAGGGACCTACGGCCCTGGATCGGGCGAGGGCTACCTCTACGCGCCTCTGAAGGGCAAGCTGGCGGACGTGATCCAGAGCGTGCTCGACAACTCCATGGCGCACCCCGAGATCGCTCAGGACCAGGTGCAGTCACTGATCTGGGCCATCGAGGCACACGCCCGGGTCTCGGAGATGCCGCGCGAGCTGCGCGAGGTGGCGGACGTGCTGCTCACGCGCGATCAGATCCACCGGCTCAACGGAGGCGCGCTGGGGATGATCCCCGAGGAGCTGTTCGACCAGGCCTTCGTTGATGTGCCCGATGAGCTGCGCATGGTGCTCGAGGCCCAGGCGCGCCTGCGCGAGCGCCTGCAGCAGGAGGTCTACGACTTCGACGTGCTCGAGGACATCGCGGTGCTCGTCGGCGATCCTGACGACGAGGGCGGGCTGGTGGTCCCGCGCGGACGGTGGTCGTGGACGCCCGAAGGCTTCTTCGTGCGCTACTTCCCGCACAGCTATCCGGACACCACCGTCCAGCTCTACGCTCCCGAGCCGTTCTCGGTGGTCACCGACGCGGCCGGGCGCATCACTGAGATCGTCAACCGCTACGGCGGGACTATCCAGGCGCTCTATGCGGAGGCCGGTCCGACGCCCGTTGCGGGCGACGTGACCGCGCATACGCTCGCATCGCTGCGCCTGGTGTCGCCGACGGGCGAGGCTATCGAGCTGACATGCTCGCCCGACGACCTGGTGCTGACCGGGCTGCCCGGCGGCGGCGGCGGGCCCGGTGGCGACGTGGGCGCGCTCTACCAGGCGGCGGCGGAGACCATGCAGCAGGTGCGCGATCTCACGGAGCACGTTCCGGGGGCATCCTCAGACCCCGAGCGTCTGGCCGCCCTCGCCGACCTGGCGCAGTTCACCGATGCCTTCGAGCGCGTGGCGGCGGACGCCGGCGATGACGCGCCCCGCCTGCGCAACTGGCTGAACATGGCGCGCATGGCGTGCGCCTCGGAGCTGACCGTGCTGCTGGGCAGTGAGCCGGTGGGGGAGACGGTCGCGGCGGCGCGCACCACGCCGATGGATGGGCTGCGCCTGGCGCTGCTGCCGCCGGCCACGACCTGGCTGGCGCCGGTGGGCAACCCCGGTGGCCTCCGCCCGTTCCGGCCATCGCGCGGCGGAGCGATGCCCGCCAGCCGCGGGCGGCAGCGCCTGGGCCTCTCGGGTGGCTCGCGCTCGCTCCCGGATTTCAGGCCGCGCCCACGGCCGCGGGATGAGGATGAGGATGACGGCTCGGGTCCGTCCGGAGGCGATGGCAAGAGCGCCTACAACAACGCGAAGAAGGCCATCGACTGGTTCCAGAAGGGCAAGCAGGCAGTTGACCTGGCCACCGATCCGGCCGGCGCGGTCTCCGGGATGGCCGGCTTCGGCATCCCCGACTACCTGTTCGGCAAGATCCTCGACTTCAATTTCGACGCCTGGGGCCGGGCCTCCAAGGCGCTGGGCTCGGATCCGCCGCGCGATGACTTCACCGAGATGGCGGTGCCACAGCCGATCGACCTGCCGGCGGTGCAAACCGACGGGGCTCTGTCGGCCGAGCACGCGGCGGCGCTCAATGCGCTGGCCGAGGCGGTCGCCGACAACCTGGCGATCGTGCGCGCGGCGCAGATCTGCGAGGATCGAATGGCCGGCGCGCTGGCCGCGGGCGATGAGGACTGGGCGATGCGCCAGGCCGCGGCGCTCATCGACTACAAGCATCAGGCGGGCGCGGGCATGATGACCATCTCGCGCTGCCTCGACGACATGATGGAGGCCGTGCGCGCCGCGGGCGTGCCCGACCTGTTCGTCACCCCGGCCGCGGCTCAAGCCTATCAGGAGCGACTGCGCAACGAGGGCTGGACCGCGGAGGAGCTGCAGGCCGCAGAGCTGCTGGGCATCAGCGATGATGAGCTGGAGCAGATGCGCGCCGAGCGCCTGGCCGCCAACCCCACCGAGCTGGCGGGCAGCATGATGCAGTACTGGGACGAGCTGGCGGACTCGCTGTGGTGGCTGGGCAGGAGCTGGGCAACCCTGCCCGCCCTGCAGCCTTGATGCGCGCCGGCTACGCCTCATAGCGCGCCGCGATGGGCATACGGCGCCCGGTCCTGCGGGTCTTCGCGGTGACCTTCAGACCGGGCGCCGCCCGGCGCCGCGCGGGCGCAGTCGTTGTGTCCGCGGGGTGCATCACGCCCTCGCGTCGTAAACCGTGCTCCGAACGCTGTTGCCGTGCGCGGGGCCGGCAAGGTCGGCCACTCCACGGAACCCTCAGCACCACCTCCTCTGTCAAATCCCTCAGGTTCCCCCAACGTTTCGCGCGCGCAGGACCACTATGAGAGTGACGCGCGTCACGGATCGGGCCGCGAACACCGTCGGACCGACGCCGCATCCGATGGGACTGATCGCCCATGATACTGTGTCTGCTGAGCACCGAGGCGCCGGCCGAGCCACCGGCCGACCTCGGCGAGAGGGTGCGCAGGCGCGACCGCAAAGCGTGGGACCGGCTGGTTGCCGATGAGCATCGCCGGCTGTTCAACCTGCACCTGCGCCTGACCGGTGACCGCGAGGCCGCCGCCGACCTGACCCAGGAGAGTTTCGTCGAGGCCTGGGGCAGCGTCAAGGGCTTCTCGGGCTCCGGCTCGCCGCGCGCCTGGCTCTACGGCGTGGCGCTCAACGTCAACCGGAGCTGGCTGCGCCGGCAGGGTCGGCACGAGCCGCCCGATGAGCTGGGCGAGGACGCGCCCGACCTCGAGCCGACCGCCGAGGAGATCGCGATCCTGCGCGAGCGCACCGAGCTGGTGCTGGACGCGGTGCGGCGGCTGCCGGAGACCTACCGACGGACCGTGGCGCTGCGTTACTTTGCCGGACTGTCCACGCCCGAGATCGCGGCGGGCGAGGGCATCGACCCCGGCACCGTGCGCTGGCGCCTGCACGAAGCGAACAAGCGGCTCTGGGCGCTGCTGCAGCCCGAGCTGGGAGAGGAGGGCGAGCATGGAGCAGGACAGGACGGAGAGCTGCGCATCGCCCCTTGACGAGGTGTTGGAGAACCTTCCGCAGGAGGACCCGCCGGAGGGCCTGGAGCAGCGCTGCCTGGACGCGTTGGACGAGGCCGCCGCGCAGGCGCGCCCGGCTCACCCGCGCTGGTGGGCGCCGGTGCGCAACGTGGTGGCGGTCGCCGCCGGGCTGCTGCTGATCGTGGGCACGGCCAACCTGGTCATGAACGCGCGCCCGCGCGTCGGCGATGAGCGAGAGCGCACCGTGACTGCGCTGTCCGAGGCAACGTCGCCATCCGAGGCTGTGTCTGAGGAGTGGGCCGCCGAGATGCCCGCTCAGGATCAGGCCACGCCCACTCAGCCGGTGCCGCCGCCCGCCGCACCGGGCGGGTCCGGCGCACGGTTCGGCGATGAGCTTGCGCCGATGCCCGCGCCCGAGTCCGCCATGCTACGCCTCGAGGAAACGATGGGAGTTCCGCCCGTCGGTGGAGGCGCACGGTTCGAGGCGGAGCAGCCGGCTCCGGGCGTGATGGACGCGGTTTCGCCGCGGGCGCCGAGGACCTCGACAGCGTATGCTCCGCAGCACAGTGCGCCCGAAGTCGAGGACCCATGGCGCGACTTCTCCGGCGAGCGGCAAGTCATCACGCAGAAGGAGATGGAGATCGAGGTCGCCGACGTCGAGCGTGCGTATGACGAGGCCCGCAGCATCGTCGAGAAACACGGTGGCTTCGTGGCCTCGGACCGCATCGCCATCGACGAGGGTGAGCGCGACGTCGCGCACCTGACCATCCGCCTGCCCGTGGGCAGCTTCGAGAGCGCGATTACCGACCTGCGGCAGCTCGGTGAGGTGGTGCGGCTGGTCGGCCAGAGCGTGGATGTGACCGAGGAGTACTACACCGAGGGCGCGCAGGTGCGCGAGATCGCCGACCGCGAGCAGGCGCTGGTGGAGAAGTACGAGGCGGAGACCAACGCGGCGCGCAAGCGCCGGCTCAAGCAGCAGCTCGACCGGTTGCGCGAGGAGCTGCGGCGCGAGAAGGAGATCCTGACCAACCTGGCGGAGCAGACGCACTGGCCGGTGCTGGAGCTGGTGTTGAGTGAGAGCACGGGCCCGGGTGGGTTCTTCGGCCGGACGCTCTCGGGGAGCCTGAACGCGCTGGCGTGGGTGGGCGCGACCGCGATCATCTGGGTGCCGCTCGTGGTGCTGCTGACGCTCTTCTGGCGGCGCATCGTGCCCGCCGCGCCGCGTAGCGAGTAGCCTCGTGGTCACCGTGCAGGTCGGGCATCCCCGCGCGCCTGGTGGGGGATGCGGCCCCGCCCGAGCCATCGGGCGGGGCCGCCGGCCGTTGTCGTGGTCGTTCGGAGCGACGCATGTTCACATGCGTCGGCCGTTGCCCCTGCCGGCGCCTCGAAAGCCGCAATGGGCGCACGGAGAAGTGCCCGTGCCACGGAACCGCTCTGTTCTCCGCCGGAGCTCGGCGCGCCGCCGGCGGCATGAGATGCTGAGCGAGGAGGAGTTGGCGCACGCGGCAGGGAAGCGGGCGGGCGTTGTCGCGAACGTCCGCCCGCGAGGATGATGAGCCGTGGCCGATGCGCCCAACATCTTATTCGTGTTCGCCGATCAGCAGCGCTGGGACACCTGCGGCTGCTATGGGCAGCAGCTTGACGTGACCCCGAACCTGGACCGCATGGCCGCCGAGGGTGTGCGCTTCGAGCACGCCTTCACCTGCCAGCCCGTCTGCGGGCCCGCGCGCGCCGCGCTGCAGACCGGCAAGTACCCCGCGTCCTTTGGCTGCTGGCGCAACAACATCCACCTGCCGCTGGACGAGAAGACCATCGCCCACTGGTTCAGCGAGTGGGGCTACCAGACCGCCTATGTCGGCAAGTGGCACCTCGCCTCCGGGCCCGAGCCCGAGCTGAACCACCGCGAAAAGCCGGTCCCGCCGGAGTACCGGGGCGGCTGGAAGGACTTCTGGGTGGCCTCGGATGTGCTGGAGTTCACCTCGCACTCCTACGACGGCCACATGTTCCGCGGCGACGGCAGCGTCTACGAGTTCCCCGAGGGCCGCTACCGCGTGGACGCCGTGACCGACGTGGCCATCGAGTTCCTGCACGGCCGCGATGATCGCCCGTTCTTTCTGTTCGTGAGCTACATCGAGCCGCACCACCAGAACGACCACAACCGCTACGAGGGCCCGACGGGCTCGGCCGAGCGCTGGGCCGACTACGAAATCCCGGGCGATCTCGTGGACACCGAGGGCGACTGGCGCGAGAACTTCCCCGACTACCTCGGCTGCTGCAACGCTCTCGACGGGGCGCTGGGGCGCATCCGCGAGGAGCTGGCCGCGCAGGGCATCGCCGACGACACGCTGGTCATCTATGCCTCCGACCACGGCTCGCACTTCCGCACCCGCAACGCCGAGTACAAGCGCTCGTGCCACGACGGCTGCCTGCACATCCCCATGGTGGCCTGCGGCCCGGGCTTCACCGGCGGGCGCGTGGTCGAGGAGCTGGTGAGCCTGATCGACCTGCCGCCGACCCTCCTGCAGGCGGCGGGCATCCCGGTGCCCGATGTGATGCACGGGCGCCCGCTGCAGCCGCTGGCCGACGGCACGGCGGAGGACTGGCCGGAGGAGGTCTTCGCGCAGATCTCCGAGAGTCAGACCGGCCGGTGCGTGCGCACGGCGCGCTGGACCTACTCGGTGAGCGTGCCCGAGCGCCGTGGCAGCAGCGGGGTCTACTTCGAGGAATACCTCTACGACAACGAGGCCGACCCTCATCAGCGCACGAACCTGGTGCGCGACGCGCAGTACGCGGACGTGCGCGCACAGCTGCGGGAGACGCTCCGCCGGCGCATGGCCGAGGCGGGGGAGGGCGAGGCCATCATCCAGCCGCCATTGTCGTGACGGCGGTGACGCACCGCGAACGCCGACAGCCATCAACGACCGCCAAGCGAGGGATTGACGACCATGAGTCTGCGGGCAGCGATCATCGGGCTCGGCAACATCTCGAACACGCACATCACGGGCTGGAAGGAGGCCGCGGGCGTCGAGCCGGTGGCGGGCGCGGACGTGAACCAGGCCGCCGTGGCCGCCGCGCAGGACAAGCACGGCATCACCGGCTACGCCGACTGGCGTGAGATGCTCGACGCCGAGAGCCCCGACCTGGTGAGCATCTGCACGCCCCCGTTCCTGCACCCGGAGATGACCGTGGAGTGCCTGAAGCGCGGCATCCACGTGATGTGCGAAAAGCCGATGGCCGCCGACGTGTCCGGCGCCGAGCAGATGGCCGAGGCCGCCGAAGACTCGGATGCGATCCTGGCCATCGCGTACTGCCACCGCTTCCACGGCCCGATCATGAAGCTCAAGGAGCTGCTGGACGCGGGCATCCTGGGCCGACCGCTGTTCTTCCGCGGCGCCTTCTGCGGCATCGTGAACATGGAGACCAACCACCGCGGACAGATGGCCCAGGCGGGCGGCGGCGCGCTGATGGACAACGGCTCGCACGCGGCGGACCTCTATCAGTATCTGCTCGGGCGCATCGCCAACGTCTCCTGCCGCGCCGGGACGCTGGTGCAGAAGATGGAGACCGATGACGTCGCGGTGATGCTCTTCGAGGGCGAGAACGGCTGCTTCGGTGAGGTGCTGGTGGGCTACTCGATGCCGCCGCAGTTCACCGAGTGGCGCATCGCGGGCGAGAGGGGCGTGCTGGCGCTCGAACTCTACGATGCCGGGCCGGTGCGCTTCTGGTCGGCGGAAACGGGCGAGTGGAGGGAGTACGAGTGCGACACCTCGCTCACGCGTTTCCAGCGCCAGTTCGCCCACTTCGTCGCCTGCATCCACGAGGGCCGCGAGCCGCGCTCGAACGCGCGGACGGCGCTGCACACCCAGCGGGCCATCGGCGCCGCCTACGAGGCGGCGCAGCTCAAGGGCGTGCCGGTGCCCCTGTGACGCGAGCTACCCCGTGATGGCGATGCGTGCGGGGAGCGTCCCCGACGATCGTGATCTGGATGGGTTGCGGGTCCTCACATGCGTCGCCGTGGCCGTACGGAGGGCGCATCTTCAGATGCGCCGCCGTTCCTCCCGTGGTGCCGC
>CAZTZN010000067.1:18635-22372 GCA_964617715.1 uncultured Armatimonadia bacterium | reverse complement strand
AGGGCCGGTCAGGCGACCGGCCCCTCCGAACGACAGACGGCGACGGCGACGGCAACGGCAGGGCCCGGTCAGGCGACCGGATCCTCGGAAGGACGAGCGGCGGACGGCCGAGGGCAACGGGGACGGCGGACAGGTCAGGGGACTGCGGTGCGTCGCGATGCTCCGCCTCGCGCACTCCTCCACGGCAGCGGCTGCCGCGGCTGGTCTGTGGTACGGGCGCCCGTGAGGTAAACGCGCCATCCGCATCGCCGGGAGGTATCTGCCCCGAGCGGGCGGAACTCGCGCGCACTACGCGCATACCGCCGGGCCCCAGGCCCGGAGCGACGGGAGGACCCACCATGGCTCAGCAGATCGGCTACGACGACACCCCCATCCTGCCCGGAACCAAGTGGCATGTGCACGACGGCAACCGGCCCCAACCGCCCGTCGTGACTCCCGGCGATCCCAGCACGCAGGAGGCGCCCGGGGCTCCGCCCTCGGACGCTGTCATCCTCTTCGATGGCACCGACCTGTCGGGCTGGGAGAGCCGCGACGGCGGCGCGGCGGGCTGGAAGGTCGAGGACGGCTACATGGAGGTCGTCCCCGGCAGCGGCCCCATCCGCAGCAAGGTGCAGTTCGGCGACTGCCACCTGCATGTCGAGTTCCGCAGTCCCGAGGAGATCAAGGGCGAGGGGCAGGGCCGCGGCAACTCCGGCGTCTTCCTCATGGGCAGGTACGAGATCCAGGTGCTCGACTGCTACGACAACCTCACCTACCCCGACGGCACCACCGGCGCGATCTACGGGCAGTACCCCCCATTGGCCAACGCCTGCCGCAAGCCCGGTGAGTGGAACGTCTACGACATCATCTGGGAGGCCCCACGCTTTGACGGCGACGAGCTGGTGCGGCCCGCCTATGTCACGGTCATCCTCAACGGGATTGTGCTGCACCACCATCGCGAGCTGCGCGGCGTGACCGCGCACAAGGTCGTAACCGAGTACGAGCCGCACGGCACTGAGGGGCCGCTGGAGCTGCAGGACCACGGCGACCTGGTGCGGTTCCGCAATATCTGGTACCGGCCGCTGGTGGGGTACGACGAGGATTGATGGCGCAAACGCGCGCGAGATCTGCCTGACGACAGACGATGGCACGGGGACCAGGCACCGCCGCCACGCGATGATATGCGGCGTGTCAGAGCCTGCTCGGCCGCGGGCGTTCCGGTGCCTGGGGACGCCCGTGGATGATCTCGGTCCGATAGAGGGGGCAGCGATGTCCGTCCCGATGGGCGCACTGCATCTCGCTGTGTGGATGGTGACCGCGATGGGCGCTGAGCACGAGTTCGCGTACCAGTGGACGGCCATGACCGAGAGCGCGCAGTTCGCGCCGCGCGATGGCGCCGGGCTGCTGGCCTTCAAGGGTCGCATGTGGCTGCTGGGGGGCTGGAACCCCGGCGACAGGGAGCACTTCCCGCACATCTGCAACTCAGAGGTGTGGTCCTCGGCGGACGGACGCACGTGGACGCTCGAGACCCCGCAGGCGCCGTGGGAGGGCCGGCATACCGCCGGCTACGTGGTCCACGACGGCCGCATGTGGATCGTCGGCGGCGATGCCAACCAGGGCCACTATCAGAATGACGTGTGGGCCAGCGACGACGGCGTCAACTGGGAGCTGATCACGGACCGCGTCCCGTGGGGGCCACGGGTGTTGCATCACACCGTCGAGTTCGACGGGAAGATCTGGGTGATGGGTGGGCAGACGCTGCCGCAGTTCGCGCCCGCCGAGCTGGCCTACTACAACGACGTGTGGTGCTCCGAGGACGGGCTCAACTGGACGCGCGTTCTCGAACACGCGCCGTGGAGCGAGCGTGGGATGATCGGGGGAAGCTGCGTGCTCAACGGCCGCATCTGGCTGCTGGGGGGAGGGACGTACGATACCGCCGAGTATCCGGAGCGGCGGTTCTACAACGAGGTCTGGAGCACCGCCGACGGGGTCAACTGGGAGCTGCACACCGACGCCGCACCGTGGGCGCCGCGCCAGTACCACGAGGTGGCGGCGTGGGACGGGCGTATGTGGGTGCTGGAGGGCTCGGATGGCGCCAACCGCAAGGACGTGTGGTACTCCGAGGACGGTGTCACCTGGCACGAGCTGCCCGACACCCCGTGGTTGCCGCGCCACGCCGCCAGCGTGTGCGTCTTCGAAGACGCGCTGTGGATAGTCGCCGGCAACAACATGACGCCTGACGCCTGGCGACTGGACCGCAGGTAACGGCGGCCCTACCGGATGCGCGAGTCGCTCTGCCACATGTCGGCATTGGGGCCGAGGGTGGCCTTGAGCGCATCGGTGGCCCTGGTGAGTCGGTCGAGGATCCCGGCGGGCAGCTCGAGCTCGGCCGCGGCGGCGTTGGCGCGCGCCTGCTCGGGGCTGCGGATGCCGGTGATGACGCTGCCCACCCCGGGCTGCGCCAGCAGCCATGCGATCGCGACCTGCGCCATGGGAGCGCCCACCTCGTCGGCGATAGCGCGAATCGCATCCACGGCCGCGAAGGTTTCCTCCTCGAAGCCCGGCTCTCCATGACGCGCGTCCGGGCGGTCGCCGGAGAAGTGGCGGCTGCGCGCCCGCCCCGGCGGCACCTCGTCGGCGCTCGCGAACTTGCCCGCGAGCAGCCCCTGCATCAGCGGCATGTAGCACAGGATCGAGATGTTGTGCGCCACGCAGGCGGGCTGGATTTCGTACTCGATGGCCCGGAACAGCAGGGAGTAGCTGACCTGATTTGCGTCCGGGTGGCCGAACTGCAGCATCGCCTCGAGGTCCTGGGGACCCCAGTTGGAGACGCCGGCCACGCGCACCTTGCCCTCCTCGATCAGCTCCACCATGGCGCCCCAGGTGTCCTCGAAGGGGACGGTGCGACTCGGCCAGTGGAGCTGGTAGAGGTCGAGGTAGTCGGTCTGCAGCCGCCGCAGGGAGTCCTCGCAGGCCTGCTTGAGCGCGGCGGGCTCATGATGGTTGGGCGAGGCCTTGGTGGCGACGATGGCGCGCTCGCGCAGACCCCGCAGCCCGCGGCCGAGCAGCTCCTCAGACGCGCCGGCGCCGTAGCCCTCGGCGGTGTCGAAGAAGTTCATGCCCAGGTCTACCGCGAGTCGGATGGCCTCGACGGCATCCCGCTCATCTTGTGGCCCCCAGATGCTGTCCCCGGCGATGGCCCAGCAGCCGAAGCAGATGACCGGGACCTTGAGATCGCTGTTGCCCAGCCTGCGTGTGCGCATGAATGCCCTCCGGCCTGTCGTCTTCGGGCGCGCGAGCGCCCGGCACGCCGACGCATGAGATTTCGTGGCGCGCGCCGATTCTCCTCTGCGCAGGAGCGATACGGGTCGGGCCTGGAGAGAGCGCCTGAGGTGCGGGGAGCCGCAAAGTCACGCACCCGCCTGCCTGATCGGCCCATCTATGGACGCAAAGTGCAGGCGACCCGCCAGGGGCCGGTGCGTGCGAACATGTGTCACTCCCAACGGCGGCGGAACTCTGCCGACAGGAGTATCGGCGGCACGGGACGTGTTCGGGGCACGAAACGACGGCGGCGACGCTGCCGACGAGTTGAGTGCGCTGATGAGGTATCGGGCGTTGTCGTGAGCCCGCGAACTGTTGTCTTCGGGATCCCCCTTCACCGGTGCACGGGCGAAGAGTGCGTGTGCCATGGGACAGCAGAGACGCGCTCAGTCGCCTGACCGGCCCGGCGTTCCGCACAAGGTGCCGAACCACGCCGG
>CAZTZN010000067.1:0-18535 GCA_964617715.1 uncultured Armatimonadia bacterium | reverse complement strand
CGGGGTGAGATGAGGCGCGCAGCGCGCGCCTCATCTCAGTCGCCTGACCGGCCCGTCTGCCGATTGCCGATTGCCGATTGCCCGCCGCTCAGAACGGCCCCAGCGGCTCCCCCGTGACGGTGGACCTCACCATGCGGTCGTAGATGGTGAAGTAGCGCGTGACTGCGGTGCCGGGCGGGATGATCTCGTCAACCTTTGCCAGCTCCTCCGCGGTCAGCTCGATCTCCGCCGCCCGCAGTGCCGACTCGACGTGGCTCACCGTGCGCGGACCGGTGATGGGCGCGGTGATGCCCGGCTGGGCGGCGCACCACGCCAGCGCGAACTCCGCCAGAGTCACTCCGCGCGCCTCGGCCAGCGGGATCAGCGCCTCGACCAGGTCGAGAGTCTTCTCCGTCAGGCGCTCGTGTCCGTCGCGCTGGCCCACTTCTCTGAACTTGTGGCCCTCGGGGATCGGCTGCCCCTTGCGGTAGACACCCGAGAGCACACCGCCGGCCAGCGGGCCGAAGGGCACGAGGCCGATGCCGTAGCGCATGGCGGTCCACACCAGCTCCATCTCGGCGCGACGGTCGGTGAGGTTGTAGGGCGGCTGTTCGGCGACAATCTGCGGCCCGCCCATCCTGTCGGCCTTCCAGAGCGCCTCCATGATCAGCGGCACGGGCCACTTGGAGGTGCCGACGTAGAGGATCTTGCCCTGGTCCACCAGCGTGTTGAGCGTGTCCAGGGTCTCCTCGATGGGTGTGGTGATGTCGGTGATGTGCAGGTAGAACAGGTCGATGCGGTCGGTCTGCATGCGTCGCAGCGAGTCCTCCACCGCGCGGGTGAGGTGGTAGCGGCTGGCGCCGTGGTCGTTGGGGCCATCGCCCATGCGCGCCACCGCCTTGGTCGCCAGCACCACCTGGTCGCGCTTGCCGTTGGCCGCCAGCGCGCGACCGGTGAACTCCTCGGACACCCCGCGCGCATACACGTCGGCGGTGTCGATGAAGTTGATGCCCCCGTCGATGGCCGTGTCGATGATGCGATGAGCCTCGGCCTCATCGGTCGGGCTGCCGAAGTTCATGGTCCCGAGGCACAGCTTCGAGACCCGCACGCCACTGTTGCCGAGCTGCCGGTACTCCATTCGCGTCCCCTCCGCATTCGTCGGTAGTGATGGCAGAGAGAACTTTCCCTGCGCGTCGGGGCCATCCTGCCTCTCGCGGAGGAATCGGCGCGGGGCCAAAGAAGTTTCCGCGACCGCCATCATCGCCGGAGCGAGGAGAGCTATGATCACCGCCGGTGACGTCAAGCAGTGCGCGCTGCAGCTCGGCGCCGATCTGGTGGGCATCGCGCCCATGGACCGCTGGGAGGGCGCGCCCAGGCAGATGGACGCGCGCTACATCGCCCCGGACGCGAAGTCGATGATCATGATGGGCTTCCGCATCCCTCGCGGCACGCTGCGCGGCATCGAGGAGGGCACCTTCTACGTCTCCTACGCCTCCATGGGCTACGCCGCCATCAATAAGATCCTGCAGCCGATGGTGTTGTGGGGCGTGACCGCGATGATCGAGGACGCCGGCTACGAGGCGGTGCCCATCCCCAACAACTTCCCGTGGTGCAACGCCGATGGCACCGGGCAGGACCTGTCGAAGATCGGCGTGTGGAATCCGGCGAAGAGTTGGCCGGTGTCGCCCGAGAAGCCCGCACCGGACGTGTTCGTGTCGATGCGCATCGCGGCGTTCATGGCCGGCCTGGGCGAGATCGGCTGGTCGAAGATGTTTCTGTCGCCGAAGTTCGGACCGCGGCAACGGCTGGCGATGATCCTCACCGACGCCCCGCTTGAGCCCGACCCGATCTACGAGGGACCGCCGCTGTGCGATCGCTGCATGGAATGCGCCCGCGAGTGTACCTGCGGCGCCATCCCCACCGACCCGAACGACTCGATCAAGATTACGGTCGCCGGGCGGGAGCTGGAATGGGCGAATATCAACTACGTGGACTGCAGCCGCTACTTCTGCGGGGCCTCGGAGGAGCACAACCCGTTCATGGTCACCGAGGCCGACCGCGAGGGCTTCCAGCAGCCGGTGAGTCAGGCGCAGCGTTACAAGGTGGGGCCGACGTACGACTACGGGCGGGCGCTGGAGGGGGCGAAGGGCTGCATCCGCGCGTGCATGATTCACCTGGAGGAGCAGGAGAAGCTGAGCAACACCTTCGACCGGCCCTTCCGCCGGCGGCCGGAGTGGAAGCTCGCCTGGCCGCGGGGGTAGGGCCGTTGCCGGGCGCGGGCTCGCACGGCGCCGCGCCGTTGTCGTCAGTCGTCCGGAGGGCGCACCTTCAGATGCGCCGATGTCGTGGTCCAACGTCGCCCGGCACGGCGGCGGCTCTGAGGAACCACCCTCCGAACGTCTTCGTCTGCCATCCGCCGTTCCCGGTTCTCGGTTGCCGGTTCCCCGTTCCTGGAGGATGATCGATGCTCAAGTCCGAAGACGTGAAGCGTTACGCGCTTGAAGTCGGCGCCGACCTGGTGGGCATCGCGCCCATGGAGCGCTGGGAGGGCGCGCCGCCGCACTCCGACCCGCGCTACATCGCGCCCGATGCGAAGTCGATGATCGTGCTCGGCTTCCGCATCCCGCGCGGGAGCCTGCGTGGCATCGAGGAGGGCACGTTCTACGTCTCATACTCCTCCATGGGCTACGCGGCGATCAACTTCGTGCTCCAGCCCATGGTTATCTGGCGGCTGACCGCGATGATCGAGGACAGCGGCTACGAGGCGGTGCCTATCCCCAACAACTTCCCGTGGTCCGGCTATGACATGTACTGGGGCGAGGGTCAGCGCGAGGGGTTCAGCGTGCCGGTGGCGCCCGATCGCCCGGCGCCGGATGTGTTCGTGCCGCTGCGCCTGGCGGCGGTGATGGCCGGGCTGGGGGAGATGGGCTGGTCGAAGCTGTTCATGTCGCCGCGCTTCGGTCCCCGCCAGCGCCTGGCGTGTATCCTCACCGACGCCCCGCTCGAGCCCGACGAGATGTACTCGGGCCCGCCGCTGTGCGACCGGTGCATGCTGTGCGTGCGCGATTGCACCGCCAACGCTCTCAGCCCCGAGGAGTCCGTGAAGCTGACGGTCGGCGGGAGGGAGATCGAGTGGGGGGCGCTGGATGTTCCGGCATGCGCGCAGGCGTTCTGCGGCTCGCACCCCGAGCACAACCCGTTCATGGTGAGCGAGGAGGACTGCGTGGGCTTCCAGGCAGCGACGCGCGACGACACCTTCCGGGCGCAGAAGTACAAGGTGGGCCCGACCTACGTCTACGGGCGGGCGCTGGAGGGCGCGCGCGGGTGCATGCGCGCGTGCATGGTGCACCTCGAGGAGCAGGGGAAGCTGAGCAACACCTTCGACCAACCCTTCCGCCGCCGCCCGCAGTGGCGCATCCCCTGGCCGCGGGAGTAGCATCCCCGCGAGCTTCGCTCCAGCCGATCTTCGCGGCAAACGGGAGCCGGCGCGCCCGGCGAAGCAGGAGCGCGCCCGAATCCGGGAGGCACGATCATGATCAGAATCGGGATTGTGGACACAGACAGTTCGCACGCGCCCGAGTTCACGCGGCGCATCAACCACGTGGGCATCGAGGAGGACCAGTGGGTCGAGGGCGCGCGCGTGGTTGCGGCCTACCCGGGATGCTCCGAGGCGGTCGCCGACGCGCACAACAAGAACGAGCAGTACACGCAGGCCCTGATCGAATACGGCGTGGAGATGGTGGACTCGCCCGGGGCGTTGCTCGGGAAGGTGGACGCGGTCATCGTCGGGTCCGACGACGGGCGCAGGCACTTCGCGGCGGCACGGATGTTCGTTGAGCAGGGCGTGCCGACGTTCGTGGACAAGCCGATGACCTGCTCGCTGGCCGAGGCGGTGGAGCTGGCCGAGCTTGCGCAGGAGCGCGACGTGCCGCTCTACTCCGGCTCCTCGCTGCGCTATTCACCTGAGGTCGTCGCGGTGGCCTCTGGCGAGGCCGTCGGCGCGGTGGTCGGCGCGGACGCGATCTCGCCCTCAAAGGTGGCGGTCGAGGGCGTGCCGGGGCTGATGTACTACGGGATCCACGGGGTTGAGATCCTGTACACGCTGATGGGCCCGGGCTGCGAGTCGGTGCAGGCGATCGAGAGCCCCTTCGGGATACTCGTGGCTGGGAAGTGGGGCGACGGGCGCCTGGGCTCTGTGAGGGGCTATGTGGAGGGCGTCGCGGGCTTCGGTTTCCGGGCGGTGGGTGAGACCGGCACCCGTCAGGAGCTGGTCGGCGCGCAGTATATCTACCGCGAGCTGCTCAAGCGCGTGGTCACGATGTTCGAGACGGGCGACCCGCCGATCGACATACGCGAGACGCTGGAGATGATCGCCTTCATCGAGGCGGCGCTGGAATCGGCGGACGCGGGACAGCGGGTGAAACTGGCGGCGGTGTAGTGTGCGCGGGGCGGGCGAGGCCGCCCGCCCTCCACGAGGGCGAGGTCGAGGTATGCGGCTGGAGAGCGGGGGCTTGTACCCCGCCCGGCCGTTGGCCGTTGGGAGCGAGCATGGTCACATGCATCGCTCGCTGACATCACCCGTCACCGCTCCAGCCCGCCCCACCCGCCCGTCGCCTCGGTGAACGCGCGCCTCGCCGCCTGCACTTGCTCGGTCACCGCGCGCCCCCGAGCGCCGAGTTCCCGCAGACGTTCAGTTGTCGCCTCCGACCACAGCGGCTCCACGCGCTCGGGCTCGATTAGTTCGTTGGTTCTGCCGGCTGGCCCCGGCGGGCCCATCGGACCGCGCACGGCGTACGGCGCCGCCAGCCCCTCCGGCCACTGTGTGGGCGCTATGAACTGCGGGCTGATGCTGACCGCTTCGTGACGATAGTAGTCTGCGCAGACGATGGCCAGGCGTTCGACGTTGAACTCGGCTTCGCGCACCACCCGCCCGACGTTCAGCAGCGCCTGCTCGTTGGCTCGCGCCGCCGCAAGCTGCCGGTCGGTGACCTGACCCTCGAGGAGGCGGGTCACCGGCACCGTAGCGGGATCCGGCCCGAGGGGGCCGGGCCAACCGCGCCGACCAGTCTGGGGAACTTGCGGGCCGAGGAGTCGGGGCTCGCCCTCCTGCCAGGGCGGAAGCAGGAGACGCGCCGGAGGATCAGCCGCCAGGATCCTGATTGCCTGCAGCCGGTTTTCGAGGCGCGACAGACGTTGTTCGCAGGTCGCGATGTTGCCCCATGTCCATCTCGCGAGATCTTCAGCGTGGTCGGGCCAAGAACCAGCAGGGAGCGTATCCGGCCCGGGCGGACCGGCGGGGCCCGCGGGATCTCCCAGACCGAACCGACTGATGAAGTGCCGGGTGGTGTACTGCGCGGCGGCGATGCGTAGCGGATCAGGCCAGCCGCAAGAGACCCCGCTGGCGAGAGCGCGGTCATTCCAGCGAGCGCCGGGATGCACCGATGCGACCTGCCGGGACGCGCCGTGGCTGCCTGAACCCGGCGCCGAGCAGTCCACCCAGGTGCACCAGAAGGCATACTCGAAGGCCTCGCGCGCCGTGACCTGTCGGTCGAGGTTGGTGTCACCGTAGCCCCGCAGCGCGGCGAAGAGGTAGGCGCCGAACAGCGACGTCCCGGCGTCGTGCTCCTCGATCCACCTGGCGTTGCGGTACACGCCGAGCCGCGCGACGAGCCCGGCCCCGGTCGGCAGCGTCGTCCAGTAACGTACGCCCCAGGGCTTGGCTGTCAGGACGATGGTGTGCCGCTCGAACAGCTCCGCACGTCGTCGCTCGCGTGCCAGGTCGTCCAGCATTGACAGCCCAGGCGCCGTGGGAAGATCGAGCACGACCATGAGGAAGCTACAATCACAGGCGTTGGTGAGCGCCGCCAGCTCTTCGATGGGGAACTGCGTGAAGCGAACCCCGCGCTGCCCGTGCAGCACGTAGAGGATCGCGCCGTCCTCCGGTTTGAGCGTAGCCAGCCATTGCGCGACCTCCGGGGGCAGCTCTCGGCCGCGCATGATGGGACCGCTGGGGATCGCCCACGGTCCGGCGGGCATGCGCATCTCGCCCCGCCCCTGATGCTCCTCGGAGATCACCTCCTCGCCGAGCACGTAAAGGATCCTGAGGCCATCAACCAGATCGTACTGCGCCCACACGGCCGCCCCCGTAAGCAGCAGCGCGGACAGCATCATCGCGCGCGACATCAGCACCACCCCCGGACGCGATGTTCGGTGCGCCTCACCTCTTGGACAGCCGCGAACTCCCTCAGTCGCGCGCCATGATCCCCAGCATCACCTCCGTCACGGTATCGGCATCACTCGTGCCGGAGCCGGCGAGGCCGTGGGTCCAGAGCAGGAACAGGCGGTCGATGGCGTTGTGCCCCACCGGGCGCTCCAGACTCGGGCCCCAGTTGGGCAGCGTCGGGTCGGGCGCGGAGATGCGCTGCACCGCGAAGCTCTCGCCCAGATCGTCGGAGACCAGCAGGTAGATCTCCTTGCTCGGGTCCACCCAGTTGCCGCGCTCGCCCACCCCCGCCGCCACGTAGAGCCGCCCGCCCGCGATGGTCACCACGTTCGGCTGCGAGAAGCGCGGCGGGAAGCCCACCGCCGCCTCCACCACCGGGCGCAGCGACACGCCCTCCCAGCCGTCGCGCCAGCGCCACAGCACCAGGTCGGTGTCGCCCTCGGCATGCGCCACCGGGAAATAGGGGCGCGACCGGCCGTCGCATACCACGTTGCCTGCGCGCATGTCCAGCTCCGCGCCCTGCTCGATCATCGCGCCGGGCGTCCGCGGCGTGACGGGGAGCGAAAGCTCCGTCCCGTCCATGAGCGTCCAGGTGTCGCCGCCATCGCGCGAGAGCATGTGCCCGGCGGCCTTGCCCCCGTCCGGGTGCACGTCGTAGACGTGAAAGGCCAGGTGCAGCGAGCCGTCGGGCGCGATGGTCAGTGCGTTGCCGAACTGCGTGTAGCCGTCCTCTACCCCGGCGCTGACCAACGCGCGCGGCTCGGTCCACTCCCCGCCCGCCGGTCGGCGCTGATACATCACCCGGCAGGGCACGTCGCCGCCGCGGTAGGCGATGTGCAGCGTGTCATTCGCGTCGCACACCAGCGACGGGTAGGTCGCCTTGTAGCCGAACTCGGGCAGGGCCTCCCACTCCGAGGCGTCGTTGGGCCGCGCCGAGCGCGCGAACTGGAAGGGCCCGTGGTGCGGGCCGAAGACCACGTAGAGGTAGCCCTGCGAGTCCGCGCACATCGCCGGGCCGCCGTGGTTGTCCACGCCCGAGCCGACGCACACCGGCGCGCTGATCTCACCGGTCGCGTGGTCACAGGTCACGACCATCGTGTCCGACAGCGAGTCCAGCCAGGCGATGTGGGTGCGCCCGCCGATGGTCAGGATCTTGTTGCTCATCGCGTAGAGCGAGGCGCGGGTCGAGCCATGCTGCGATAACGTGACGATGCGTTCGATCTGCACGGGGGGATGTCCCTCCTGCGCCCGGGCGTTGGCGACCACGGCCGCCAGGGCGATGGCGGCCACCATCATCCTGCGCCCGGCGTCGCGCGACCTGCTCGCGGTCACAGGGATCCCGCCTGACGCATCGCGTCTTCGGCGGCGTTGACGATCATCATTCGCGCGGGCACATCGGTCTGCGGCGGATGGCCGGAGAAGTGCAGGCTGGCCAGGTCCTCCATGGTGAGCCGGTGCTGGATGGCCAGAGTCAGCATGTCAATGCGCTCGGCGACGCCCGCGGCGCCGCAGCACTCAGCGCCGATCAGGCGGGTGCTGTGGGCGTCGAAGACGAGTATGAGGCGGATGGTGCCGGCGCCGGGAAAGGCGTGCTCGCAGGTGTGGGCCTCAGCCTGCCCCACCACACAGTCGATGCCCATCGCCGCCGCCCGCTCCTCGTTCAGTCCCGTGGCGCCGTAGCTGTTGTCCCACAGGCGCGTGACGCTGGGGTTGATGAAGCCGGGGAAGGTGCGGAAGCCGCCCGTGAGGTTGATCGCCGCCGTTTTCCCCTGCACAACGGCGTTGGTGGCCAGAGGCCCGCGCTCGGGCGTGCCGGTGACGAAGTTGCGATGCTGGATGCAGTCTCCGACCGCGTAGATGTCCGGCAGCGAGGTGCGCATGCGGTCATCCACCATCACCCCGAACTCGCCCATGCGCGCCCCGGCCGCCTGCAGCAGGTCGCAGTTGGCGCGCACCCCCACCGCCCAGATCACCATCTGGGCCTCGATGGTCCGGTCGGCCAGGCGCACGCCGCTCACGCGCTCCTCGCCCACCACCTCCTCCACGGCCTGACCCACGTGCACCTGCACCCCGTGCTCGCGCAGCTCCTCGAGCGCTCTTCGGGCGATGGGCTCGCTGCACACCGTTCCCAGGCAGACCGGCAGCGCCTCGACCACATGGGTGGTCAACCCGGCGTTGTCGAGCACCACGGCCATCTCCAGGCCGATGTACCCCCCGCCGACCACCACCACCGTCTCGGCCCGGTCCATCGCCTCCATGATGGCCACGATGTCCGGGGTGTCTTTCACGACGAAGGCGCCGGGCAGGTCCGCCCCCGGCACGGGCGGGCGGACGGGGTCCGCTCCGGTCGCCACCACCAGCGTGCCGTAGCTCACACGCTCCACCCCCATCCCGTCCACGTCCACACTGTGCCGGTCAGGGTGTATCGCGGTGACCTCCGCCACATGCAGCTCGATGTCCACCGCGGTCAGCAGTCGCTCATCCGACTTGAGGAAGTCATCTACCGAGATGGTCCCATCCAGGGCATACGGCTGTGAGCACGGGATCACGCTGCGCTCCTGCTTGCGGATCATCCCGATGCTGATCTGCCGGTCGCGCCTGCGCGCGAAGCGGGCGGCGGTCAACCCGCCGGGCCCGCCGCCAACCACGAGCAGATCGAAGTGCGGCGCCTGCTCCGTCGTCATCGCTCCACCTCCGTTGGGCCTTGACTTGCCGCCGGTGCAGTTCGCGAACGCCGCCCGCCCGTCCTCCCGGCGCGACGGTTTGCCCGGCCTCTGAAGGTGTCAGGGCCGGGATCGACGAATCGGCCAGCGTCCATCAGGCAGTGCATTGTCAGGAGGGAGTCAGTTCCCATGAAGCCTATCAAGCAGTCCGTGTGCTGGGGCGTCGTCGCCTCGGCCGGCGAGCCCGCCGATGTCGTGCGCCAGGTCAAGGAGATCGGCTATGCCTCGATCGAGATGAGCCCGCCCGAGATCTTCCCGGTGATCAAGGACGCCGGGCTGGACATCGCCATCTTCGTCGGCCACAAGTCGCTGGCCGACGGCCTCAACAAGCGCGAGAACCATGAGCGCATCTACGATGAGCTGATGGCGAGCTTCGAGCTGGCCGAGCAGTACGACATCCCGAGCATCTTGTGCCTCTCGGGCAACCGCTACGAGGGCGTGAGTGACCTGCAGGGCGCGGAGATCACGGCCGAGATACTCTCCCGCGTCGCGCCGACCGCCGAGGAGAAGGGCATCAACCTGTGCATGGAGCTGCTCAACTCGCGGGTCAACCACCCCGGGTACATGTGCGACTCGACCGAATGGGGCGTGCATGTGTGCAGGATGGTGAACAGCCCGCGCGTGGCGCTGCTTTACGACATCTATCACATGCAGATCATGGAGGGCGACCTGATCCGCACGATTCAGGACAACATTGAGTACTTCAAGCACTTCCACACCGCGGGCAACCCGGGCCGCCACGACATGGACGATCAGCAGGAGATCTACTACCCGGCCATCGCCCGCGCCATCGCGGAGCTCGACTACGACGGCTACGTCGGCCACGAGTTCGGCCCCAAGGGCGAGGACCGCATCGCGGCAGCGAGGGCGGCGTTCGAGACGTGGAACGTGGTGTGAACGGCCGGGAAGGGGCAATCGGCAATCGGCAATGGGGGAACGGCCGGACGGCCGGGAGCGGTTGGACGGCCGGGAAGCGTGGGCGCAAGGGCGGCGGGCGGTGCGCGAGAAGCGCCCGTCCGCCGCTGCGTCAGGAAGTCAGCGGCTCCGGTCGTCGGTCTGCGATGGAGGTGGCATGGTGGACGACCTGACGTACCATATCTACTTCGGCCACCCTCTGGAGCTGCCTGTGACACTTGCCATCGCCACGGGGCTGTTCCTGCTCATCCGGGCAACCGACCCGACGCGGAGCCGCGCGCTGATCGCCGCTGCGTCATGCCTGGCCGCCGGGCCGATCAGTTGGTTGTTCGGCGCGCGATTGACCCAGCGCCTTCTGCCGCCTGTGTCGGTCTACCTGGTTATGCTCGGGATGCTGCTGGGCAGCATCGGCTTCGCGGCGGACGCCAGGTACGCAATCTGGCTTCGCGTGATGATGGCGGCCGTCCTCGCGGCGGTTCTGGCGCTGCTCCTCAGGGCTTGGGTTGGCCCTATGCCGGGCTTCCTGGACTAACGGCAAACGGCCGGGCCGACTTCGGTGCAAGTGCCCGCGCACTTGCCCCTCAGGACGGACCCTCCGACGGCGCGGCCCCCCCGATCAGGGCGTCCAGGCGCATCGCCTGGACGCCGGTGCCGTGTCGTTGCCGTTAGCTCGTAGCTCGTAGCTCGTAGCCCGTAGCTGTCGAGGGAGCGAAGCGACCGAGACCATGACCTCACGCGAGCGCGTCTGGGCCGCGATCACCCATCAGCCGGTGGACCGCATCCCCTGCGACTTCTGGGGCACCGCCGAGGTGCGCCAGATGCTGCTCGAGCACTTTCGCACCGAGGACTGGCAGGTGGTGCTCGACGCGCTGGGCGTGGACGCCATCGCGGGCATCGGCCTGCGCTACACCGGCCCCCCGTGGACCGGCCCCGACGGCGGGCCCGCGGGCCTGTGGGGCGTGCAGACGCGCACCATCACGCTGCCCACCGGCGGCGCCTACTCCGAGCGCACCCACGCGCCCATGGCCGAGTTCACCGAGGTCGCGCAGGTCGAGGACTTCGACCTGGGCGACCCGGCCGACTGGGACTTCGCCGGCGCCGCCGAGGCCGCGTGCAGGGCGCACCCGACGCAGGTGACCATGGGCGGCTACATCGCCCCCTACGTGGACCTGTGGAACCTGTTCGGCGAGGAGCGGGCGCTGCTCAACATCGCGCTGCGCCCGGAGCTGATCGAGGCGGTCCTCGACCGGGTCATGGACTACCGTCTGCGCCAGCATCGCATGTTCTTCGAGGCCGCCGCCGAACACCTCGACCTCGCGCAGGTCACCGACGACTTCGGCTCCCAGAACGGGCTGGTGATGAGTCCGGCGGCCATCCGCAGCCTCTTCTGGCCGCACTACCGCCGCGCCATCGCGCTCGCCCACGAGTTCGGGCTCAAGGTCTACCACCACGACGACGGCGGCATCGGCGAGATCGTGCCCGACCTGGTCGAGATGGGCGTGGAGGTGCTCAACCCGATCCAGTACCGCTGCCGGAACATGGACCGCGAGTGGCTCAAGCGCGAGTTCGGCCACGCGCTGTGCTTTCACGGAGCCATCGACAATCAGTACGTGCTGCCCTTCGGCACCCCTGAGGACGTGCGGCGCGAGGTGCGCGAGAACATCCGCATCCTCGCGTCCGACGGCACCGGATACATCTGTGGCCCCTGCCACAACATCCAGTCGGGGACGCCGCTGGAGAATGTGCTGACGCTCTACGACGAGATCCGCACGGCCGGCAACGGGCAGTAGGCAGGGGGCAAGGGGGGAACGGGGGCGGACGGCGATGGCGGACGAGGAGTCGTTCCGCGGCACGGGTGCCTCGTCGCGCGGTCGGAGACGGATCGGCGACGACGACGGCAACGGCCGACGCATGTGAACATGCGTCGCTCCGAACGGCAACGACGAACGACGCGGGCAGGCGCGTAGGCCCGCCCCTCCACAACGACGACGGCAACGGCCGACGGCCAGTGCGTCGTGTCGTGTGGAGGAGTTCGCCGTGCGCCGGCACGGCGAAGGTCCCATCCCGGCCCGGCCGTTGCACCCACCAGACGGCAGACGTTCGCCGTAACGCCGAGAGCCCTGCCTCCGTACGAAGGACCCGGCGCGCCCCGGGCCGAACATACCCTCGATGGCTTACTGACGCCGGACAGGGAGCCTTCTCATGCCTCGGACCGCGACCACCTTGTGCCTGAGCACCCTCGCGCTCATCCTCCTCGCTGCCGCCGTGTACGCCCAGGAGGCGCAGATGCCCCTCACCAACGGCAGCTTCGAGTCCGCGACGGCCGTCACGCCGGGTGAGGACGGCCTCTACCACGGCTGGACGCTCGGCGACCCGCCGCTCGTGCCCGAGCGCTGGACGCTCAACACCGCCTACCCGGGCACCATCGAGGTGCGCGAGGACGGCGCCTTCGCGGGCCAGCGCTACGTGCACGTGAACGCGGGCGAGCGCGGCAGCCACATCTACCAGATCCGCGACGACCTCGTCCCCGAGCAGTGGTACCGGCTGTCCGCGCGTATCCGCGGCGGCGCCGCCGTGATCTACGTTTACGAGTACTTCACCGACCGGGCGATGAGTGTGCCCGTCATCGCCCAGGGCGTCGCCCCGGAGGGCGAGTGGACCGAGATCTTCGG
Organism: uncultured Armatimonadia bacterium; assembly: GCA_964617715.1. Lineage (GTDB taxonomy): Bacteria > Armatimonadota > Zipacnadia > Zipacnadales > UBA5352 > JALGVA01. The sequence goes on along the minus strand of CAZTZN010000067.1, from coordinate 6,023 downwards.
CTACTATCGCCCCGGCGGCGAGGGCTATCGGAACTCCGGCCCGGCCATCGCGGTTCCGGCCGGGCAGTCGGTGGACCTCGATGACGTGCGCCTTGAGCCGCTGGAGCCACCCGCGCAGGGCGACCTGGGGCCCGACATCGTGCTGGAGACCATGCTGGCGCGCATGACTATCTCGGCGGCGGGGCGGCTGACCAGCCTGCAGGACCTGGCCACGGGCGAGGAGCTGGCGGCGGGCGACACGCCGCTCGACATGTTCGTGGCCACGCGCGCGGGGATGACCGTGCCGGTGCACTCGGTGACGCAGGAGGGCGATGTGCTGACCGTGCAGTTCCTGGACCCCGAGGTGCGGGCGCGCATCCGCGCCGAGGCGCGTGAGGGGCACTTCTTCTTCGAGGTGCTCGACATCCAGCCCGATGACGTCGCGAGCTTCACCATCCAGTTCCCGGTGCTGCGCCGCCAGAGCGTGGCGCCCGCGTTCAACGCGACCTACGACGACCGCTTCGGCATCTCGCTGTTCGGCACCACGGTCAACACCTACAACTCGGGCGCGGACCACGGAGCCACCATCCGCGCGCTGCGCTGTTCGGCGGTGGCCGAGCACAAGATCGTGGGCGCGGGCTTCGCTCTCGTGGTGGCACCGCGCGAGCGCTTCAACGAGGCCATCATGGGCGCCGAGCGCGCCAACGGCCTGCCCTGCCCGATCCTCGACGGCCAGTGGGCCCGGTTCTCGGACATGGCGCACGAGTCATACCTGTTCGCCACCGGCTCCACGGAGGCGGACATAGACACGCTCATCGAGTACGCCAAGCTCGGCGGCTTCGGCACCATCATCATCCTCAAGAACGACTGGCTCGCCAATCACGGACACTACGACATCAATACCGACCGCTACCCCGACGGGCTGGACAGCGTCAAGCGCTTCGTGGAGAGAGCCCATGCCGCCGGACTGACCGCGGGAGTGCACGTCTTCGGGCCGTCGATCTCGCCGAATGACCCCTACGTCACGCCGGTCCCGCGCGATGACCTGGCCTACGCCGAGTGCCCGCCGCTGGCCGAGGCAATCGACGAGGCGGCGACCACGCTCACGCTCACCGAGCAGCCGCAGATGTTGCCGCCGGCGACGCCGCGCTCGCGCGCCTACCCGGGCTACTTCCTGCGCGTGGGCGACGAGATCATCCAATACACGGACGTAGAGGTCGGGCCGCCCTTTCGCTACCTGGGCTGCACGCGCGGGGCGCTGGGCACCACCGCGACCGCGCACCCCGCCGGGGCCGAGGTCCGTGGGATGCTTAACCAGTGGGGCTTCTTCCTCGTCGATCCCGACAGCGAACTGGCCGAGGAGGTTACCAGCAACTTCGCGGCCGTCGCCAACTACTGCGGCTTCGACATGATCTACTTCGACGCCAGCGACGGCACCATGGGTCCGCAGCTCGACGGCTGGTACTACCTCAACCGCATGCACCTGGGCTACTACTCCAAGCTCGACCACGATGTGCTCTACCAGACCAGCAACGGCACCGGCTCGAACATCCTGTGGCACATCATCCCGCGCAGCGCCTCGGCGGACGGGCACGGGGACATCAAGGGCTATCTCGACCAGCGCTGGCCGGGAATCCTGACACAGGCGCGCAACTTCACCCGCTCGGACATCGGCTGGTACTACATGTTCAGCAACGTGCGCCCCGACCAGATCGAGTACGTGCGCGCCAAGGCGCTGAGCATCGGCGCCTCGATCTCCATCGAGTGCTCGCGCGCGTCGCTGGAGGCGCTGCCGCAGGCGCGGCGGACCTTCGAGATGCTGGCCCGCTATGAGCGCTGCCGCGAGGCCGGGTCGTTCCCCGAGGATGTGCTGGCGCAGATGCAGGAGCCGGGGCACGACTTCCGGCTGCTTGAGGACGCGGAGGGCTTCCGCCTCTTCCGGGCGGTCTATGAGCAGCCGCGCACCGTGGACGTGCTCGACGGCGTGGTCAATGCGTGGCGCATCACCAACGACCTCGACGAGCCCTGCGACCTGGCGGTGGAGATCGTGCCGGGGCCGCGCCCGGTGGCCTATGCCGGCTATGAGGATCCGGCGGCCCTGACCATCGAGAGTTTCGACGACGCCGAGATTTGGCGGCCGAGCGAGGAGAACCGGTACGAGCAGTACGTCGCGGGCAACCGCAAGGAAGTCACGGACACGGGCGTGGTGATGGCGGGCGTTACGCAGAGCTACGAGCTGTCTGAGGACGCGAAGGTAGGGGACAGCGCGCTGGCCTACGCGGCCACCAACGACACCGATCTGTGGGGCTGGACCGGCATCGGCCGGCGCTTCGACCCGCCCCTGGACCTGAGCGCCTATGCGGGCATCGGACTGTGGATCTACGGCGATGAAGGCTACGAGAAACTGCGCATCCAGCTTCGCGACACCCAGGGGCACTATTGCAATCACCTGGCCACCATCGACTTCACGGGTTGGAGCCTGCACACCTTCGCGCTGCAGGGCGAGGACTTCGACCCCGCGCAGGTCGAGTACCTGCTGCTCTACTTCAACAACATCAAGCGCCGCGAGTCAGTGGCGGTTCGCATCGATGACGTGCGCGCGCTGCCTGACCTCAACGTCGCCACCGACCTGCAGCGGCCGGCGATCATCGTGAACGGCATGCGCACTGAGTTCCCGGTGACCCTGCAGGCCGGGCAGGCGCTGACCGCCAGCCCGGCTGAGGGCGCGGTCGTGTGGCCGGTGGGGATGGAGCCGGGACAGCCGGTGGACGTCAACCTGTCGGCGCTGCGCCTGCAGCCGGGCGAGAACACCGTGGTGCTGGAGGCGGGCGGAGAGTTCCCGGGCGATGTGAATGTGCTGGTGTATCGCATGTGGCCGTTGCGTCCGTGACGGCGGCTGTGAAGGGAACGGCGGGAACCGCCCCAATCGTGAACGGCGCGACGACGGGGGGGCCGGGCGCTTGCACAGGACGCTGACGCCCCCGCGTCGAAGGCGCTACGTCGTGCCGTGTGCTCGTCGCATGCAGCCCGTAGTCAATCGCTTCCCGGAGGGACAACCATGAAGCAGGCGCTGACGTGGTGGGCGTTCGTCAACTCAAGCAGCTACTCGCCCGAACAGATCATGACCGCCGCGAAAGAGATCGGCTTCGACGCCATGGAGATGATGGCCCCCGAGCAGATCCCGCTGGTCAAGGATCACGGGCTCGAGGTGGCGCTGCTCACCGGCCACCAGTCGCTCGGCGACGGCATGAATGACCCCGCCAACCATGCCCGCATCGCGGCGGAGCTGGAGGAGAGCATCGCGCTGGCCGCCGACAACGCCGTGCCGGTGCTGGTGTGTTTCTCGGGGAACCGGCGCTTCGGGCTCTCGGAGATCGCCGGCGCGGAGTACTGCGCCGAGATCCTCGCGCGCATGGCGCCGATGGCCGAGGACGCGGGGGTCACGCTGTGCATGGAGCTGCTCAACTCGAAGGTCGATCACCAGGGCTACCAGTGCGATAACACCCCCTGGGGAGTGCATGTGTGCAAGCTGGTGAACTCGCCCGCGGTGAAGCTGCTCTATGACGCGTATCACATGCAGATCATGGAAGGCGACCTGGTTCGCACCATTACCGACAACATCGAGTGGATCGGGCATTTCCACACCGGCGGCAATCCCGGCCGCCGTGACCTCGACGACGAGCAGGAGATCAACTACCGGGCGGTCGCGCGCGCCATCGCCGCGACCGGCTTCGAGGGCTACGTCTCCCACGAGTTCCAGCCCAAGGGCGACACCATCGAGGCGGCCCGCGCGGCCTTCGAGATCTTCGACGTGTAGCGCGGCATCGCGGGTGGGCCGAGGCGGCCGGTCGTGGCCGGGCCGGCATGGAAGCTGCGGCACACGCCCGCGCTGCCGGGGGGGGAGTGTGGCGCACTCCTCCGTGCCCCTGCAGCACGTACGCACTGTTGTCTACGGTCGGAGGCGAGCGAAGGCGCCCGCCGTCCGGATGGGTTAGTGTGCACCGGTGAGGTGAGTGCGATGCGCTGCACCTGTGTGCTGGCGTGTGCGTTGGTCCTGGCGCTGGCGGCGGGATGCCGGGCGCAGGACGCGGTCGTGACCATCGATACGTCCGTGCGCCACCAGACCATCCTCGGCTGGGGCAAGACCACGCCGTGGGCGCCGGCGCCGGAACTGGCGCGCGACATCGTCATCGACCGCGCGGTGAATGACCTGGGCATCACTCGCCTGCGCTACGAGCCGCCCTCGGGCAACCGGCCGGGCGTCCGGGCCTGGGAGTGGCTCAACGATAACAACGACCCGCGCGAGATCAACTGGGACGCCCTCGATACCGAGGCCCTTGACGAGCGTGCCCGCGACTGGATCGTGCCCTTCAAGGACGCCATCGAGGCGCGCGGCGACCCCTTCAGCAGCTACGTCAGCCCCTCGTTCTTCGACGGCGGCTCCAGCGGCACCGTGCCGCCGTGGTACCTGCGCGACCCCGAGGAGTACGCCGAGTTCGCGGCCTCGGTGTTGCTGCGGCTGCGCGAGTCGTGGGGCGTGACCGCCGACTACTACTGCATCTGCAACGAGGCGGGCAACCACAACCCGTTCACGGCGCAGGTGGTGGCGGAGATGATCCGTGCCACCGTGCCGCGTCTGCGCGAGCTGGGCTTCCCGACCATGATTCAGTTCCCCGAAAGCATCAACGTCGCGGTGGCCATGCGCTACCTCGAGGCGGTGCAGGGCCAGGCGGACCTGTGGCCGCACATCGGGCTCATCTCCTACCACCTCTACGGGAACAATGACCGCCTCGCGGAGCTGCGCGAGTTCGCCGTCGCCCGCGGCCTGCCCACCGCCCAGACCGAGTTCATGAACCTGACCATCGACCACCTGTACACCGACCTGACCGTGGGCGGCTGCTCCTGTTGGGAGGTCTACGGCCTGGCGAGTCCGGACTACGCGACCATCGAGGGCGGCATCAGCTCCGACAGCTTCCGCGGCGGCAACCACTACTGGCGCTTCCGCCAGGTGAGCCACTACGTGCGGCCGGGCGCGGTGCGCGTCGCGGCGACCTGCAGCGACCCGGCGGTGCGCGCGCTGGCCTTCGAGCATGACGGCCGCGTGACCGTGGTGCTGATCAACACCGAGCAGGGCGCGCAGACCTGGTCGGGGACGGTCGTCGGGCTGCCACCGGGGATGTACGGCATCTCCTGGACGGTCGGGAACCGACCCGTTGAGGAAGGGCGGCCGATGAACGTGGGCGCGGACGGGCGCACGCCGATCACGCTGGCGGCCAACAGCGTCTGCACCATCTACCCGCGCATGGAGGCGAACCTCCCACCGACGCCGACGTCCTGGCGCGCACGGCCGGCCTTCCTGCACACGCCGCAGGACACGGTCACGCTCTCGGTGGCCGCCACCGACCCGGACCAGGATGAGCTGCGCTGCGCCTGGCGAGTGGTCGCGCAGCCCGCGGGGGTGCAGGTGAGCATCGCCGACCCGACGGCAACCTCGACACAGGCCTCGGGGCTGTCGGGGCCGGGTGAGTACACCTTTGCGGTCGTGGTGAGCGACCCGGTGAATTCTGTCGAGAAGCTGCTGATGGTACGCGTGTTCGCCGGCAACCAGCCGCCGGTGCCGGTGGATGTGCACAACCGTATCCCGGTGCGTGTGACCATCGCGGACGGGAAGACGCTGCTGCGCGGTGCGGGGCGGGACGTCGAGGGCGATGCGCTGACCATGCGCTGGAGCATCGTGCGTCAGCCTGACGGCGCGAACGCGGCGCTGGCGACGCCGACCGAGGCGGGCTGCGCGGTCACGGGCCTGACCGTGCCCGGCGAGTATGTCTTCCGCTTCGAGCTGAGCGACCCCACGCATACGGTGGCGGAGGAGCTGACGGTGCCGGTGTACGAGGCCCTGTAGCCTTACCCGGGGGGCTACAGGGGATTGTCCGTGGCGGGCGGGGGCGCCCGCCGTCGAGGATCGTACGGGACCACGAGCGCCCGCTCCCCCCGCCATCTCAGCCGGGCGGTTCACCGACAATCAGGATCTCCCTCCCTGCCCC